>CAMZLK010000079.1 GCA_947311475.1 uncultured Desulfocapsa sp.
AAAAACAAGATGGACTTGGAAAAACCTTCATATTCGAGGCACGGAAATTTCTTATCTTTTCGGCGTACTAGGGTACGTTGAAAAGATAAGAAATTTGCAGTAACGAAGAAGATGAAGAGTTTTTACGAGTCCATCAATTAAAAATCATTTTTATAAAAGGTAGTAAAGGCCGGTTTTTCCGACTCGGATTGCAGTATCTGCAAATCCCAGTTACATTCCAGCGACCGGGCAACTATTTGTTTTTCCAGTAAAGCAAGAGCCGGACGTTCAGTCGCATAGTGCGTTCCATCAATCACACAAAAACCGACTTCCTCAGCCCAGCGAGCTGTTGAATGCTTTATCTCTGCAGAAAGATATACATCTGCATTCTGCAGGAATGCCTCCTCAACAAAATCAGAACCACTCCCTCCACAGACAGCCACTGTCTGTACTTTTTCAGGCGGTTTTCCTGCAAGCATCACATTTTTGAGATCAAGAGCAGCAAATACTTTCTGCATAAATTCTTTGAAAAACAGAGGCGTTACGTAGCTACCAATCCGTCCTGCCCCCTGACTTTTGTTTTCCGATGAAGGCATTCGGCGCAGAGGCGACAATTCTTTTAAACCAAGAAGCATGGCCAAAGCATCGCTCACTCCAGGAGCTGCATTATCAAAATTCGTATGACAGGCAATCACATTAATCTTCTTTGATAATGCAAGCTCAAGAAATGCCCCTTCCGGAGAACTGGTATGTACAAAAGGAAGGGGATGAAAAATACAGGGATGGTGAGTTATTAAGGTGTCTGCGCCACGCCTGATGGCTTCTTGAAGAAGTGGCAGCGTTGGATCAAGGCCAAGAAGAACAGAATGGGACTCACGTTGGGGATCACCAATCAAAAGGCCCACATTATCCCAGCTCTCAGCAATTTTTGAGGGAGCGATTGCATCAAGACCATTTAAGAGTTCAACTATCTTAACAGCCATTAGAAGCCCTCACCTAATTGCCTGGGATCAGACATAAAAAAAAGGTACAGCCCTTGTGGGATGTACCTTTGGATTTCTGGCTTCTTAAAGCAGGTTTTTTTGTCTGCTTCAGCAAAAGCGGGTATGAAGGGTGAGGCAGTTGGCCTCTCTCTGTCTGAGAAAAAGTTTCGTCTATTCAAGGAACCTGGTCATTTGTGCAGATTCTATATGTAAAATGGTGGGCGCAGTAGGATTTGAACCTACGACCGACCGGTTATGAGCCGGTGGCTCTACCAACTGAGCTATGCGCCCGCTCCGGCATCAAAACCCACTATATAAAAACAGCTGCGCTTAATTGTCAACAAAAAAAGCACCACTGTTGAGGAAATCGATGTTTTTATATTCCGTCATGGTTTATCTTTTGTTCTTCCCTGATTGAAAGATCCCCCTATTCACGATATAACAGAGGCCATGATCTATAATAATCTTCTTTTCTTTCTTGTCGCCATATTCCTGTTTACCATGACCAGCGGAACCGAGGCTCCCCAGCTTCCCTTTCTCGGCTCGATGGTGATATTTTCCATACTTCTTTTCACTTTTGATCGCATTGCAAAACGTCTTTACGCAAAAGTTGCCGGAGATGGTTCCGGCGCATATTTTGACACTGAAAAACGCCTCTCACTGCTGGCTTTGCTCTTCTATGCGGCTGCTCTTTTTTCCTGTGATATCCACTACTACCTGAGCCCGCTTTCCCTGAATGGACTCTTTCCATCCTTTATCAATATTGGGGGCCTTGCCTTCTTTTTCCTCTTCCTGCTCCTGATGTGGAGGCGGGCGAAACCTTCCTATGAAAGGGTATTTAGCCGGAAATACACAGGTGGCACCTTTCTTTCTACCAACACCAAAGCAAATCTTCCCATTGTTTTCCCATGGATTTTTCTTTCGCTGGCCAATGATCTTCTCAGCCTGCTCCCTTTTCCCGCAGTCAAAACCTTTCTCCATTCAGAAGCTGGCGAGTATACCTCTTTTATATTATTTCTCCTCCTGCTTCTGATCTTCTTCCCACCCATGGTGCGCAAACTCTGGGGCTGCACTCCTTTTCCAAAAGGTACATTACTTGATCATCTGCAAGGCTTTTTTAAAAGCCAGCGCTTTACTGCAAAAATATTTATCTGGCCACTTTTTGAAGGAAGAGTCATAACGGCTGCTGTCCTTGGGATCTTTCCGGGTCTGCGTTATGTCATGATCACTCCCGCTTTACTTGAAAATTTATCACTTGCAGAGCTCGATGCTGTGATGGCCCACGAAATCGGCCACATCAAGAAAAAGCATATGCTGCTCTACCTTTTTATTATTTCCGGTTTCTCAGTTCTGACGGGTTTTATCCTGGAGCCATTTACCTTCTTCCTTCTTTCGAGAAGCAGCTTTTACGCACTTCTCGGGTTCACAGGACTCACGGCTGAAAACCTGCTCACAGTATTCATGGCTGTCACCATTCTTATTGCCATGCTGCTCTATTTTCGTTTTTTCTTTGGTTACTTTATCAGGAACTTTGAACGTCAGGCCGATCTCCATGTGTTCAAAGCTCTTGGCAGCAGCCATTCCATAATTTCAGCATTTGAAAAAATTGCTGTTCTGTCAGGAAACATCAGAGACTTACCTAGCTGGCATCATTTTGGTATCGGCCAAAGGATAGAGTACCTTGAAAAATGCGAACAGGACAAGTCCTGGATTACACGACATAACCGAAAGGTCTGGTTAAGTCTGGCTGTTTATCTTCTCATTCTTGTTATCGCATCTTTTGGCCGGAACCTCTTACCAACTGAGACCTGGACGAAGGGGTATGAGGAAAAATATACAGAATTCATCCTCGACCAGAAACTCCTCCGGGAACCTGACAAAGCGCTGTGGCTTGGGATTGCAGGTGATTTGATGCAGCATAAAAAGATGGAAAAAAAGGCCATTGCCGCCTATGACAAGGCCCTTGAGTTGGAACCGTCAAACCCAAAACTGCTCAACAATCTGGCCTGGTTGCTCCTTACAAGTGATGACCACACACTGCGTGATCCCGCAAGGGCACTCAACCTGGCTCGTCTTGCGGTTTTACAGGTACCTGCCGGATATGTTCTGGACACGTTGGCCACAGCCTATTGGGCCAATGATTTTAAGGAAAAGGCAATTCAAACAGAAAAACAGGCAATCTTTGCCGACCCTGAAGAGGGGGAATATTATCGAATACAAATTCATAAATTTAAGAACAGAACATACCTCTCAAGCAAAGCAGAGAAAAACATTGAATAAAAAGCACCACAGGAGACATACAAATGGTATTATTAGGAGCCCACGAATCTGTGGCAGGCGGCATACACCTTGCCTTTGACCGTATAAAAGAAGTCGGTGGTGATGCTCTGCAGATCTTCACCCGCAACCAGCGGCAATGGAACCCTGCCCCTGTGACAGAAGAAGAGCGAAAACTCTTTGCTGATGCCTGGCAGGAATCTGCTAACATGCCCGTTGCCTCGCATGCGTCCTATCTTATTAATCTTGCATCAGGAAAGCCAGATCTTGTTAAAAAATCCATCACTGCCTTTGCTGATGAATTAAAACGCAGTGAGTTGCTGAATATCCCTTTTGTGGTTATGCACCCCGGATCCCATGGGGGAGATGGCGTTGCCAGCGGCATTGAAAGATTTACTACAAACCTGGATCTTGCGCTTAAGCTTGCAGATAATCAGGTCATGGTCTTGCTTGAAACCACGGCAGGACAAGGCACAGGGCTGGGCAGTCGTTTTGAGGAACTGGCAACAATTATTGAGGGTTCAAAATATCAGGAAAAACTTGGTATCTGCGTGGACACCTGCCATATCTTTGCCGCCGGCTATGATATTCGCTCGCCAGAAAGCTACCAGGAAACCATGACTGAATTTGATAGATTGGTCGGAATAGATCGAATAAAATTCTTCCATCTGAATGACTCCAAGAAGGGTCTCAAATGTAAAGTAGATCGACATGAGCACATAGGTAAAGGCGAGATAGGACTGGAGGGTTTTCGTAATCTCCTGAACGATCCCCGTTTTGCAGACCATCCCATGACTCTTGAGACGCCAAAAGGAAAGGACTTACAGGAAGATCGGGATAATCTTGCCACGCTGCGTAGTCTTATAAAATAGACTACGCAGCAGGGAATAATTTAAAAGCTGCTACCCCACACACCAATCATACGCATTACGAAACATCTGCATCCACGGTGAAACCTTTAAATGTTTCATCTCTTCCGGCAGATAATGTGCCTGCCATGCAAGAAATACCCGTTCAGGATGTGGCATCATGGCAAGATGACGTCCATCGGGAGAGCAGAGTCCAGCCAAACCATCAGGTGAACCATTTGGATTAAAAGGATAGGCTTCTGTTGCATTCCCCTCATCATCCACATAACAGAGTGGCGCCAAATTCTCTGTGAGCACCCGCTCTTTTACCGCTTTATCGGGAAATGTAAGAAGTCCTTCACCATGATCAACATGGATACCAAAAACCAGGCCCTCCATGCCTTTCAACATAAGCGACGGACTTTTTCCAACTTTTACCGTAGTCCAGCGGGACTCAAAGCGGCCAGAAAGATTATGGATAAATCTAGGCTGTTTCTCGGCCTCAATATCCTGCCATGGAACCAGACCAAGGAGACCAAAGAGCTGGCAACCGTTACAAACTCCGAGACTGAAAGTGTCGGGGCGTTCGTAAAATTCACGAAACATTTTTTTCAAGGTATCATTAAAGCGGATGGTTGCAGCCCATCCTTTGGCAGAGTCCGGAACATCAGCGTAAGAAAATCCTCCAACTGCGGCAAGACCTCTAAAATCATCAAGGTTTATTCGGCCCGCAAGAAGATCACTCATGGTGATATCCCAGGGTTCAAAGCCTGCTGCATAAAAGGCTGAGCTCATCTCACGATCGGAGTTAGAGCCTTCATCCCGAAGGATGGCAACTTTTGGTTTGTCTGTTTTTGTCAAGAGAGCGGCTGGTGCGGGCTCAGGACTAAAGCTGAGCTTATAGGCAGGCCCTTTCCGATCATAGCAGGCCTTCTTTTCCTGATCCGCACAGTCCGGATTCACCTGGAGTCGTTCAAGCTGATAGCTTGTCTCTTCCCATGTCGCGCGTAGCTTGCGCATATCTTCATTCAGTACTGTTTCGCCATTAATTCGAATCTGAATCTGCTTTTCCTTAACACTTTTACCAAGAACAACAGAAACCACATCGTGACTTGCAAGGATCTGCTGTAAATCGTTCAGATTGTCATCCGCACATTCAAGTACCAGCCCTAATTCTTCAGAAAACAAGGTCGCTAATGGAGCATCCGTTGATTGCAAATCGATGTTCAAACCACAGTTTCCAGAAAATGCCATTTCCAGAACAGTGGTGATGATTCCACCATCACTGCGATCGTGTCCTGCTGTGACTAATCCTTTTCCAATGGCCTCCTGAACGGCAATAAATGCCTGTTTCACAGCTTTGGGATCATCCATATCCGGGCAGTCATTTCCCAAACGGGATCTGGTTTGCGCCAGTGCCGAACCACCCAATCTATTCTTTCCATTTGCAAGATCAATAAAAAGAAGCGAGGACGCGCCAGCCTGCTTGAGATCAGGTGTCACAACCTTATTGATATCGCTCATCGCCGCATAGGCAGATATGACCAGCTCGCGGGGAGATTTAACTGTTTCATCACCCACCATGGTAGCCATGGAGAGGCTGTCTTTCCCACCATCAACGGCCATTCCCACGGCGATCATGGCATCACACATGCCTTTGGCAGCATCAAAGAGCGCAGCACCTTCACCGGGAAGCTTTGGTGCCCACATCCAGTTTGCAGAACATTTCACCTGCTCCAGATCATCTATCCTGGCCCAGACAAGGTTGGTAAGAGATTCACCAACTGCCATCCTGGCACCTTTTGCAGGATCAACCAGCATTTTAATGGGCTGTTCACCGATGGCAGTCGCACCACCACTGAGGCTAAAATGAGACTGGGCGACCACTGCCACATCACTCACAGTGAGTTGTAACGGGCCACAACATTGCTGCTGGGCAATGAGTCCGGTAACGGCACGATCCACCTTATTGGTAAGGAAACGTTTTGAACCGACAGAGACCAGTCGCAGCACATCATGCAATGCAGCGACCACAGTCAGATCATCAGGGAGTTCCAGAGGTTTCAGATCCGCCTTTGAACGATTATCCTCAAAGGTTTTAACCGGAATATCACCAAGCAGTTCTGAAAGATCAATATCCACCGGTGTGGAACCGTCAAGTTCGTCACGTACCACAAACTGCAAATCGCCGGTAACTTCACCCAGCACCTCGCAGCCTACTTTTTCACGATCACAGATTGCCTGAAACTGTTCAATATTTTCAGGGCTGATCAGAAAACCGTTTCGTTCCTGATATTCTGCAACATAGATTTCAAGCACAGACATGGTGGGATCGCCAACCCGCATTTTGCGGATTTCAATATAGCCACCTGAATGTTCTACAAGCTCTTTCAAGACGTTCGCAGGCCCTCCGGCACCCTGATCATGGATAACATCAATGATGGTCTTATCACCCATTTCATTACATGCCCGGATGACACGATTCATCTTCTGTTCCATTTCGGCGTCACCACGCTGTACGGCATTAAAATCCAGCTCTGAGGCGTTTTCGCCCTGAAGCATGGAAGATGCGGCACCACCGCCAAAACCAACCCGATAGGCAGGGCCACCCACCTGGACAATCTTCATTCCCTTTAATTCTTTATCTTTTTCTGTGTGCCGATCATCAATCTGGCCGATACCGCCTGTGAACATAATAGGTTTTAAAAAGCCCCAGCGTTCACCATTTTCAAGACGAAGATCAAAAGAACGGGTAAAACCCTGAATCATGGGTTCACCAAATTTATTCCCGTAATCGGAGGCTCCGTTACTGGCCTCAATCTCAATATCCAGCGCTGAAGCCAGATTCTCGGGGCATTGGTAGGAATTTTCCCACGGAAGGGTGTAGCCGGGGATATGAAGATTTGCCACACAGTAACCGGTGGTACCAGCGATAACAAATCCGCCTTTTCCCGTTCCCTGGACGTCGCGAATACGCCCGCCCGATCCTGTTTCAGCACCGGGAAAAGGTGCAACTCCTGTGGGGAAATTATGGGTCTCGGCAGTAAGCAGCATATGATAACATGCGTCACTTTCTTTTAAAGCGCAGGGAGCCCCCGGTGTCTGCGGTATAATGGTATGGATATCATGTCCTTCCACCACACTGGAGTTATCCTTAAAGGCCACCAGACTCCCTTTGGGATTTTTATTTAAGGTTTCAATAACCAACTCAAAAAGAGTTGCGTCCTGTTTCTCGCCATCAATCACCTGGTGGCCTCGGAAAAAGCCATGGCGTGAGTGTTCGGAGTTGGCGTTATTGAGATCCATAATCTCTACAATGGTGGGATTACGATCATGTTTTTTTACAAAGTAATCGTAATAAAAGTTACGATCACGCTCGTCCATGGAAATACCGGGGATTTCAAGAAGTGCATCCGGCCCTCCGCCTATCATATCAACATCGTACACGGCTTCCGGCTTAATCCCGGTTTCGAAGGTGGAAAGTGCTTTCGGATAAGGGCATTCTGTCATTCTATCGTGATTATCCCGAACAAAAGTTTCAAGATCCTGCCCTGCTTCAACAAGGTACCTGCGTGATCTTTCCACACGGGAAACGCAGTCAAGTCCTGTGGCATTGCAGATGGAAACCATATTCGACGACCAGGCCGTTGCAAAGTTAAGCCGTGGCCCCATTTCCACCACCCGATCCCCGGTAAGTAATGACTTATCGGTTACAGAATCTGCCAGGAACCCATCTGCCAGAATAAGCTGTAACCGGCTCTTCTCCTCTGGCGACAATGGATGGCTGGATTCGATATTAAAACAATATTCACGACCCTCATCAATTTTTCGATATAACTGGCTGACAATTAATGACATGGATAATTCCTGAAATATAAATGAATGTTCATATAAATTAAGGCTTCATAGCACTCAGTTTATAACAGATAGCGGTCAGAGTTAAAAGTTTCTTGATAAAGTATGGGAAAAAGAAGACAATAGCAGGAGTATTATTCCAATATCCTTAGTATTTTTTTAGCATCCTACGACATTATGCCACTACTAAACAGCGACGCCCTCCTCGATATCCTCTCAAAAAAGAGGCTGATAACCAAGAAACAACGTCAGTTTATCACCCTTGAAAAAGGAAAACAGCGTAACAAACTTCTCAAACAATTCAGCTCGGAACGAAAATTTGATAAAAGCTATCCCGATCTTGTGGATGTAATTGTTTCCTTTAAGCTGGATGCCGGTAGACGAAAAGGTGTCACCCTGGATGAAGACACTATCATACGGGCAGTGAGCGAGGTTTGTAATATCCCTTTTAAAAAACTGGATCCCCTCAAGCTTGATATGGATACGGTCACCAAGACCATTCCACGAAATTTTGCCATCAGACATCTGCTGTTACCCTTTAATTTTCAAAACGGAATTTTAGAAGTTGCAGTATATCACCCAGACAATACAACCGTCTTAAAAGATATTGAGCAGGCCAACCAGGTAAAGATAAAACCTTATCTGGCTCCAAAAACTGATATTAAGAAAATCCTTTCCGAATTTTTTGGCTTTCAGCAATCTATCAGTGCGGCAGAAGATCAGTTTGGCGGATCGGGAATTGGCGGGTCTGTGGATATTGGAAATCTGGAACAGTTTGTTAAAGTATCCTCTGCCAAAGAGATTTCTTCATCAGATCAACATATTAAATCGGCGGTTAATCACCTTTTCAACTACGCACTCGATCAAAATGCCAGTGATATCCATGTGGAACCCAAACGAGACACCTGTATGGTTCGCTTTCGGATTGACGGCGCCCTTCACACAATCTACAACCTTCCAAAAGCTGTTCACGCTGCCATTGTAGCACGGATTAAGTTCCTGGCCAGACTTGATATTGCAGAGAAAAGAAGACCTCAGGATGGTCGAATTAAACTTTCTCTCAGTGGCGACAAAGAAGCCGAAGTTCGTGTTTCCACTGTGCCTGTTGCCTTCGGGGAAAAAGTAGTCATGCGTATCCTTGATCCGGATGTGATTTTTCAGGATCTGGACAGGCTCGGCTTTTCTCAGCGGGATCGAATTGTCTATAATTCCTTTATCAAATCTCCCCATGGGATTGTGCTTGTTACCGGCCCCACAGGATCTGGTAAATCGACGACCCTCTATTCCACACTGGAAAAAATCGCCACACCTGAAACAAATATTGTTACCGTGGAAGATCCGGTGGAAATGGTGTACGAAGCCTTTAATCAAATTTCAGTACAACCTCTTATTGATGTCACGTTCTCAACCATTCTCCGTAATATCCTGCGCCAGGATCCGGATGTTATCATGATCGGTGAGATTCGCGATTTTGATACGGCATCTCATGCGGTTCAGGCTGCTATGACCGGTCATCTGGTATTCTCCACGCTCCATACCAATGATGCGGTTTCTTCCATTGTTCGCTTAAGGGATTTGGGGCTGGAACCATTTCTCATCTCTTCCACCCTGCTGGGCTCACTGGCCCAGAGACTGGTACGAACCGTCTGCCCCCATTGTATAGAATCTTTTGAAATAGAAGGGAACGAACTTATAAAACTTGGCTTTCCGGTTGCAGAAAAAGAAACCTACAAGCTGAAACGAGGCAAAGGGTGCAGAAAATGCAGAGGAACGGGTTTTAAGGGAAGATGTGGTATTTTCGAAATTTTTCCTCTCTCAGAAAAAATGAAAAGAATGATCTCAGCTGAAAAGAGCACAGAGGAACTAAGACAACTTGCAATCCGCGAAGGAATGACTACTTTACGGGAGGACGCCTGGGAAAAGGTAAAAGCTGGAATTACTACTTATGAAGAGGCCATGCGGGTAACCGCTGATTAGACAACGGAAAAATGGGAAATAAGGGTACAGACAAAGCTGTTAAAATTGTCTGCAAAAATAAAAAAGCCTTCCACAACTACCACATCGATGCCAGATACGAGGCAGGTATGGTATTGCGTGGGCCTGAAGTAAAATCGCTGCGAGCTGGTAAGGCCAACCTGCGTGATGGCTATGCCCAAATCGATTCCCGGGGTGAACTCTATCTGCATAATGTCCATATTTCCATGTACAGCTTTGCCACCCATAACCCAAATGAACCCATGCGGGTGCGTAAACTGCTGCTTCACAAACGGGAATTGCGCAAGCTGATAGGAAAATTAAAGGAAAAGGGCCTTGCGCTGATCCCTTTGAAGATTTACTTTGTAGGAAATGGTAAAGCTAAGATCGAGCTTGGCCTTGCACGCGGTAAGAAATTGTATGATAAACGGGCATCTCTGAAAGAAAAACAGAGCAACCGTGAATTGCAGCGTGCCATGAGACATGGTCAGATCGGCTGAGTGTAATAATAAATCAACAACGCCTAATTTCATTTATTACGAATAGGCTATTATCAAAAGACACGTTTAGCAGTGCTTCAGGTTCATCCGTTTGAGTATTGGCGTAATAGTAGAGCTATACGCCAATACTCAAACGGATGAAGATGGAGTGCTGATGAATATGTTTCAAGACAAGGGGGCGAAACGGATTCGACAGGGATGTGTAAGCTTTACGTTGCATGCCGAGCTTTCTATCTGCTCGTAAAACTGATGGAAACTTAATTATAATCGCCGACGATTATAACTACGCACTGGCAGCTTAGACTGCTGTGCCGTTCCCCCGGCCTTCGCCCGTAAGGCTGGATCGGAGCGCCGACTAACGGGCTGGTTCTTCTGCTGCGTCTACCGGCAAAAGAATAAGATTTAGTAGAATAGCGTCAGTGTACTCTGGTTCCGGCGGGGCCACTTTCGCGAATCTTAAAGCCCGGAACTAAGCATGTAGATACGAGAGGGGAGCATTTTTGGACGCGGGTTCGACTCCCGCCGCCTCCACCATTTAGCTCGTTATACCAATTCATCTATGGTATGACGGGCTTTTTTTATTTCTCAACCCTTGAATTTTACACGTAATCCCCGCGCGCACAGTACATAAGAATGCGTGGTTACGTTTCTCCAGCAACACCATTTTTCTGTCTTTGTACGGTAGGAGAGCCCTTACCTCCATTAACAAACAGACCTTCTGTACACACTCTTTTAAAGAGACGAATAATATGGTGAGGGTACAACCGGGTAAGCCCTATAGATATGACTAAATATGCTTTCCGACAAAACTTCCACCTCATCATCGCCATAACTATCCATCGGTAGACCGGATTGTTCATCAAATAAAAAATCATATATATTCTGCCTCACAGCATCCCGGCAGGATTCTTTTTCCCGCCAGTTGGCAATGCGCAGTTTTTTGTCCTTCAGGGTTTCCAGAAGTATCGTTGCCACTTTTTTCAGGCGGTTAATTTCTTTTTTTGACAAATTCGGCTTACAAAGCAAATCGTACAAGGCCAGGGTTTCCTCATCGAGCCCCTCTTTCACAGCCCGTTTTTCTTCATCGCTTAGCTCGTTGACGAGTATTAATAATGCCTCAAAGGTTTTCTCAATGGTAACTCTGTCCTTTTCCCGGTTATACTCGGCAACGATCTCCTCATAATGTTTTTGAAAATCAGTTCGGAGCGGATTCTGCTGCAGAAGTTTTCGCAGTCGATCTTCAATCGCGGATTTCATGCATTGAACCGCTGTTCGCTTAGTCTTGCTTATCTTGAACTCCTGCCTTAACCTGTCAAAATTAATCTTGCTGATATCGTATATCGTGCTTTTTTCTTTTGTCTCTGCCGGATGAGTATCAATCACTTCGTCAACAATCTGGTGCAAATCCTGGATGATCTTACTGATATCAATCGCTTCCCGGTCTCTCTGCAAACTCTTATAGATGATATTAATGGCATCCCGCTTACGTTTAAAGTCATTTATTTCCGGGCGAATATTGATGCAGGCCTTAAACTTTTTAAAGACGGTACGAGCCATGATTTCGAATCGTTTTCTGGTTTGATCGTTCTCGTTGACCGCTTCTTTGGCCGCCATAATCTCTGCATTCCGCTTAAAACCTTCCGCTGCAAAAATTCTATCCAGCAGAAAGCCCTCTCTCTTTAAAAAATCCCGGACAAGCTGGATGGCTTCACCAAGCTCTGCCAGTAATTCCTCATTGGGCCGCGCCGGGTCAATCTCAACCCCATCACCACCATGACCGTCATCCTCACGACCGGCAAAGGTGGCCAGCGCCTTACGCAGATTTTTAAGGATGCCACAATAATCAACAATCAAGCCGTTATTCTTCCCCTCAGCAACTCGATTGGCACGGGCAATGGCCTGCATTAAGGTGTGGGCCTTGAGGGGTTTATCCAGATACAGGGTAGCCAGGCTTGGCACATCAAAACCAGTCAGCCACATGGCACAGACAATGGCCAGCCGGAAGGGATGCTCTTTCTTTTTAAAGGCACTTTCCAGATCAATGCGGTCACCATCTTTGTTAATAAACCCTTCTTTGATCAAGGTACGGTGGGGGATAATATCCAGATCCCAGTTACGAAATCTCTCCACCTCACCCTGCTCTTCACTGATCATTACCGCAATCTCGGTTTCCTGCATCCAGCTTATCTTACGGGTGTGGTAGAGTTGTTCCTGTTCACCTGGCTGCGGTGGCTCTTTTTCAAGCTGTTGAAGACTCTCCTGCCAGTAAAACGTAATCAGTTTATGCATCCGTACACAGGTAATCTTATCAATACAGACCAGCATGGCCTTGCCGTTCTCCCACCCGGTGGAATAATGGTGGACGAGATCACGGGCAATCTGATCCAGACGCGGCCCTGCGGTTATGATATGATAATCCCGCTTGAGTTCCCGCTCTAATCGCTGTTCCACATTAACATCATCAATCTCGAATTCTTCCAGTTTTTCAGCAATTTTTTCATTCAACTCAGCGGTAGCCACCCCGAGATTTTCACCTCGGGCATCGTAGTAGAGTGGTACGGTGGCCCCATCCTCCACGGCTCGCTGAAAATCATAGGTGGAAATATAATCACCAAAAACCCGTTTGGTAATCTCATCATCGGAAAAGAGAGGGGTGCCGGTAAAACCGATAAAACTGGCATTGGGCAGGGCGTTACGCAGGTTCAGGGATAGGCTGCCGTACTGGCTGCGATGGGCCTCATCGGTGATGACGATGATGTCGTCCCGTTGTGAGTATGGCTCGTTGGGTAAAACTTCTTTGTTAAATTTCTGAATCAGACTGAAAACAACAGACTTATGCTCGGCGAGTAACCCCTTGAGATGTTTGCCACTGCCCGCCCGACAGGGGTCTTTATCATTGTCCACCAGACCGCAACCGGCAAAGGTTTTGTATATCTGTGAATCCAGATCTTCCCGGTCGGTGAGCACCAGAAAGGTGTAATTACCACCAAGGGAACGATGCACCTTCTTGACAAAAAAGACGATGGAGTAAGATTTTCCCGAGCCTTGGGTATGCCAGAAAACCCCTAAGCGACCATGCCGCTCCTGGCGTGATTCAACCCCGCAAATGGCCTTGTTGACTCCCAGGAATTGATGGTTCCTGGCAATGATCTTGACAGGGGTGCCGCCTGATTCATCAAAAAGGATATAATTTTCAAAAAGATCCATGAGATTGGCCTTGGAACAGACCCCTTTGAGCAGGGTCTCCATGGCCACCACCCCTGGTTCATCCTCTGCCAGCCGTTTCCATTCACCGAAATGCTCATATTGGGATGAGATAGAGCCGACCTTGGCCTCAATGCCATTGCCGATAATAACGAGGGCGTTATGGTGAAATAGCTGGGGAACCGTATCTTTATAATCAGAAAAATTCTGTTCATAGGCCGCCTTGACATCTTTATGGAGGTTTTTCACCTCCATAAAGATCAGGGGAATGCCATTAACATAGCCGACAAGATCGGCCCGACGGCGATAGATCTGGCCTTTCAGCCATAACTCCCGCACCACCAGAAAATGATTGTTTTGCGGATTCTCAAAGTCAAAGACCCGCAGCCGTTTTTTCAGCCGTTCCCCCTTTTCATTGCGAAAGACAACCTCAACCCCGTTTCGGCAGAGCCTGTCCTTGCTCCGATTGGTGGTGAGAATCAGCTGGGAACTACTGCTTTCCACTATTTGCCGAACCGCATCCCGATACGCCTCTTCCGGCAGCCCAGGATTCAGCTCAATAAGTTTCTGGTGCAGATAACGAGCTAAGACCACCTCCTGCTCAGACTCCCGCCCCAGGGTCCCTGCCGCGCCCAGTTTTTCATCAAAGGCGTAGATCGACTCATCCCAACCCAGTTCATTTAACAGGTAATCGGCGGTGGTCTGCTGAACGAGGGTATCTTCGGTGAACTGATTCATTTCAATTTGCCTGTAATCCGTTTGATTTCCCGGTCAAAATCTGAAATATATTCAGCATCTTGTTTCTGACGATATTCTGAATACTCCTGTTCCGCCTTTAACTTTGCTTCGATTGCACTGACTGTCCCTTTGTCTTCTAAGATTGGGTAATTTGATAACTCCAAAAAACTATGGAGAAATTGTTTCCAGTCAGCCATCTTCATCAAAATCTGCCGCTCGGCCCGATTTTCAGCAAGATCAAGATAGGCAGAAATTATTCGGTTTAATTCTTTGATATGAGCTTTGCTGAGGTAATTTTTGGCAACAGACACATCAGATTTTACAATTTTGCCATCTGGTGCCTGTTTCCAGTTGGTTAAACCCATATGAATCTTAGTGGCATCGGCTGATTCGTAAATAATTTCTGCTGCAGTTTTACCCGTTATGGCCCAGTGCAACTTGTTTTGAACAGCGGAAAAAAAGGCTTTAGTCTGGGGTGATTTTTTGTCATAATCAACGGCCAAGGCATAAATATCAGTAATTTTCTGATAAAAGCGGCGTTCACTCGCCCGGATTTCCCTGATTCGTTCCAGTAACTCATCAAAATAATCTCTGCCAAAGCTTTTGCCTTGTTTGAGACGTTCATCATCCAGAATAAATCCTTTAATAATATATTCTTTGAGGGTTTGAGTGGCCCATATACGAAATTGAGTAGCCTGGTAACTGTTTACCCGGTAGCCAACAGCGATGATGGCATCAAGATTATAATATTTGGTTTTATAATTTTTTCCATCAGCGGCAGTATGTTCCAAAATGGAACATACTGAATCTTCCACAAGCTCAACGGATGAAAAAATGTTTCCCAGATGCTTGGTAATTGCTGGTCTCTGGACATTGAACAGCTCGGCAATTGCTTTTTGAGTTAGCCAAAAATTCTCATCCAGAAAGGTGACCTCAATTTTCTTCTCCCCCTCATGGGTCTTGTAAAAGATAATTCCGCTCATAACACCCTAAACTTCAATTTCAACTGGAACAGCAACACCAATCTGGTTAGCAACAGGCGTATAAATATCTATCCCCTGTTCGGGTGTCGTAATCGAAACAATCAAGGCGTATCTGGTCTTCCGGCTCCACCTGCCAAGATGTGCCCGTTCACGCCACCAGCCAATGGTTGGGTAGATTGCTATCAAATTTGATAATGCCAGATCAGAGGCGTACCCTTTCCAGATGTCTGAGTGGATTGAGCCTTTATCTCGAGCCTGCCCCAGCACCCAATGATCAGCAGCACTGGCTGTACCCGGATGACCGTTCTCCTTGTCTCTGGCTTTTTTATTGATCCGACGCACTAACTGCTTTTTTTCTTCTCCAGATGAGTTTAATTCAAAGCGTAATCCGTGTGACGCATAACGATAGCGATCCTGCCAGCCAATCTCACCTGGACCTGGCTCAACAAAATAGGACAGGGTGATCCTCATCTCAACTTTGGTGTCATCAGGGAGGGATTGCAAAGCCTCTAGTGGCCACGGTAGGTCATATAGATGCATATCCTTGGTGCAATATCCGCTTCCGGTCTCCTTTTTCGCAAAGGGCTGCAACTCTGACTGGATGATCATGGTTAAACTGTTGCTGGCAGAAAAGCGTGCTTTTTGTAAATCAGGCACCCCATAGCCACAGATACGGAGCAATCGTTTATAAGATGTCTTACTCTCATCAGACATAAATTGTTGTTTTAGCGTTGTGGGCCATTCTGCCGAATGAACCATAAGGGCACGGATTGTTTCTGGCCAATAATCTGGATACTCCGCCTGAATTTGGGCAGCAAACCACGCCGCTTGCGCAGCAGCAGCACTGGTCATATTGAAAGGGTAAAAATGGGCCTGTTGCGGATCGAAAAAGGTGGATAGAGTCGAAAGGTCATCACATTCCGTGATAAAATTGCTGGAGTCTTTGGCAATATTGCCCCCCTCCATGACAATTTCAGGTTTGATTGGCCACTTATCCTCCCACGGCAGGGAGGTGGTTGAAAAAGGAGATAACCCACCCGCAGGAGCTATCGCTTCATAGCCCGTCATGGTTGAGTCTCTAATCTGGTCAAGCTCAGTGAAGGCTCCTACGGTTAAGGCATTCCAGGATTGGGCCGGATCATGAATGGATTCCCCTAATTGCGTTTTGGGGTAATCGCTGCACTCGGCTAAACTTCTCGCCTCATTGCAATTCCCGGCACTAACAATAAAAAACTTTTGTTCCTCGTCTTCAGCCCCTGAACATATTTGATCCAATTCCGCCGACCAGGAAGAAGGCCTACCTTGGTCTCTGGTGTCATCGGCGGTTATAGCCATGCAAGTTATGCGTTTCCTGTTTGGTGCTTGAATAATGGCTTTTGAAACCGCCTGAGATATAACATAGCCCCATAATTCAGGTTCTGTTGAGCCACTTGGGGGTATAATTTTGATTGACTCGAGGTAATGTTGCAGGCTTATCACCTCATCATGGCACAGGATTTCCTGAAGATTACCATAGGCTGCAACACCTGCCATCAAGGTTCCATGCTTATCATGGTCATGACTGCCCCAGTCTGGATGCACTGTCTGACAATCTTCATCCTGCAGGCAAGGGCTGAGAAGAGGGTGACCGTTATTAACTCCAGTATCAAGAATACAAACAGCAACTTCAGCATCTTGAGAGACTTCTAGACGCTCAAGGATATTTTCTACCCACTCCGCCTGTTCCCTATTTTCCTGATCCAACCAAAATGCTGCGGTTTCCTTGGCCCGACGGTATTCGGCAATATCATCTGATAACCTGGTGATACTTTCCAGTTGATTACGATTGGCATGAATAATTTTAACGGTTCTCTCGGGGAAACGAACCACGCCAGATTTGTAATTAATCTGCTGTTTATCAAGTAATGCTGTGAAACGCTGAACCACTTCTTCCTGATCAGAACTTAACCAAACCTCACACCACTGAGGCTTATCCGTTGGCATCAGATCCTTGGCATCCTGCCAGAACGATTCGACTTCTAAAGCCTTACGAATAGCAGAAATACTTTCAAGTAAGTTAGCATTTTTGGGTTGACCGGATCTGGCATTATCCTCTGTTGCATAGCGCTCAATTTGCTTGAAAAGCAGTTCTCTCTTTGCACTCGGCACATAAACGGTTGCAAATATAACCTCAACACTATCTGTTTTATCTGCAACCGACACGATTTCCTTGCGAACATTAAGGAGGCGGGTCCAGCTTTCCTGGTTTGCACCCCGCAAATTTTCAAGACTCTTGGTGACCAACTCGTAACCTTGCTCTCCCTTAAATTCGAGATAGACACCATTTCGCTGAGAGCGATACACAACAGCATCATTTTCAGCATCAGCCCAGGCCTGTTCAAGCTGTTGGTGCAGAAGAATACTATGTCCGGTACGATCTCTGGTAGGGCGAGGTTTACCATTGCCACCACCTGTGCCAGTAAATGGCTCTTGTTCAAAGTCGGTAATAACAAGGTGCGGTAAATTTGTTGGCATTTTGATTACCCTCTGGCCCCTTTATGGGTTTCTTGCCGTTCGTGCAGGGTAACCAGAAGTTGTTTGGCTGAGATTTTATTGCGGTCAGTAAGGATGGCGTTTTTTATGGCATCCCGGCAGGCGTGGTCTATTTCGGCGTGGCTGAGACCTTCGCTTATTTTGAGAACCTGTTTCCAGCCGAATCTTGTGGCCATAAAGGTTCCCAGAACATTGGCAATGAGTGCTTTTCGTTCCTCCGTCTCCGGGTTTTTATAATAGAGTACATCGTCAAAGCGGCGGAACAGAGCACGGTCGAGTAATTTGGGGTTATTCGTTGCGGCTATGATTAAACTATCCGAAGTGTCTTGCTCGATAAATTGCAGAAAGGCATTGAGCACCCGGCGCATTTCACCCACCTCATTATCCAGTGAGCGGTCACCGCCAATGGCGTCAAACTCATCAAAGAGGTAGACTCCATGCTCCTGCTGGATCAGATCAAAAATCTGGCGCAGCTTGGCACTGGTCTCACCCATGAATTTAGTCACCAGTCGATCCACCTGGATGGTATGGAGTTGCAGGTGAAGTTCCTTGGCCAGTACCATACCACTCATGGTCTTGCCGGTTCCCGGTGGGCCAATAAGCATGATCTTACGGCGATGTTTCAGGCCGTGGGATTTGAGTTTTTCCTGTTGTCGATACTCATGCACTACCCGCTGTAAACGCTCCCGCACCGCTTGGGTGGTAACCATGGCACTAAGGGGCACCGACGGATCTTCTGTTAAGACCAGCCCTTGCAGATTTTTAGGGAATGAAACCAGTTTAGGCCCTTTTTTCTTGCGCTCGGCATCAATAATATCACGGATATCATGGGCCAAGCCCTTATGACCCTGACGGGCTTCATGGGCTGCCACTTGGAGGGCAATGGTGAAGAAACGTTCGGAATCTTTACTGAATTTCGAGCGAATTAATGATTTAAGCTGTTCTGCTGTTGCCATAGGGTTATACCTCAATCTCGCCATTCATCAGGCGGGGCAGGAGAAGGTCGCGGGCCTGGGCTAGTTTTTGGTTTTGTTGTAATAACACTTCAATTTGTGCATGCATCTGACGTGCTCTACCGTTGAACTCCGCTTTGATTATTTTCTCAGGGTTTAATATAAGACGACTGTAGGCAAAGTTACGATTGAGCCCAGGAACAGCAACATCGGTATTGATAAAGGTCATATTCTTTAAAGTATAATAGAAGTAGTAATCCGATTCTTCAGGTAAGATATAATAGACGGTATCAATAGGCCAACAGTCGCAAACTGACCAATAAACACTTCCAACATTTCCTTTTCGGCCAAGAATAATGGCAGAGGCCTTAACAATAGCTTTGTCATGTGAACCCACAATACCACTTGACCCATAAACAGGATAGTCTCCATCAACACGGGAATCTTTTTTTAGAGCTTTTCCGTAATTGAGTACAGCACATTCTCCAAGAGCTTTTCTTTCCCAACCCTCTGGTACACCATCAATGATTTTGGTGTGTTTATGGCCGGGGAAGCGGAGGTGGATAAACCACTCCTTATAGAGCAGTCGGGCCGACTCCTCCAGCAACTGTATCCGCCGCCGGTTGTTTTCGATCAGGTCGTCGTAGGCATCTATTATTGAGGCTATAGTTTCTTGAGTATTTACACCTGGAATTCGGACTTTAACTTTATAGATTCTTTCTGGGGCTGTATGACGGACTTTAGTCCCTGTCGCACTTCCTGATATTTGTCCTCTAACATTATATGTATTGAAAAGATGATAAAGGTATTTGGGAGCCAAAATATTTTTATCTATTTCGTCAATTTTACCAAGTCGTTGATTGTGGAGATATTTATCGGACTCAGGAATCCATGCTGAACTGCCAAGTAAACCAGCCCCTTGTTCGGTCATTGCTACAATTAGATCATTTTTTTTCAGCAAAAATGTGTCCGGGAAATCTCCTGTGTAAAAGCGCTCTTTTGCTGGCCTAACTCTGAACCCACCTTTCTCGTGAAAGTTACCTGGGGTCAAAAGCATCAACACCCCACTGCTTGAAAAATATTGGCTTTTAAACGCAAAGCCATGCTTAATATGGATTGCATCGCCAAGAAAAATTTCTCGCCAACTCATACCCCACCCTCCAGCACTCTCTCAACTTCCCTCTCCCCCAACGCCGTCAAGCGATACCGCTGTTTACTACTCCGTGGTTTATCCGGGATAGTCATTTCAATGAGTTGCAGGGCAATGGCTGGTTGTTGATAATGCTCACGGAAATGCTTTTCATCGACCAGTTCCAGTTTCTGTTGAATCTCTTTGCGGCTCATTTCCCCATGCAGCAATACCAGCATTCTGTGGACTTCGGGGGTGACTTCGGGGGTCACTTCGGGGGTGACTTCGGGGGCGACTTCCCCGGTAACATCTTCGCTGGCCTCGGCTAAGGGAATGATCAGCTCAAAGCCGTGCATGGTATCCTTAAAGATTGGTTTGGAGCCATGGGCGTAGAGGGGCAGGTATTTATTGATATTGCGGACGCCGGAGCCAAGTTCATCGAAACGGCCCAGTTGGATCATAAACTTGCAGATGGTGGGGTTCTTGGAAAAGGGGCGCAGGTTTTCCAGGGTGATTTCACTGAAATGATGCTGGGTTCCGGGGTTATCAAAGATCACCCTGTCTTGGTAGATCATTAATCGGGCCGGGGAACCGCTGCTATACTCCCGGTGGGAGACGATATTTGACACCGCCTCCCGGAAAATCTTGTCCCGCAGGCTGATTCGTTGGGTTCCCTCCAGATAAAAGGGGTCGTTGAGATGTTTCTCCACAAAGCCCATCATCTGGTCATAGGCATCAATGAGGTTGGTTCGGATCATCAGACGATCGTCATAGCGTTCTTCATTGTCCCGGCGCAGTAAACAGTCAATTTTATAGGCGGGTACGGCCTGGGCAATGGCAACATCATGACCGAATATCAGGATTCCTGCCAGGGAAAGAACTGTTTTGCCGGTGTCAGGATCAGTGGTGTAAAATCCGCCAATATGCAATAACTCTTCGTCGGATAGATCGGCCCATGGGTGCTGAGAGTTGTAGGAGCGCATCAGCCGTCTGGCCCGGTCAAAGAGTTCGGGTCGCAGGTCTGCCATGGAGCTGAAACGAATGGGGCGTTGTTCGCTGAAGATCCCCAGCTTGCGGTTGAGCAGTCCGGCCAGTTGGTGAGTTCCCTGCACTCTATAGTCACCATCCTCACTGCGCAGGAAGATTTCGCCCTTATGTTTATGGAGTTGGGAGCTGAGTGGAACCTGAATAACAATAATGGTTTTACCGTCAATCTCGGTTGCATAGGGAAAGAGCAGGTAGGGCAGATCAATTTTCTGGGGGTTATTGGAGAGATTGGCAATATCCACCTTCATGCGGCTAATGGCGTTTTGATCCACCCCAATGATCTCACCCCTGTCTGAAACGCCGAGAAAGATCAGGCCGCCATCGGTGTTAAGAAAGGCGCAAACCGTATCAAAGAGATTGGCTGGCAGCGTATCCACCGCCTCTTTAAATTCGGTATGCAGTCCTTCCCCTTCGGCAATAACCTCAAGCAGGTGGGCGGTATTCATAGCGCTAATCCTGCAAAATTCCGGGCAATCTTTGCTGCCAACTCCACCGCTTCGCCATTAAGTTCGGCCAGCTCCGCATGGATATCGGTCAGGGTCGCCTCAAAATCAAAATCTTCATCCACCTCTTCCGGTGCCACTCCCACATAACGGCCAGGGGTCAGGCTCCAGTCATTGGCGGCAAGTTCCTCCTGGTCAACCAGCTTGACCAGCCCCTCCACATCACAGAGTTTGCCCTCCGGAAAGCGGCAGAGAAGCCAGTGGGCCTGATGATAAAAATAACGAACCTGCTTGAGCTGTGTCACCAGCTCTTTCCGAGCGGCTTCGGCCTGTTTTGTAAGATTGTTCCTGCGACTACCATTGATCTCTGTAGTCCAGAGCGGGCTCTTTTTGGCGTGAAGCTCCTTTTCGCAGAGTTCAAGCAGACGGTTGATTAATTTAAAGGCATGGTCAACCAGTTTGATCAGGTCACGGGCCTGTTCCGCCAGCCCTGCCAGTCCCTGCTTGTTTTCTATAAAGGCACTTAGTTGTGAGATGGTCGGGTTTGCCATATCCTGCCATTGCGTAAGATTATCCTGGGTTGATGTCTTGAACGCTATGCTGGATTCCTGCAACTGGGCAAGGGTGGTGAGTAATTCGCCATAGCTCTCGGCCTGCACGCCATCTGAGGGGATACTTTTTAAAAAGGGGGTGACGGCAGTATGAATGGTCTCAAGGCGGGTCTGGTATTGTTGGAGAAGCTCAGCTTGCTGCGCTTCAGTCAGGCTTTTGCTGGTGTAGTTTGCCAGTAAATCGGTAAAACGCTCGGTCTGACCACGGTAGAGCCAGACAATGGCGGTGATATTTTCGAGTTGTTCCGGGGTGAAGTCAAAGATCTTGCGGGTTACCTTGCGGTAGATATTGCGGGCATCAATCATCAACACCTTATCCCGATGTTCCGCAGGTTTGTCCTTATTTAAAAACCAAAGCTGGCAGGGTACGGAGCGGGTGTAGAAGAAATTACCACGAATATCGATCATGGCATCCACATGGCCAGTCTGAATCAGGGCCGCCCGCATCTTGGCCTCATCCCGCCCGGCACTGGAGGCCTGGGATGACATGACAAAACCGGCTCGGCCAGTGTCATTGAGGTAGCTATAGAAATAGGAAATCCAGAGATAATTGCCATTGGAGACCTTGCCCTTCTTGTTGACCCCCGGCAGACCAAAGGGCAGTCGTCGCCCCATATCGCTCTTGATCTTATCCGCATCCACCTCATCAACATTAAAGGGGGGATTGGCCATGACATAATCTGCCGTGCCCCAGAGACCGTCATGGGGATCTTCGTAATAGGAAATGGCCTTTTGGATATTACCCTCCAGACCATGCACAGCCAGGTTCATCTTGGCCAGGCGGATGGTGGTGGGGTTTTTCTCCATGCCATAGAAGGTGAGGAGTTCGCCGGGATTTTGCTGTATACGCTCGACAAAATGGGCGGACTGGACAAACATACCGCCCGAACCACAGGCAGGATCAAGCACCTTGCCATGATCTGGCTCAATGACATTGGCAATGAGCTGTACCAGAGAGACCGGGGTAAAAAACTCACCGCCGTCATGGGCCTTGAGATCGGCAAAGCCGGTGAGAAAATATTCGTAGATACGACCGAAAATATCACCAGTGGCCTTTTTAAGCACCTCTGGATTTAAAGTACGCAGTAACTGGCCTAACACCTCATTATCCAGTTCCCTATATTCTGCCTTGGGTAACTGGTCTTTGAGGTTGCTGTAATCTTTTTCGATGGATTCCATGGCCTGAATAAGGGCTTCAGCCCGGTCATCAGCATCTGTCAGGGCAACCAGAGAATCAAACTGGGCAGCTTGGCTAAGAAAAATAGCACCTTTCTGGGAGAAGTCCTCCTTGGTTAAGGCCCGGGTGCGCCCACCACGGGATGGCAGGGTGGCAACCACCTCATCTTTCACCTTTAAGAAACGGCTGTAGGCATGACGCAGGAAGATCAGCCCCATGACCGGCATAAAGTATTCATTACTGGCGTAATTGGAGTTGGCCCGCAGGGTGTCTGCTGCCTGCCAGAGCCGTTTTTCAATTGCTTCTATATTGGCTAGTTGTGCCATGCTGTTATCCTTTCACTGAATCTGCACTGGCACCAGATTCCACCCACTGGTCAACCTGATCTTTTTTGAACATCCAACGCCGCCCAACCCGATGCCCCGGCATATCACGCTGCTCAATCCATTTGTACACCGTTTCTTTGGTAACATTGAGGTAATCGCAGATTTCACTGACCTTAAGCCATCTATCTTCCATTTTTTCAATCCATTAGCATCAATTTATATATCAGGGTGCCTTAAAAAGGCAATCTCTACTACAAGCTACGCCTAATCCGTTATTACTACAAGTTTTTTGTCGATTAGAGACGGTTTTGATGAACTATGATGACCCCGTTTAGTTTTAAGGGACAATTCGTTATAGGTAATATGCGGATTATCCTTAATGACGGTCAGTAATTGCCCCTGAAAAATTAAAACAACCGGGTACGAACACCGGGAAATAACCATTCAACGTATTGCAACATCCTCTCATGCATGGTTTTATTGTTTGATAAACATTAAACTGGGGCTTTACGTGCCATCAACAAAACAACGTCATTCCAAAAAAATACTGTGACATTCTCAGAGCGCACCTTGGAAGTGCATATGATAACTTGCCAGAGCTGGATCGATTAATCCTTGCTACTGTAGCGACTGAACAGGTTGCAACACACCACCGGATAATGGAAATCTCCGATGATAACGCCCATGATTTAACACAGGCTTTCCGGCGTCTTGTCAAGGCAGGCTGGCTAAAATCAAGCGGGCATGGACATGGTACTGTTTATCACCGTCCTGAACAAGCGCTCCCAACACCAGAGCAGGTCTTTGGAGAAGCATTGCCAATTATTGATGAAAGCTCTGAACATTTGGAAGAGAGCTCCGCACATTTAAGGGATAGCTCCGCACATTCTAATCGAGCAGAAGAAGGTTGGTTGATAGTAAGTGGAATTGCTAATCCGTTAATTGATGATTTACAACTTCTCACCTCGGAAGTTAAACAAGAACTAGCAGCCAAGGCAAACGAAGTACAATCGAGAAAAAAATCCCGAAAATTGAAATGGAGAGAATTGTTCTTTCGTTGTGCGAAAGCTATTACTTAATATTGCAAGTCTTAGCACAGTCAGTCAAATCACCAAAAATTACGCATCAATTATCTACACTTGCTCTCCACTCGTGAGCGGAAAGAAAATACCCCATGGAACAATACACGGTGGGTGGAGTGGCTAGAAATAAAAAAGAACCATGAAAAAGACTAAAAGTCAAAACAAGCAGAAGTCCCAGAGGGATGAACTGTCCATTGTCCGCTCATCGGCTGCTGAATATCTGAGCTTTGTTGCAGCAAGTGGCAAGGGAGGTGTTGAAGCTGTTTATGCCGATGAAAACATCTGGCTATCTCAGAAAATGATGGCCACGCTCTATGACGTTGATGTCAGAACGGTAAATTACCACCTGAAAAAGATATTCAACGATAGTGAGTTACAGGAAGATTCAGTTATCCGAAATTTTCGGATAACTGCCGCAGACGGAAAAAACTACAATACCAAACATTATAATCTTTCGGCCATTATTGCTGTTGGCTATAAGGTCAATTCTGAACGGGCTGTGCAGTTCCGTAAGTGGGCGACCAGTATTATTGAAGAGTTCACCATCAAGGGTTACACCATGGATGATGAGCGTCTGAAGAATGATGGCTCTATCCTTGGCAAAAAATATTTTGAAGAGCAGTTACAGCGTATTCGGGAGATTCGCCTCTCTGAGCGTAAATTCTACCAGAAAATCACAGATATTTATGCCACATCAATTGATTATGATGTGACAGCGCAGGCAACCAAACGCTTTTTCGCAGCGGTTCAAAACAAATTGCATTGGGCTATCCATGGTCAGACAGCGGCGGAAGTTATTGTGGATCGAGCAGATCATCAAAAAGATAATATGGGGTTGACTACCTGGGAAGACGCACCAAAAGGAAAGATTCAAAAGTTTGATGTCAGTGTTGCCAAAAATTATTTGACGAAGAATGAAATGGCACAATTGCAACGAATGGTTTCAGCCTACCTGGATGTTGCCGAAAGCATGGCATTAAGGAATATCCCAATGACCATGCAGGATTGGGAAACACGCTTAAATCGTTTCATCGAAGCTACCGACCGTAAGATTTTGCAGGATGCTGGAAAGGTAACAGCCGAAATTGCCAAGGCTCATGCTGAAAGTGAATTTGAGAAATACCGAATTGTTCAGGATCAGCTCTTTGTCTCTGATTTCGATAAAATGCTGGAGAACTTGAAAAATAAGGATGACTGCTGACTATTTAAAGAACAACAAAGTAAAAAACCTACTTACTACGATGCGAGCACAGGATCATCCAAAATCAATAAAATGAAGATAAACGAACAAAAAATCGCAGAGCTTATCTCTCAGGGTGAAGGAGTATCCCTGGAATTTAAGACCTGCCGCAATCAGATCAATCGTGATGTCTATGAGACGGTCTGCGCTTTTCTTAATCGGCATGGCGGTACTCTCCTGCTGGGAGTGAACGATTCAGGAAAGATTACGGGCATTGATCCTGAGACAGTGGCACAAATCAAAAAGGATTTTGTTACCGCAATTAATAACCCGCAAAAACTGACTCCGGCAGCCTATCTGTCTGTGGAAGAGATTGAGGCAGGCCCAAAAAAGATATTGAAGATTTATGTCCCGGAAAGCTCACAGGTACACCGCTGTAATGGCCGTATTTACGACCGTAACGAAGACGGTGGTTTTGATGTCACAGATCATACTGTCCAAGTTGCCAACCTCTACCAACGTAAACAGGCAACTTACAGTGAAAGCAAGATATATCCGTGGATTAATATGATCATCTGAGACCGGAATTAATCGAGAAATGCCGGAGACATGTTCGAATTAATGCAGACAATCATCCCTGGGCTGCCATGGACGATCTGCAACTTCTCAAGAGCGCACAACTTTATCAAACCGATCCACTCACCAAAGAAAGCGGAATCACACTGGCTGGTGTAATGTTATTTGCACCGGATTCGCTTATTCTTCAGGTCTGTCCTGCCCATCGTACAGACTTAATCCTGCGTAAGGTAAACGTAGATCGCTACGACGACCGTGATCTGGTTCGCACCAACCTGATCGACAGCTATGACCGCATTCTCGCCTTTATAAAAAAACATCTGCCGGATCCTTTCTACCTGGAGGGCATTGAGCGAAGAAGTCTCCGGGATGCCATTTTCCGTGAAGTTGCTTCCAACATGCTTATCCACCGGGAGTATGCCAACGGTGTCCCGGCCAGACTTGTGATCGAATACGGTACAGTTACCGCCTATAACGCCAACCGTCCGCACGGATTCGGCATACTTAACCCGAAAACCTTCGCTCCTTATCCCAAAAATCCTGTTATCGGCGCTTTTTTTCGTGAAATCAACCGGGCCGATGAGCTGGGCTCCGGTATGCGAAAAATGATGCTGTATGGAAAACAATATGGTGGCGCAGATCCGCAACTGATTGAAGAGGATGTGTTTCGTATGATTGTGAAGGTACCGGAATTTAGTCAAAATCCAGCAACCAGTTCCGAATCCCCACAAGTCACCCCACAAGTGACCCCACAAGTCCTCGCTGTATTGCATGAAGCCGACAAGGCTCAAACGGCAAACAAACTACAACAAGCAGTCGGATTGAAGGATAGAGTCCATTTCCTTAAAGCCTACCTGGAACCCTTATTGGCTGCAGAATTAATAGAACGAACAATTCCCGACAAACCTCGCAGCAGTAAACAGAAATACCGACTAACGCCAAAAGGAAAAGAAATATTGGAAAGCAACAGGGGTGACAGGTAAATAGTGTTAGCGTAGCCTGCAAATGACAACAATTGATCTTTTAACAAAGCAACTTGAGAAATCCAAAGCTGAATGTACCCGTCTGCAAAAAGAAAATGAACTACTGAAACAAAAATTTGCTACTTATGGTGAAAGGCCAAAAATCCGTCAAACAATAGAAAAAAGCGAAAAACCAAATCAGCACCTTTCTACATCGATCTCCATTCATTCTCCTGTAGAAAACAAAATAGAACTTTTTCGGAATCTTTTTCGCGGGAGAGACGATGTCTATCCCGTTCTCTGGCATGCCAAGGACGGGCGTAAAGGCTATTCTCCTGCCTGTAAAAATGAATGGAACAAAGTTTACTGTAATAAGAAGAAAGTAAAATGTGGGCAGTGTAAAAATCGAAGCCTTATTCCTGTCTCAGACCAGACAATCTTTAATCATTTAGCAGGCAAGCATACTATTGGTGTCTATCCTTTACTTGAAGACGAAACATGCTGGTTTCTGGCAGTTGACTTCGATAAAAAAGAATGGCAATCCGATATAGCTGCTTTTCATGAAACATGTCGAGCCTATCAGATCCCGGCTGTTATAGAACGGTCTCGTTCAGGAAATGGAGGCCACGTTTGGATTTTCTTTAAAGATCGTGTACCAGCGGCTCTTGCCAGAAAACTTGGATTTGCTCTTTTGACATTAACCATGGATAAAAGGCACCAGATCGGGCTCAAGTCTTATGATCGTTTCTTTCCCAATCAGGATACCATGCCCAAAGGCGGGTTCGGCAACCTGATTGCGCTGCCGCTTCAGAAATTCCCACGAGAAAAGGGAAACAGTGTTTTTCTTGATGAACAATTACATCCATATGATGATCAGTGGGCATATCTTTCAAATATTGAAAAAATATCTCCAAAGGACCTGGCAGAAAAGGTAAAAGAGACCAACAAGGCATCTCAAACGATACAAGTCAGGGATAATGGTTCTGACAAAGAAACAACCGACACTCCCTGGACTCTCCCGCCATCAGGAGCCACCAAAGATAATTCTATTACAGACCCGCTCCCCGACACCATACATATAGTTCAAGCCAATATGTTGTATATCCCCAAAAAAGGTTTGCCTCCTGCCCTGCATAATCGTTTGTTCCGTATTGCTGCTTTTCCCAACCCGGAGTTTTATAAAGCCCAGGCCATGCATCTCTCAACATACGGGAAACCACCAATCATTAGTTGCACAGATGAACATCCCCAGCACATTGCGCTTCCCAGGGGATGTCTTGATGATGTCCGGCAACTACTGGGCGAGTTGGATGTGTCACTGGAAATCGAGGACAAACGATCCCGTGGAAAACCCATAAAAGCATCATTCACTGGCAAACTACGGAAAACTCAACGAACAGCGGTAAAGAGTATCCGTTCACATGATATCGGAATTCTCAGTGCTGCCACTGCTTTTGGGAAAACTGTTGTTGCAGCAAAACTCATTGCAGTTCGTAAACGAAATACGCTCATCCTGGTACACAGACGCCAGTTGCTTGATCAGTGGCATGAAAAACTCGCCATGTTTTTATCCATCCCACAAGAGCAAATAGGAATAATTGGCGGAGGGAAAAGAAATCCGACGAACATTGTTGATATAGGTATAATGCAAAGCCTGCATCGTAATAAGATCGTTGATAATATCGTTGCAGAGTATGGCCATATCATAATTGATGAGTGCCACCATCTGGCACCTTTTACTTTTGAACAACTCATGAAAAAAGTACAAGCCCGCTATGTTCTTGGCCTGACAGCAACTCTCACTCGCAAAGATGGGCATCATCCAATAGTCATGATGCAAACCGGTCCCGTTTTATTCCAGGTAGGGGCAGATGAGGCTGCTTTTGCCAGATCTTTTGATCATTTTGTATATCCACAACCAACAAGCACAAAAGCACCTGCAAATGTTGAAACGCCAAGTATTCAAGAAATTTACAAACTATTAGTGGAAGATGATAAACGAAACACACAGATTGCAAACGATGTGATCCAAGCTGTTCGTGACGGGAGATCTCCGTTACTCCTTACTGAACGGACAGCACATCTTCAACGGATGTTCAACATCTTGGAAAACCAAATAAAAAACATCATCATCCTGAAAGGCGGTATGGGACAAAAACAGCGCAAGGAAACAATGGCACAACTCGTTGCAATTCCCCCGGATGAAGAACGAGTAATCATCGCCACAGGCCGATATATCGGTGAAGGCTTTGATGACTCACGGCTTGACACACTTTTTTTGACAATGCCAATTTCCTGGAAAGGGACTTTACAACAATATGCTGGTCGACTGCACAGAGAGTATGATTCCAAAAAAGAGGTGCTCATCTACGACTATGTTGATGAAAATATCCCCATGCTTCAGAGGATGTACAAAAAGAGGTTAACAGGATATAAAGCTATCGGATATGAAGTAATAGAGCAACACTAATGAATTGACTTCAGGTGATGGTAATACTAGCATATACCCATCAATATCTTCTTCTGAGGAGTTCATATGACCACCACAGCCGTTGCCATCAAAATAGACCTGGAAACAAAAGAGCGATATAAAAAAACTTGCACAAAAAAAGATCGTGCAACCCACTGGATGATGCGTGAAGTCATTAGTCAATATTTGGACAGAGAAGAAAAACGTGTATCTTTTCATCAGGATGCGGTGAACTCCTGGAACGAATACCAGGAAATTGGACTCCATGCAACAGGTGACGAAGTAATACAATGGCTTAATACCTGGGGAACCGATGATGAACAGGACGCACCCGAATGCCATCAGTAAAATTTACTGCCGGTGCTTTACGTGATCTTGCAAGGTTGCGTGCCTTTCTGCAACACAAGAATCCAATGGCAAGCCCAAAAAGCCGCTGCAACAATTATTCAATCGTTCAGATTATTAAACAGCACCCACAAATCGGTTGACCAGCGAAGAACATGATGCCCTGCGGGCAGAAAAATATAAACGAATGTCGAACAAGGAATTTAGAATTTCGAATATAGAAGTTTTTTTACTTCATCATTCGAAATTCCTTGTTCGATATTCGATATCCATCATTTAGGTAGGAACGATTCCCACAGAAACTTTAATTTTCCGATACATGAGCATAGCACCAGGATACAGGGAGTTAACAATAGGATTTAGTCACTACGGCTATGTTTCCTTATACCGCATGAATGGTAATACAGTAATTATTGTTGCCATTCGTCATCGACTGGAAGCTGATTACACCTCGATTAACATGGAGAAAAAAGATGACAGAATTACAAAAAATCTACAACACACCGCCATGGGATTGGCCTAAAACGGCTACCGCTCTTTTTCTTATTACTCTGCAGGACTCTACCGCCGACAAGGCTGATCGTCTTTTAGCCGCAGAAATGGCCGGAAATTTCGTGATCATTAATGATGATCTTGCCGCAGCGCTGTTAAAAATCGTTGAAGACAGCCAGGAATCCGAAGAACTGCGCAGTAGAGCAGTAATTTCTTTCGGTGTTGCCTTGGAATATATTTACATTGACATGGATGAATTTGCTGAGGACAACGAATACAACGACTTTGCAGTCACAGAACAAATGTATCAGCGAATTATCAAGTCTTTGCAGAAACTGTACTTTGATGGAACTGTACCCGAAATAGTTCGTCGTCGAACCTTGGAAGCGTCAATTCGAAGTCCTCAAGCATATCATTCAGGTGCTGTACGCGCTGCATATCAGTCCGGGGAAAAAAATTGGCTTATCACCGCAGTATTTTGCATGCAATATATCCAAGGATTTCAATCGGAAATCCTTGAGGCATTGCAGAGCAAGGATCCAGATGTAAAATATCAGGCAATTCGAGCTGCTGGCAATTGGGGTATTACTGAATCCTGGCCTGATATCAGAGATGTTTTAAATAACCAAGACGCAGATACGGAGATGCTCATGGCTGCCATAGATGCCGCAGTTAACATAGAGCATCACGAAGCAATGGCCGTTTTAAACGAACTTCTTGATCGCTCATCCGATAATGACGAGATTGTTGATGCTGTCGAGGAGGCATTAGCAATGCTTGATGAGCTTTTTTGATGACCATATCATAAACATAAATATGACAGAATTTGAAGAAATGCACCATGAATGAACAAAAATTAATAGCTAAATTACGCTTAATAGAACGATTAGCCTCCGGAGCAACCACAAAGAGGGAAGAAGTTGCTGCAGAACGTGCTAAAGAAAGGATTCAAAAAACAAAAATGATTCCATCTTAAATGTACTCAAAGATGCCAAACACGCCCCTCGTCCGGACATTGCAGGCTGTCCTGCTGCCAGACAGTTCACTTCAACTTGAGGCTGACACCTGGAGCAGCAAACAGAGCAAAAGCAGTACACTGTTGCAACAGGAAATCTTCTCTGTTTATAAAAAAGATCGTGGCAACTGGCTCCTCTTTCTCGGTTTTTCCGATGCGGAAGTAGCACTCCCTGCTTCACTCGATTTCTGGCGGCGCTTCAGTGCTCTCTTTGTTCATAATCTTCGGCTGACTCCCAATCTGGAGCAACTCCGCCACCAAGTGAAGATTCCCCTCCCCGAACACGAGGTCGCCCAACTGCTGGAAACACTTCCGGCAATGATTGGGGGGGAATATATTAACTCCCACCTTCTTTCGACATTCTGGTCTGATCTAAACACGTCTTTTGCCTCATCCATCAAACAGTTTTCCGGCTCTGTTGCCGAGTTTATCCATCATTATTCCCCCAACGCTCACCTGCTGGGCCGGATCTATTTCCACCTTGTTGAAAACAAAGATGATGATGCACCCTTTGCCTTTCTGGCTACTTACTCGACCAGGACGTCCGGCAAAGGACAATCAAAACATCTGCCCCTTAAATATGCGCTACAGGAATACCAGGATGACAATAATAAGCTGCTGGAATTATTGACCACTGTTTATGAGGCGGCAAAAGAAAGCACACTGATTACCGAACTGCTGGAAAGCAACGATCTCTTTTCTCCCCTGGCCTGGACCAGCCATGATGCGCACACTTTTTTACAGGAAGTTCCACTCTATGAGGAGGCTGGTATTCTCTGCCGCATTCCCGATTGGTGGAAGGTCAAAGGCACAAGCCTTACACTGAAAATCAGCCTTGGCGAACAAAGACCAACCATGGTGGGCATGGCTGCCTTACTGGATTTCTCCCCGCGACTGATGCTGGGAGAAGATGAACTTGGGGTAGATGAAGTAATGCGTCTGCTTGATGAAGTTGAGGGCCTGGCCTTTATCAAAAACAAATGGGTGGCTGTTGATAGGGAGAAACTGGAACAGACTCTTGCCGCCTATAAAGATGCACAGAATCTTGCAGAACAGGAAGGATTAACCCTGGCAGAAGCCATGCGTCTGCAACTGCAATCCGGTACCAAACTCCTGGAAACAGCCGACGCGGATGTACTGGAAGTTGAAAATGGTGAATGGCTGCAATCAGTTTTTCACAAGATGACACACCCCGGCCAACTTCCGAAAATACGCACCGACAATCGTTTTAAGGCAAAGCTGAGGCCCTACCAGCAGGATGGGCTGCGTTGGCTTTGCGAACTTGACGGGCTTGGTTTTGGAGCTTGTCTGGCCGATGACATGGGCCTTGGTAAGACTGTGCAGATTCTGGCCTTTTTAAATATCCTGACGGGTAATAATAAAGCCACAAATAAGCCTGCGGCTTCACTGCTCATTATTCCAGCCTCTTTACTTACCAACTGGGAACAGGAAATAGAAAAATTCTTTCCAGATCTGCAAGTATTCTTTGCCCATCCATCCATGCATAAACCTCACAGGGTAAAGGCACCAACAAACAAAAATCTGGATCACCTGGATCTGGTTATCACCACTTATGCCTTGGCCCAGCGCTATGACTGGCTATCTGAACATAACTGGAACTATGTAATTCTTGATGAAGCCCAGGCGATCAAGAACCCGGGTACCAAGCAGACAAGAGCTGTAAAAAAGATTCCAGCTGCCAACCGTATCGCCATGACCGGCACCCCCGTGGAGAATCGGCTGAGCGATCTCTGGTCATTATTTGATTTTGTTAACCCGGGTCTACTGGGTACGAGCAAAGAGTTTGCCGCCTTCAGTAAAGGACTCGCCGATCATCCGGGCGGCTATGGCCGTCTGCGCAAAATGACTGCGCCTTTTATTCTTCGTCGCTTAAAAACTGATCGCTCTGTTATCAGTGACCTGCCCGACAAAGTGGAAGTGAAGAGCTGGGCAGATCTCAGCAGGAAACAGACAGTTATCTACCAGCAGCTTGTAGATAATATGGCTGAGATGCTGGAGTCAGCTGATGGTATTCAACGTAAAGGTATGATTCTGGCGGCACTGACCAAATTCAAGCAAATATGTAATCACCCGGACCAATATGCCGGAGTGGATGGCTATAATGAAAAAGAGAGTGGCAAATTTGCAAGACTGCGTGAAATAAGCACAACCATCCATGAAAAGCGGGAACAGATGCTGATTTTTACCCAGTTCAAGGAAATGACAGAACCACTGGCACGTTTCCTCGAAACAATTTTTGGCCGCCCCGGACTCATTCTTCATGGCAGTGTGGCTGTGGGTAAACGCAAAAAAATCATCGAACAGTTTCAGTCAGATGAGTATATTCCTTTTATGGTACTGTCGCTTAAGGCCGGTGGAGTGGGACTGAATCTAACCAGTGCCAATCATGTCGTTCATTTTGACCGCTGGTGGAATCCTGCCGTTGAAAATCAAGCCACCGACCGTGTTTTTCGCATTGGTCAGAAAAAAAAGGTAATGGTACATAAATTCATTACCAAGGGTACCATAGAAGAAAAAATTGATGAAATGTTAGAGCAAAAGGCGAAACTTTCCGCTGATGTGCTGGCTGCCAGTGGCGAGAGTTGGCTGACAGAAATGAAAAATGACGAGTTGTCCGATCTGTTCAGATTGCAGTAAGGGCTACGGTAACTGTTTAATAGTTTTGCTTATCATAGATGTCCCCGGATCTTTAACAACAGCATACTTTGAACTAACGCAGATAAACTGCAAGTAAGTGCCTTGTTGCTATCCGTAACATTTTTGATATCATAGCACTCTCATATATTCTCGGAGTCTACGCTTACCTGTTTTTTATTGTAGGAATTATGGAGTAAGGCACTAAATAATATCAGGTCGCCAAATCTTCTGATTCAGCCGCAATTTCAGGAAGATCTGTCTTTAACGCCCAAAAGTCAGCCACTGCTTTCTCCATAATTTGGCGTTCACCCGCACTCAGCAGAGGAAGATCTCCATCAATAAATGATACTGCAGCCCGTAATGAGATTGCTGGATTAAATGTCTTCCGATACACAGCGACTGCCGTCGCCAATCCCTCTGTGATAGCATACCCCTGATTCAAAAATTCTATAATATCAAGATAATCTTTTTTGTCAGCCCGATCTTGAATCACTTTCAGCTTGGTTGCAAATAAATCATAGGGGGAGGCAATCAATATTCCCGGAGAAACAATCATTGATGGCTTTTTCACACAAGACAGGGGTAATCCCCAGAAGAATTGAAACTTAACCGGCTCCGGACTGTTTACGGTTAAAGTGATTGAACCTGGTGTGCGGGCGAGTAGACAATGTTTTTCAAATAGTGGCAGCTCTAAAATCTCATTGCCATTAAATTTTTGTGTGGAGAAAAAGTCAAAATCAATGGACTGGCGATGCCCAAAGCGTAGAGCAATGGCTGTGCCGCCATACAGGACAAATCTTCCTGGAATCTGGCCAAGATGAGGCCAGAGATTACGCTGACTCTCAGGAAGAATTTCTAATAACGGCTCCATACCGATCCTGTCGCATCTGAGCCGGGAAAACGTGAAGCCGGTTTTGCGTCTGTTTTTAAAACAACCTGCCAGAACCGTAGTGCGCGCCCGGACAAAACACCAGACGATGCGTGGCGAAGAATATTTTCCAACTCTTTATCAGTGAACTCTTCCTGCAACAGTCTCAGATCAGACAGAGTACCAATATCCATAATCTGCGTAACCAGACGGATTGGTTGTTTAAGGGCTTCATCCGGGGTCATCCACCAGACAAGACGACGCGCAGAGTCGAGAAACCGATTTTTATGTCGCAGGTTAAGGGAAAAAGGCATGTACAATTATAACACATTTTACTGATTGGAGTAACGTAAAATATCCAGTAACTCCTCAGTGAGAAGGTGGCGGCAAAACCTAAAGAATCTTGGGAATTTGCGAAAACATAAGAAGTAAAATTTCAATGTATCGGAAAATTAAAGTTTCTGTGGGAATCGTTCTTACCTAAATGCTGAATATCGAATATCGAACAAGGAATTTCGAATGATGAAGTAAAAAAACTTCTATATTCGAAATTCTAAATTCCTTGTTCGACATTCGTTTATATTTTTCTGCCCACAGGGCATCATGTTCTGGAATCAGGATAATTACGTATACTGTCCCCGGATTTCAACATTTCGTTACAATTTAGCAAAAAGGTGTCATTCTAATTCCCGCTAAGTCAGGAGTTCTGAAGTTATTCTGATTGGGGCTTTTTTTGTTCGAAAAACTATCATTCTTTCAGCACGATTTTTCATATCTCTTACTTTTCTGATAAATAAATTCCGGGTCAAGATCCATACGATTCGCCCATTCAACAGAGTCAAAATGTACTTTAACACTGTTAAAGAGTGCTTTGTCTTTTAGCTCTGAAAATTTTCCAATTTCAAGATACGGAAGCATATCCAATATTCGTTTTTCATCGTTTTCAAAGGTAACTATCAGCTTATAACCCTCAACTGCCAGCACATGTTTTACAGAAAGATACATTTTCACCTCCAATATTTATCGTAATGGCTCGATGGCAAAAGGTAATTCACCGTTAGAGGCAAGTTCCCAATCGGCTGATAATTCTTCCCGGCGTAACTCCGCCCAGGCCAGCACCAGCTTTTTCTGCCTGTTTGGTAATTTCCCCTCCGATATCTCGCCACTACGAATATCAACAACAGCTTTGCTATCCTGATAATATGCGTGAAAATGTGGTGGATTATGCTCACCCGGGGCACAGTACATTCTAATAATAATTCCATAAAACATACATATTGTAGGCATTATATTTCCTCCTCAACCATGCAATAGCACCACTTCCTGCATTGATTTTCCAACCACCATCTCAATTGTCCATCACATACCTGCATAGTCAATTGTACAGAAATTTTCAAAAGAATGGAACATCCAATTTTATACAATATATTTGTTGAATGCAGGCTCCAAAGCTTCCTGAAAATATTTATTTTCCACCTGCTCCGATAATTGCCGGTACAGTCCCCAGAATTCCCGATACATTTAAACTCCAATAAAACTTCAGAAGGATAAGGAATTAATCAAGCAATAAAAATAAACTCCAGCAAAAGAAGCCAGTACTCTACAGGCATATTCAACTTATAACATCGTAACAGTCAAGCCAACCCTGGTCAAAGCGTTGTTGAATTTCTTGTCAAAGGTGGCAATGTGTGTTCCCTTTGTTTTTTTGCAATAGGCTGCAAGAACGGCATCACCGTAGTCTGGTATGCTCTTGGGCCAGAGTGAAAGAAGTGTTTGCATATCCACATCAGATGTGTAGGTCACACCGGGCATGGAAGTCAGGTCTACGACCATCTGCTGAACGTTTTGCGGCTTCAGTGAGTACACGCTGGTCAGGACATAAACAAACTCACTGACAACACGATGATGGCAGATTATTGATATTTTTAATCGCCCGGCTTTATTGAAAAGTGTGGCAATTTTCTCCTGCTGGCCGGGATTGCGATTGCTTACAAAAGAAATCAGGCAGTTGGTGTCAATAACTATTTTTTTCATGCGTACCTGTCGGTTCGTTTTTTTCTGGCCTGCTGAATATCTTCCTGAATATCCCCGGCTCCGACATGAATTGAGTTCTTGTATTTCAAAAAATCAACCTAAGGAGGTGAAGTCACAATGATACGACCATCTTCCACTTTCCATTCCGGGGCGTCACTAACTGAAAGGGAGAGTTGTTCTCTGATTTTTTTCGGTATTGTAGTTTGGAATTTTGACGAGATAACGGTTTGCATGATTTTCTTCCCATGCATAAAATTCTTAGCTTTTTACTCTAAGGTAAGAAAACACGCCTATCAAGCTTCTCATATCGGTGAGATGAAGTTATACCAGAATACTTATTCAAGCCATATACACACCATAGCGGCTGTTTTTCATTGCCACGAATGGAATGCGAAGAAATGTGGAGGAATGGGGTCTGGGAGGAATGGGGTCGGGCTTGACAAATGGATGTTTCTTAGTTCAAGCGGATGACATAATACCAATTTGGCGATAATTCTTTTATCGCAGAACCCGTGCCCAATTGTCAAGCCTGACCTTGTTTCTGCTATTTTCGACTTATACTGTCCCCGGATTTCCGGCGTCTTTCCACTTTTTTGCCGTTTTCATTTTGGCCGATGCGCAAGTCAGTAAACTGTCCATTGACTACCAGTGTTGTTTCTTAAAGCGGTCTTTTTAACACTCAAAAAGGCTGTTTAAGGACAAAAACAGCCTGTTTTCAGCACTTATATTCTACTAATTCAGTTGGTTGGCTTGGTTCGCCCCCCTTTTGTCCTCCCTTTTGTCCCTCTCTTGGCCTCATATTCGTTCGTTTGGGCCTGCGTAGCATATGCAGTTATATGTGAGCAGGATCAAACGGACGAAGTTGAGGTACTGGTGAACGCTTACCAAAATTAAGCACGAATTTAAAGTGCCTTTACGATGTTTAAATATTATAATATATATCTGAAATTTCTTAATTAAATTTCATGCCAAATTCGGCAGTGCGTAAGCGATAGATATTAGTACAAAAGATGAAACTTCAGACGATACATCAGCTGCCTGCGGTGAAAATGGCGAGTTGTCCGATCTGTTCATATGTATCGGAAAATTTAAGTTTCTGTGGGAATAGTTCCTACCTAAATGCTGAATATCGAATATCGAACAAGGAATTTCGAATGATGAAGTAAAAAGACTTCTATATTCGAAATTCTAAATTCCTTGTTCGACATTCTTTTATATTTTTCTACCCGCAGGGCATCATGCTCATCCCCCAGTAAAGGGTGAGGAGATAAAGTATGAGTTACGGCTATTATCCGAAATATGTCACCGTTGCAGAAAAGAGAGCTAAGGCTAAAAAAAAGCTTAAACAGCTGCGAATGAAAAATCCTGACATCCACCCGATAATCCTTGAGGGGAATGCCCTGGCAACAACCTGGTGGGGCAAGGCGTGGAATAAAAATCTTGAGAGCTATGCCGATTACAGCAACCGTATCGGTCGTGGCCGCAGTTACGTCAGGCATCTTGCTGTGCTTGATTTGAAGATTTCCCCGGGTAAGGTTACATCCCTTGTCCAGGGTTCCATGGGCGCACCCTATGAGGTGACAATCTCCATCAAAAAGATGAAACAAAAAAACTGGCAGACCATAAAAAAAGAATGTCAGTCCCGCCTGTCTTCCCTGCCCGATCTGCTGGCCGGTAAAATCCCCAAAGCCCTGCAGGATATTTTTATGGTTCAGGGCCAGGGACTTTTCCCGACTCCTACGGAAATAGCGTTTGACTGCAGCTGCCCGGATTGGGCTTCCATGTGTAAACACGTTGCCGCCACTCTGTATGGTGTTGGTGCTCGTCTTGATGAGGATCCTGCACTTTTTTTCACATTGCGACAGGCTGCAATTGATGATCTGGTCAGCCAGGCAGTACAGAGTAAGGCCTCATCAATAATAGAAAAATCCACAACGGGAAGCAGCAAGGTTATTGCTGATGATAAACTCTCTGATCTGTTTGGTCTTGACATGGATGATCTCACCCCTGTTAAACCTGCAAAACCCGCCAAAAAGAGAAAGAAAAAAGCGCAAAAACAAACGGTCGCACCCAGGGATGACCTACAGAGCCACCCAACTGCCACCGCCCTGGTTGCCCATTGTCTCAGCACGAGTCAACATGGCCTCAGCATTAAAGAATTACGGGAGAACACAGGCTTTCCGGCAAGAAAATTATACGGTATACTGCATCGCCTGAAACAGCAGGATAAGGTAGAAAACCCTGCATATGGTGTCTACAAAAACATCCCCCATTAGCGCACACTCCACTTTCGGGCTTGCCCTTCTCACACAAGGTGATACATTAATAATGGAGGTGCATAATTATGAAAGATACAACCATGACAATTCATACGACCTCGTAATATCAAATATATGGTTGTGTTTATTTTTCAAAAATTCTTCAATTTTAACCAGGTAAGGAACGAGACTCCGAAATGCCTATTCTCGGACAAGCGCCCAATTTGATAACAAAATTCTCCAATTGTGAAAAAAAAGAATGCATCTCAAAAAAGCAACTGGTAAATATGATTATGCGAGAAAATTCATATTCCAGTAATGGAAGGTTTTTATAAATGTCCACAGAAAAACATGAAGGCAGGCAATGGTTATGGGTATTGATCCTGGGCCTCGGCCTGATTGCTATAGTTCATTTCGTACTCAGTGCTGAAGGTCTGTTACCTGCAATTATTCTGGGAGTTGGCGGCCTCGCTGTCGTTTTCGCCTCTTCCGAAATGATGATCAAGGCTGTTGATGGTTATGCCAGGCGCAAGAAGATGAATTCTTTTGTCGCGGGCACCATGGCTGGACTCTCAAGCAATATCCCCGAACTGGTGATGCTTGCTTTTGTTTTGATTGCAACCCCAAGGGTGGGATTCATCGTCACAGTGCTGACACTACATGTGGGCACAGCGGCTTTCGGCCTATACTGCGGTGCACTTCCCCGAGATGTTGAGGGAAACGCAACCCTTCCCAAACCACTGGTCGGATTGAGCACCGATTTGTACGCCGCTGCCGGCGGCGTATTTTTCAGCCTTGGTATGATCATGCTGCTGATGAAAGCGTTCGAGGTTCGGGATACGGCTCATCCCGCGCTCAACACCACAGACCTTTATTTCTTTGGTACAGTCTTGTTGATCATTCAGGCTGTAGCCGTCACACGCCTGGTTAAACGGTTTTCAGGTAAACACCAATCCGCTTCCGATGAGGATGTTCCTGTCGAACAGGCAGATAACCTGGCCCAAATGCCGATTGCAACCATTCTTGCATTCAGTGTGGCCGGGCTGCTGGCCTCGGTCATCGGCGGCCATTCAGTTGGCGAATTTGCCGGAGTGCTGGTAGAACACCTGGAACAGGCCGGATACTCTGAAATGTTTGGCGCCATAATTTTAAGTTTGTTTTCCGCTTCTGGTGCCTTCATCATGATCGGTACAGCCCACATCCAGAAAAAATACAGTATTGCCATGGCCAATGCCTCCGGTGCAATCACACAGGTTCCCTTCCTCGTACTTCCCATCGCCATGATCATGCTGGCTGTCTTTACTCAAACCGGAGTTATACCAGCCGTAGACAACGCCAATGGTGTCATCCCCATCGACATTCACACCACAAGCGCCATTTTACTGGGATTTCCCTCCATGCTCGTGCTCTGGAAAGCGGTGCAGGACGATGGTAAGGTCAACTGGGTTGAGACCAGTACCATGGTCGCTATCTTTTTACTGGTTATTTATTTGCTGGTTGCGCACGGTTGAGAGCCAGATTAAGGAACGGGGACAAAACAACTTCCCCAATTTGGGCGCCTGGATTGGGGAAGTTATTTCGTCCCCGTCTCTAAGCTTTTATTCTTCGTTCAGGCTCTATCCAATAAGCCCATACCCATCAGGGTTACTACCTTTTTTTACACTGTGACCGGATCCCATCTTTCGGACAAGAAAAGAAAGTAACATCAAGCATTCCCCCCTGCTCTTTTCTTTTTTGCGTTCAACACCATGATTGCTCCTTTTACTTATGTATGTTTTCTCACCTGGCAACTGATCTGAATATTTCCCATTACCTGTTACCCAAACTCTTCAGAATTGTCACAAAACAGAATACAAGATATTCCTGAAAACAAGCTGGCAAATTTCTATTTCTGGATAAACACTGATTATGGTATGTTCAATCCAGCAGTTTATTTGCAACTCTTTTCAGAGGATAAGTAATATGTTGAAATTTCTTGGTGCTATCCTGGTGGTACAGATTGTGACTATCGGCCTGCTTTTTGCTGTGACCCGAACAGGAATTGAAGATACCCAACTTAGACTAACCATAGCTCTGCTGGAAATTTTGTTTTGTATTTTGGCAGGGTTCTGGTTTTCATCCATGGCCAGACACCGACATAGAGATGAGCTGGATTCCATTAAAGAACAGCATGCCCGGGAACGGGAAGAACTAAGGGTGCATGCTGAGCGCCAAAAAGCCCGAGTGGTGAACAAGAGTCAAAAACAGCTCTTAAAGGAAACCAGACGCGCCCATGCTGCCGCAAATTTCAAGGTGACTATTTCTTTTGCCGGAGCCTTGACTTTCGGTGCCATTATGCTCTATTCACAGTTTGTTACCTTTGGTCTGCTTATTCTCACTTCTGCAGGTGGTGGCCTGGCCGGATATCTGGCCAGAGGCAAAATGATGGAAAAATCAAGACATGCCAAGCTGTCAATTAAGCGTCGGCAGCCCCCCAGACTCGATAAATAGCCTGACCAAACAAGTAGAAGCGCCTGTTATTTTCTGTCGTAATGGCGAAGGGTTTACCAGACGAACCGCATAAAAGCAGTATTTTTTATTTGCCATAGCAGCTACATCCTGTAAATATAACAACATTCTCAATGTAACTTACTGAGTTATCATAACATCAAAAGAGGCTACCAGAAAACAGGCCTCATTGCTAAAAATACTCCGGGAACAAAGGAAACATCATGAAAACAGACGTATTAATTATCGGGGCAGGTCCTGCCGGAACAGTTGCAGCAGGTATTTTACGAAAAGCAGATATCAATGTGATCATTGTTGAAAAACAACAATTCCCGCGATTTGTTATAGGAGAAAGTTTGTTGCCCAGATGTATGGATGTTTTTGAAGAGGCGGGATACCTCGATGTTCTGACAGAACAAGGGTATCAAAAAAAATATGGGGCCCTTTTTTTGAGAGGGACAGACAAATGTACCTTTAACTTTGATACCCAGTACACCAAAGGATGGTCATGGACATGGCAGGTACCACGGGATCATTTTGATAAAGTCCTGGCGGATGAGGCTGAAAAAAAGGGAGCGGTGATTTTATATGAAACAGCTGTCAGGGATATCTCCTTTTCCAAGACTGTACAGAAAGTTGAAATTGAAGATAAAAATGGTGCATCCCAAACGATAGAGGCCAAATTTGTCATTGACGCCAGTGGATATGGTCGTGTTATTCCGAATCTTCTGGATTTAAATGTCGCCTCGTCATTACAAACCAGAAACAGTTTGTTTACCCATGTGATTGACAGTAAAAGACCCTCAGGTGATGCAGGTGACAGAATCACCATCATCGACAGCCAACCCGGAGTCTGGATTTGGATTATCCCCTTTTCCACGGGTAAAACTTCTGTGGGATTTGTCGGGCACCCGGAATTTTTTGAAAAATATGAGGGGAGTAATGAAGAGAAGTTACGAAAGATGCTTGCTGATGATAACCTGGCCAAAGAACGTTTTGCCGGGGTAGAATTTTCTTTTGAACCTGAATTTATTGAAGGTTATTCCATAGCAGTAAAAAAACTGCATGGCGAAGGATTTGTCCTTACTGGAAACGCAACGGAGTTTTTGGATCCTGTTTTTTCATCGGGAGTAACTTTTGCTGTAGAGTCCGGGATGCAGGCAGCCAAACTGCTTGTAAGGCAACTCAGTGGCGAAGAGATCGATTGGGATGCCACCTATGTAAAACACATTTCTCAGGGCGTTGAAACGTTTAGGACATATGTAAACGGCTGGTATGACAATAAACTACAAACAATTTTCTTTGCTGAAAACAGCAATCCCAATGTTAAGGAGAAGATATGCTCGGTTCTGGCTGGCTATGTCTGGGATACCACTAATCCATTTGTGAGAAATCATAAAAATTCAGTAAACAGTCTGGTTGATTTAATCGTAAAAGAACAAGAATAATACAAGTGAGGGAGATGAGCCGCCACGAACTGCACGACCAGCAATCCGCTCTATTTTTTCTTTGAGAGCCTGTGGTTTTTTTTCAGGCCTGGCAACGCAACTGCCCAAATTATCATAGGGCATTTCAAGACACCTTTGCCAGTCTTCTACTTCACTTTATGATACCGGTCGTATGTTGTTTAATGTTTCATGAACAAAGAAAAAACAGGTCAATGATTCGGCCAGGCTTCGTAAATATTTGGTAAAGTTTGGGCTTGAATGGAAAGATTTCTGATCCTACTATTCTTTACTCAGGCCACTGAAACAACAGTTTTTCAGCAGTTTTCTCCATCCAGGCAGGGATAGCCCCGTGGCACTGCTTTTTGAATTGTCTCCAGTCTTCCAGCCAATCCACATGCTCGACTCTCTGGGGGGAAAAGGTCGCACACCAGGCAGTAACACATAACCAATATTCTATATTGTTATTTTGATCTGCTACCAATAATGTTTCCCAATCTACAAGTATTTGACAGAATAAGAGGATCCGCTTGCTTTCGCCACTAAAGCAACAAGCCTCCACAAAATTTTTGTATACTTTTAGCTCGGGGATCTTATGCTGCAATACTGTTTTCGGAAAAGGAGGTAAGTCCTCTTGAACGTTTCCTTTATCAGCAGAACCTTCCAACCAGGCAAGAAAAATTGTATGGCATTTGGAGGAAAAACTGTTTGTTTCGTAACGATCAGGGTTTTGTTCGGACAAACGTTTGTAAATAGCAAGTGATTTCCTGGCATGAGTCAGTGCTTCTTTATACTCGCTAGCATCACTTAAATGTTTGCCAACATTGTTCAAAGACATGGCATAGTCCGATTCGTAACGATCAGGGTTTTGTTCGGACAAACGTTTACGAATAGCAAGTGATTTTTTGGCATGATCCAGTGCTTCTTTATACTCGCCAGCATCACTTAAACGGTTGCCAACATTGTTCAAAGACATGGCATAGTCCTGAGCAAATCGTTTCTTGTTTTTACCGTATAACTGTTGAAACAGTGTGAGGCCTTTTTGGGCAGACATAAGAGCCTGTTCATCCTGGCCAACCCTATGAAGATTTACGGAATAATTTAATAATGCACCAGCATACTCAACCTTAGATTTGATTCTCTTTTTTCTTTGTCGGAATTTTCTACCAGCGTTTTCCACCAGAAAACCACTTATAGCGCAAGCCAAACCAGCAAGTTGCACAGACTCTTCCTTGAGCTTTGGTTCAAGTAAACCGGCAAGCTGACTTTTTGCTGCCAAGGGCAATCGCTTAAAAGCTGCTTCTGCCAACACAGACAACCCTCCCCCCGTTTCCACGGCTACAGACAAAATGTCGTCATGACAATGACGAAAGTGGCGACTCAGTGCTTCAATCAAAGTTTCGTACAAATCGGGTTGTTGACCTGACAATCTGGCAAGAACGGTCAAAGCATGGCGCCTGACAGGCTGGCTGGCACTATCTGAGAGCACAGCATCAAGTAATTCATCGGCCTCCATCCCAAGAAGTGTTTGACTGACCAGAGCTTCGCCAAGGAGATCCGGGCGGACAGCCTGTAAGCCCTGTTTTCCTGGATACAATGGCACCAAGGCATGAAACAGGACATCGAGATCATTTGCATCTCTTGAATCACAATTTACTGCAGACCAATACGCTCCGGCACTGCCAATGGTCCTGAAACCTCCTGCCAAAGTGGCCAAAGCAAGCAGCAATTGAGCACGGCGGGCAGGAGCAGTTAAAGCGGTACCTTTCAGCAAACCCTGCCAGTAACGACGCTCATGATTCAGTAATGCCCTTGTCAAACCTTCTGCCGTGGTTGGACGCTCGCCATGTATTGCCAGTAATGCCGCCATCTGCACATATAGCGGCCGGCCAAAATGGTCGCCTGACATTTCAGGGACACCATTTGGTGCAGGGTGATTTTATCCTATCACCTTTATAAAACAACTTTAAGAAGTTACGTTTAAAACTGGACATTTTCTCTCAAACAAGATATCCTTAGTTATCCTGTAAATATTGTTTGAGAGATATCATGCTTTTATCTGAAGTCAC
>CAMZLK010000080.1 GCA_947311475.1 uncultured Desulfocapsa sp.
GAGCGCCAGATCGCAGACACACATCTCCTCCAGATCCAGTGCCCAGAGAATGCGGAGACGATTGGGGTCACCCATGGCTTTAAACAGGGCAGCCAACTGTTCATTTTCTTTCTGTGGCAAAGCATGTTTTTTTGCAGCGGCTACCCGTTCCCTGTGGATACAGCGACAGTCGCACTGTTCATTTTGTGTGGGCAGGATTTTTTCCATCAGTATTCCTCTCATGTGAAAATGTATATATGACCATATGTTCACATGTAATGTGTCGTGGTTGGGTTGTCAAGAATTATTGACTTGACAATAGCCGGGTGTCTTTTTTGAATTTTTGAATTGCGAGGTTGAGTAATTGTGAACAATTGGGACAGGATCCGTTTTAGGTTTAACGGTTCTGCAAAACGTAGTCCCTGATTTCTTTAACCAGCAAAGCGCGGGGCTTCTTTCGTTCGTGCTAATTCTCTATATGTTAGTAGAGGAGGGAACCTGTGGTTAGCTAATCGCACCCCCAAATGTCAAGAAGTGCCAGGTTGATTTTCTCTTCAATTTTAATTCATTACACTGTATTAGGCTATTTACTGAAGACACACTATCGCTTTCACCTTGTTTTACAGGATTACATAAGGTATTTTTGTAGTGTTTCCTTAAATAGGGTCTGCCCACAGGCTGGATGAAGTGTAAGTTGTTCTCATTCTATAGAGTATTGCTATGATTAAATCAGGAAGTGCTGTTGTATTGTTTTTTACCCTCATAAACCCGCTGTCTTTGCTTGCTTCAGAGGATGTCCCTGTTGTTCCGGATGTCTGGACTGCCAAAAACAGTGTTGCATTTTCACTGGCTAACAGCCCGGATAGCCGTGTCGCACTAGAGCGCATGAACATGGCTGCTGCGGCCGTGGATCAGGCAAAAGTCGGCTATTATCCCAATGTGGATATTTCAGCGCAATATGGTCAAACGAATAATCCTATTTTTTCTTTTGGAAATATTCTTAATCAGGGCACGTTTAGCCGGGATATTGATTTTAATGATCCGGGACGTACCGATAATTTAAATCTGCGTGCAGGCGTTGAGTATCGTTTCTATAATGGCGGTCGTGATCAGGCGGGTGTTGAAGCAGCCCAGGCTGGGTATGAACGATCTCGTACTGATCGTGAAAGTATCCATTCCCAGCTGGCCTTTGAGGTTGTGCGAAGTTTTCAATTCATGATTCAGGCTGAAGAGATGCTCGCTGCCCGAAAGGCGTCTATTGCTGCCATACGTGCTTCCCTGTCAGTTGCAAGAGCCCGTTTTCAGGCTGGAGATCTTTTAAAGGCTGATCTTCTGAATCTTGAAGTACAGGAATCCCGTGCCAGTGAGAATCTCATTTTGGCAAAACATAAACTTGAACTTTCCCATAAAATATTCCTAAACCTGTTGGGGCTACGCGATGGAGAAGTGCTTATTGATTCCGTTGAAGACTGCCAGCAGGACATCCCCCGGGAAAGATCCTATGCACTGCGGCCTGAACTCAAGAGTCTTGCGTATGCGGAAGAAGCAGCCACTGCCAGACTTAAGGCGGCCCGGGGCGGTAATCTTCCCACCGTTGATGGATTTGCCTCCTATCAGTACGATAAGGGCTATGTAACAGACGGAAGTGGCGATTCCTGGATAGCAGGGGTAAAGCTTAATTATCGTCTCTTTGAGGGGAATCGAACTTCTGCAGACATTGCCAGCGCCATGGCAGCACTTTCAACCATTAGGGCACAACGTAAAAAAGCAGAACTTAGAATGGATCTGGAAGTAAAGCAGGCGGATCTCAATTACCATCAGGCCGAACAGCGTCTTGAGGTAACAAAGAAGATGGTGGAGCAGGCCGAGGAGAGCGCACGTCTCAGTAGAACCCGTTTCAAGGAGGGAGTTATTCTCTCCTCTGATCTTATTGATGTTGAAATGCGGCTCACCGATGCCCTTGTCAGACAAAGTGTAGCGGGTGCAAATATCAAAGTGGCCAAAGCGGATTTACGAAGGGCTATGGGCCTTGCACAGTTTGAAGGAATGACCAAAGAAAAGGAAAATAAGTGATGAATCTCAATAAGATTATGCTCGGGGCACTGCTCCTCAGTGGAATTGCGACCATGCCAGCCTGTAATGGGCAGGAAGAACACACACAATCAGAGGCCAGGGAGTCTCTGCCAACCATTGATGTTGAAGTGGAAAGGGTGCAGGAGGGGCTTGTACGATCCCGTATTGAAGTTGTGGGAACCATTGAGGCTGTTGAAAGTGCTTCAATTTCAGCTCTTATTTCAGGCCAGATTATCGAACTTCCGGTTGTTCTCGGTTCCAAGGTGCAAAAGGGCGATGTGTTGGTCAGGATCAGTGCCGGTGACATCTCCGCCAAAGTATTACAGGCTGAAGCACAACTGTCTCAGGCCCGCCGAAACCTTGCACGTGAAAACAAACTTCAGAAACAGGGAGCTTCCACAAAAGAGACCGTTAAGTCTTTAAAAGATATTACTCGAATTGCTGAGGGCGCTTATAAAGAGGCCCAGACCATGCTGGATTATACCACAATCACAGCTCCTTTTTCAGGTACCATCACCAATAAAATTGTAAACACAGGAGACTTGGCTTCTCCGGGAAAACCGCTACTTCAGATAGAAAATGGTGAGAAACTACAAGTTTTGGCCCAGGTACCGGAAGGGCTGCTGTTAAAGGTCTCGGCTGGGGATATGCTCTCTATTGAGATTCCTGCTGCAGATGTAACCCTTACTGGCGAGGTTGCTGAAGTGGCACCTGCTGCCAATCCGATGTCTCGCACAGCTCCTGTAAAAATTAATATTGAATCCGGTCCTGATCTTCGTGTGGGACAGTTTGCCCGTATCAGTCTTGAGGGGACAGGAGAGTCGACCTTAATGCTTGTTGAATCCGGAGTCCTTTTGAAAGGGCAGTTGGAGATTATTTTTGTGGTTGATGAAAAAGATAATACCGCCCGTATGCGGCTTATAAAAACCGGTGTTTCCCATGATGGTGAGATTGAAATCATATCCGGCCTTGAACCTGGCGAGCTGGTGGTTGTTTCCAATATCGATAAGCTTCAGGACGGGCAAAAATTGGATTATAAACGCTAATGGAAAATCAGGAATTTGAACATCCGGGTTTTGCCGGAAGGATGGCAGCAGCTTTTGTTGATTCCAAATTGACTGCAGTTGGTATTCTTGCCTCCATGCTTTTGGGGGTGATGGCCATAGTGCTTCTGCCGCGGGAGGAAGAACCTCAAATAAAGGTACCCATGATTGATGTCATGGTTTCCATGAAGGGTGCCACTCCAAAAGAAGTGGAAGAACGTATTTCCATTCCCATGGAAAAACTTCTCTATGAACTGCCGGGAGTTGAGTATATCTACTCCACCTCCATGGCTGGACGGAGTTTACTTGTGGTTCGTTTTTATGTGGGAGAAAATCTGGAAACCTCCATTGTAAGGCTTAATCAGAAACTTGCCACCAACCAGAACCGTATCCCTCAAGGTGTATCTGCGCCCCTTATAAAACCGCATATTATTGATGATGTTCCCATTCTGGCACTTACACTCCACTCAAAAAGTTATGATCATTTTATGCTGCGCCGCCTGGCAGTTGAGGTGGATGATGCTGTAAAAAGTATCCATAATGTGGCTGAGACCACGCTGATTGGCGGTACCAGAAGAGAAGTCCGTATTCAATTTGATCCGACCCTTCTCGCATCCAGAAATCTCACCGTGACACAGTTGATTCCTGCCTTGCAGCAGGCGAACAGCCAGACTTTCTGCGGTAAGGTTACGGTGATGAACGAGGAAATACTCCTGCAGACCGGAACCTATTTAGCCAATAAAAAAGAAATCGGGCGTATTGTGGTAGGGGTTTATGGTGGCAGCCCGGTGTACCTTGATGAAGTTGCAACTATCCTTGATGGTCCGGAAGATCCCGACAATTATGTTCTTTTTGGAACTCCAGATGGACATACCGAAGAGGCGGCAGTGACGCTCTCCATTGCGAAAAGGCCAGGATCCAATGCTGTGAGTGTGGTGGATGAAGTGCTTGAAAAGGTAGAAAGCCTGAAAGGTACATTGATTCCTGCTGATATATCTGTTGCAGTAACCAGAAATTATGGGGAAACAGCCGCTGAAAAATCCAACGAATTGCTTCTTCACATGGGGATTGCAATTTTTGGAGTTGCTATTCTGATTCTCTTTTTTCTCGGCTGGCGGGAATCCACAGTGGTTATGCTCGCTATCCCGGCTACTCTTGCTCTCACTCTGATGGTTTTTTATCTGTATGGGTATACCTTGAACCGTATTACCCTCTTTGCACTGATTTTTTCCATTGGAATATTGGTGGATGATGCCATAGTGGTGGTTGAAAATATTGTCCGTCATATCCGATTGCCCGGGAACAAAGATAAGTCGATGATGACCATTGCCATTGAGTCTGTGATTGAGGTTGGAAATCCCACTATTTTGGCAACTCTTGCCGTTATTGCTGCCATCCTCCCCATGGCCTTTGTTGGTGGACTGATGGGGCCATATATGCGTCCTATTCCAATTGGTGCCTCTGCGGCCATGGTTTTCTCTGTAATTATTGCATTCACTGTAACTCCTTGGGCTTCTGTACGAATATTGCGGAAGAAGTGTACACCGGTTGAATGTGCAGTTGAAGGAGAGGAACGTGACGAAGATCACGCTCCTGATGACTTTTTCACAAGGCTCTACCACAGAATAATGGAGCCGCTTCTGGCAAGTGCTTTGGCCCGCTTAGTCTTTTTCGTGACCATTATCGCCATGCTGCTTGGTGCATGCTCTATGGTTTATCTGGGTATGGTTAAGGTGAAAATGCTGCCCTTTGACAACAAAAGCGAATTCCAGGTGATCCTTGATATGCCCGAAGGTTCAACTCTTGAGCAGACAAGCAGGGTGGCACTTGAAATGGCGGAGGTGATCAAGCACGATTCTGCTGTAATAAATTATCAGGTATATGCTGGTGTTGCTTCTCCCTATAATTTTAACGGGCTTGTGCGTCATTATTTTATGCGCCAGGGGCCAACGGTTGCTGATATCCAGGTGAATCTTCGCCCGAAAAATGAACGATCACTCAAGAGCCATGGCATTGCATTGAGGGTTCGTCCTGCCATTGCTGAGATCGCAAAAAAATATGGTGCAGCTGTGGCTGTTGCGGAAGTTCCTCCCGGCCCTCCCGTGCTCCAGACCCTTGTGGCTGAGATCTACGGGCCAGGTGACAATGAGCGCGTAAAGCTTGCGGCTGCCGTAAAAAATATTTTTGAATCCACAGAAGGGGTTGTTGATGTCGACTGGTACCGGGAAGCCGAGCGAACCCGGTTGCTGCTTACTGTTGATAAAGAAAAGGCAGCTCTCAACCATATCTCAGTGGCCGAAATCACTCGTGTGGTGCAGATTGGGATGCGGGGGTTGCCAATAGATCTTTTCCATCAGCCACGTGATAAGGAAGAGATTAATATTGTTCTCGAATTGCCCCGTTCCATGCGTGTCTCCACCGTGGCATTACTTAATATTGGCATGCGTTCCGCCACCAATCCTAAAGCACCGCTGGTTCCGCTGCGTGAGTTGGTGAAAGTTGATGAAATTCCAGTGGATCAGCCAATATATCGTAAGAATTTAAAGCCTGTTATTTATGTAACGGGTGATGTCGCCGGGGCCGTGGCAAGTCCTGTTTATGCAATTTTTGCTATGAATAAACAGCTTGCGGAGCTAGATCCAGCGGATTTTGGCGGCACTGGCGATAAGGTGCAAATCTATAATTTAAGCCAGCCTTTTACCAACGCCCAACCCACCATGAAGTGGGATGGTGAATGGCATATTACCCTTGAAGTATTCCGTGATCTCGGGCTTGCTTTCTGCGTGGTGATGGTGCTTATCTATATGCTCATGGTGGGTTGGTTTAAGGATTACTTCACGCCACTTGTGGTTATGGCTGCCATCCCATTTTCACTGATCGGTGTTCTGCCTGCTCACTGGGGATTTGGGGCATTTTTTACTGCCACCTCAATGATTGGGTTTATGGCAGGTGCTGGAATTGTGGTACGAAATTCAATTATTCTTGTTGATTTTATCGAACTTCGCATAAGCCATGGATTGCCCTTGGCAGAGGCTGTGGTCGAGGCAGGTGCGGTACGTTTTCGGCCCATGCTTTTAACAGCTCTTGCCGTTATGGTTGGTGCCTCTGTTATTCTTGCAGATCCAATTTTCCAGGGTTTGGCTATTTCGCTGATGTTTGGCGAGATCGCTTCTTTACTGGTGAGTCGTATGGCTGTACCGGTGCTTTATTTTATGTTGAAGAAGCGTTCACATGAAAAGCAGATCGAGGAGATTGCAGTATAGCGCTCTTGAAAAAATCGTGATTTCTTATCTTTTCGGCGTACTAGGGTACGTTGAAAAGATAAGAAATTTGCAGTAACGAAGAAGATGAAGAGCTTTTACGAGTCCATCATTTTGGGATAATAGAAAAAATTAAGCGTACCCTCTTTTTTTCTCACATCTTTCCAGCTATCAATCTTAAAATCCAGAGATACAATTCCACAGGTTGGTACGTTAGGTATTTTCAGGTTGCCAAGGATATTGGCAAGGCTTGTAAAGCCGGTATTGTGACCGACTATGATGATCCTGTCAAAGCGATCCTCAAAAGTGTGGATGCAGGATATCAGTTCTTCAGCGAAAGCATTGTAAATTGCCCGATTATAGACAATTTTCTTTTTGGAATAGTGGAGTTCTTTTGCCAATATAAGTGCTGTTTTTCTGGCTCTTTTGGCTGGGCTGGATACAATCAGATCAGGAAAAACATTATGGCTGGCAAGCATCTTCCCCATTTTGGGGGCATTTCTTTTGCCGCGTTTATTCAAGGGTCGGTCAAAATCGTCAAGACTTAAATCCTTCCAGCTTGATTTGGCATGCCGACAAATTAATAGATGCTTCATCACTGCCTCTTCAGTGTACGATTATCAGGGATTGGATGATTATACCGGGGTGTAATCCAACTATCACAGTACAGGCTAAAAGCTTTCACATTCCAAAGAGATTGGGCAGGCAAATCAACCCGTTAAACTCTGTAAGGAAATTCTTGAGTTGCCAGCGGTATATAAGCGCAAAATTTTTGGATTGGCAATAGTGAAAAGCTACATGGGGAAAATAACATCTCTTATCTGTTAATGGGCTCGTAAAAATTCTTCATCTCCTTCGCTACTGCAAATTTACAATTTAGAATCTCTTCAATGTACCTCAGTACGCTGAAAGGAAAATAAATTTCCGTGCCTCGGATATGAAGAGTTTTTACGACACCATCATCTGGTTACAAAGGAGAATATTGAAAACCCCGGAATGAAACATTGTTAATTTAAACAAAGCCCATTACTTTTGATTGCATGATGAAAAATACAACAAAATACGGTCTGGCAGCAAGCTGTGCAGCAGGTCTGGAAGAGTTGGTGTGCCAGGAGGCAAAGGATCTTGGTGGAACGGAAGTTGATCATGTAAGGGGACTTGTGACCTGGAAGGGTGATCTTGAAGCAGCCTATCGAACCTGTCTCTGGTCACGTTATGCTTCGCGGGTTTTTCTGACACTTGCTGAATATCCGGCACCAGATGAAGATGCTCTGTACGAGGGAGCACTGAAGGTGGACTGGAGCCAGCATATGAATATTGATACTACTTTTGCAGTAGATTGCACACTTAACCAATCATCCATACAGCACAATGGTTTTGCAGCACTTCGTGTAAAGGATGCAGTGGTTGATCAGTTTCGCAAAACATGTAATGAGCGGCCAAATGTATCGGTGGTACGGCCAGGAATCAGAGTTCGAGCATCAGTGTATAAGGATAATGCAACTCTTTCACTGGATTTAAGTGGTGAAAGTCTGCATCGGCGTGGATATCGTAAAGAAGGTGGAAGCCTTGCACCGCTTAAGGAAAGTCTGGCTGCCGGCATTGTTGCGCTGGCTGGCTGGACGGCTGATACCCCGAAGGACATCATGTTTCTTGATCCCATGTGTGGCTCAGGAACAATCCTTATTGAAGCAGCCTTAATTTTTGGTGATGCAGCACCCGGTCTGTCCCGTAGTTATTTTGGTTTTAGTGGCTGGAAGGGACATGATAAAGTGCTTTGGAATAGTCTGGTTGACGAGGCAATAGAGCGTGAAGAGGCAGGTCTTGAGCGGGAATGGCCTGTAATGATTGGCTACGATGCTGATCCCCGAGCCGTTGCAGTGGCAAGAAGTAACATTGAAAATGCGTGCTATGAAGATAAAATAATCATTAAACAGGGGCAGCTTGCCAACTTGCGACGCCCATCTGCAAAAGGTCTGATGGTGGTAAATCCGCCCTATGGAGAACGTCTTTCTGAGCACGACCAGGCAGAACAGCTCCATCGGGCATTAGGCCGTATCAGTAAACAGGAGCTTCATGGCTGGCAGATTGGAGTTTTTACATCCAACCCGGATTTTGGTGATCGCATGGGGATTAAATGGGATCGGACTCACCGAATGTACAATGGTTCCATTAACTGTCGTCTTTTTTGCGGCACAGTTCCTGCCGGGGAAAAACAGGAATTTCAGTGGCAGATAGTAGAAGAAAAGGGGCCGGATGAAGGAATAGAGTTTGGAAACAGGCTTCGGAAAAATGCAAAAAAGTTTCTCAAGTGGGCCAGGCGCGAAGGTGTGCACTGCTTCAGAGTGTATGACAAAGATCTTCCTGAGTATAATGTTTCCGTGGATCTTTATGAAAAGTGGATTCAGGTGCAGGAGTATGCGGCACCCAACACAGTTGACGAAAAAGCAGCACAAAGACGCTTTCAGCAAACTCTTCATCAGGTTCGCCATCTTTTTGGGGTACGCAGGGATAGGGTCTTTTTAAAAACAAGACGAAAACAGAAGGGCAAGGCTCAGTATCAGAAGCAGAACAGTCGAAAAAAAATGCACACTGTTCGAGAGGGAAATTGCTTCCTGCTGGTTAATTTTACCGATTATCTTGATACCGGAATATTTCTGGATCATCGAAATATCCGATTGAAAATCGCAAAAGAAGCAAAAGGAAAACGTTTTTTGAACCTTTTTGCCTACACAGGAACTGCCACTGTCCACGCAGCTGTTGGTGGTGCCGAATCCACAACCACAGTTGATCTTTCAGCAAACTATCTCAATTGGGCACGGATGAATCTGGCCCTGAACGGTTTTGGTGGCTTGGCTCACGAAACAATTCAAGCAGATTGCCTGAAGTGGCTGGCAGAAGATAGAAGAGAATATGACCTGATCTTTGTTGATCCCCCCACATTTTCAAACACCAAAAAAGAACGGCGGGTCTTTGATGTACAGCGGGATCACCGGCTCTTGATTGAAAAATCTATGGCTCGTCTGGCAGAGGGTGGGCTTCTGATTTTTTCTACAAATTTCAGACGTTTTCAGATGGATGAATCCATTGAAAAATATTACGCAATTCGCAATATCAGTAAGAGTTCCATCCCCCTTGATTTCGCAAGAAACAGTAGAATTCACCACTGCTGGGAAATACGAAGAAGATAACAGGAAGCTTGTGTATGGATTGAGCTTAATGGAAATAAAGGAGTCAATGAAATATTGGAATTTTTTGAAAGTTTGTTATAGTAAAGAGTTCTCAATAACACATCATGTCGATAGGCGGGTGCAACAGCACCTGTTTCCATAATAACCTCATATTAAGGAGATTGATTATGGCTAGGACTTCCTGTTACCCACATCTTGCAAAGGAAGGTCTACATATACTTAACTAACTGTTTTTACGATATCTGAAAATTGAACATCTCGCAAAAGTGATATTTATACGCAGTTCTAACTTATTGAATTTACGTTGTGTAAATATTTGTGGGTAACAGGCA
>CAMZLK010000081.1 GCA_947311475.1 uncultured Desulfocapsa sp.
AAGAAAAGTCACCAGACAGGCCATGGTCAGCCGACTCACAATAATAACCCAGTAGTTTGCTCCAAAAATTACAAAGAGCAGGGGATCTTCAAGGAGCGAGTGACAGATCATAAGAAACGTGCCTATGAAGAGGATATCTTTTTTCTGCAAATTCCCTGAATCAGCCTCTTTAAATAAAATTCCTGCTCCATAGGTGATTCCGAGAAGCTGTCCTGCAAGGAGCGAAAATGAAGTCTGTACCCGCAGCCCATACTCCATGATGAATTTTGTTCGCTTGATCCAATCCATCAGAAAAATAATTACGGTGATAAGGCAGATAATTTTAGCCGAAAGAATTGCAGCGTTTAAAAGAGCGTGCTGTAGTGTTTCCAGGATACTTGAATACGTGGCGAGTTCTATGGTTTTACCACTGTTTTTTCCTGTAAAAAAAGAATTAGGAAGCAGCAAAAGTGGCAGGGTGGTGAGAAAGGCCATGCTAACTCGTAGGAGTGTGGAGTAGAGAAAGCTGATGCCTAGTTTTTTCATAATACTGTTTTCAACTGGGAGAGAATGACAAACTCCCAGGAATACGCCTAAAATTGTCCATTCGTAGGAGCTGAGACCCAAGGGGGCTGCAAAGGCAACTGCTGCATACATATTGAGGAAAACACCGGCACAGATAACCATGGCTGTTTCAGCGGGAAGCTGCAAAACAGTGGTTACCGGAGAAAAAATGAAACTCACTGGACGAAGCAGATCAAAGTAAAGAAGAATATCTGCAAGGATATAAAATGGGATGACCAGTTTTAAAACGAGAATCGCGCTGGTAAATGATGCCTGCAGGCTTTGGCGAAGATGATTTGGCATGATTGGGTGTATACTTAATAACAGTTTGGCCTGCAATGTTTATTCTTCCTTGACGATGAAGGCGCTTACTAATACACTGTATTAGTAATGGTGTTATTTGTTAAACACCTGAGAATTCAGATTAAAATTTGAAAGACGAGGTTTTTTGTGGGGAAGGGTTTCGGGAAAATTGTTGTGTTATTATTTTTATTTATGGCGCCTCAGCAATTATTTGCTGCAGAACAGGGGATAATAGACGTTTTTGTCTCCATTCCACCCCAAAAATGGCTTTGTGAACAGTTGGGTGGGGAGCATCTTAAAACGTCTCTTCTCATTGCTAAAGGGCAGGAACCTCATGCTTTTGACCCATCTCCCAGGCAGATTCGTGCCCTTTCCGGAGCCGACCTGTTTTTTACTGTGGGCCTTGTCTTTGAACAGGAACTAATAAGACGTTTACGAACGGGTGCGCCAAATTTACAAATAATAGATAGTAGTAAAAGCATAACAAAAATTCCAATGGATACATCTGGCCATGGCCATAGTGCAACGCTTGATCCCCATGTGTGGCTTTCTCCGTATAATCTAAAAAGTATGGCGGAAGTTATGGCCGCAGCACTTGCGGAGAAAGATCCGGATAATGAACAGTTTTACCGGAAAAATCTCTTAAAAATAAACGACCAACTTGATGATCTTGATCACAATATCCAAAAGAAATTATCCCCCTATAAAGGCACATCCTTTTTTGTATTCCACCCGGCATTTGGTTATTTTGCCAACAGATATCATCTGCAGCAGGTAGCTGTTGAGACTGGCGGGAAATCTCCAACTCCAAAACAGTTGTTTGCACTCATTGCCAAAGCCCGGTCAACAGGAGTTAAGGTGATCTTTGTGCAGCCTCAGTTTGATCCCCGAAGCGCAGAAAGTGTTGCAAAAGGTATTGGTGGAAAGGTTGTTCCACTGGATTCTCTTGCTGAAAATGTTGTTGAAAACATGGGGAATATGGCCAATGAGATTGCCAATGCACTTAAAAGAATAAAGAGGTGAGAGCAATCAACCAGACAGGCGCGGCTATTTCCATAAATGGGCTTTCTTTTTCCTATGATTCCGAAGAAGTACTTACTGACGTGAATCTTGAAGTGTATCCCTTTGATTCCATTTGCGTGGTTGGGCCTAATGGCGGTGGAAAATCCACTCTTATCAAGCTCATAATTGGTTTGTTGACACCAGATACGGGGACTATTCGTGTCTTTGGCGAAAAACCGGAAACGGCACGGCTTCGAATCGGCTATGTTCCACAATATGCCTTGTATGATCAGCAATTTCCCATCGCTGTTTTTGACGTGGTGTGTATGGGCTGTCTGGGAAAATCGTTTACCGGAAGATATACCAGAAATGATAAAGAACGGGCAATGGCGGCTCTTGCTGAAACAGGTCTTTCCTCCATTGCTGACAAGCCTTTTTCTTTACTATCCGGTGGCCAGCGTCAGCGTGTTTTGATTGCACGAGCCCTTGCGTCCAATGGTGACATTCTGATTCTCGATGAACCCACCGCAAATATTGACCATGAATCTGAACTTCATTTCTTTGATCTATTAACAGAGTTGAATAAACGAATGACCATTCTTATGGTGACCCATGAAGTAGGCTTTGCCTCAACCTTTTTTAAGCGTATAGCCTGTGTCAATAAGCAGGTGGTCATTCATCCCACCAGCGCACTCACCGGAGACCTGATCCGGGATATGTATGACGGAGATATGCGTATGATTCGCCACGACCATTGTTGCAGCGAGGAGGGGCACAAGCATGACTGAGTTTTTTGCTGCACTGACTGATCCGAACCTGCCATTCTTACGGTATGCCCTGCTCACCGGAATCTTTGCATCCATTCCCTTTGGTATCATTGGCAGCTTTGTTGTCGTCCGTAAAATCAGTTATATAGCGGGAGCCATTGCACACTGTGTGTTAGGTGGAATCGGACTTGGGCTGTATATGGAAAAAGCAGTGGGGGTTACCTGGTTTGGGCCGATGCAGGGGGCGGTGGTGGTGGCTCTTCTTGCCGCTGTGATTTTGGCACTGGTGAGTCGTCATGCCCGCCAGCGCGAGGATAGTGTAATCGGTGCTCTGTGGGCAGTGGGTATGGCAACAGGCCTTCTTTTTATTGCCAGGACTCCCGGTTATGTTGATCCCATGAGTTATCTTTTTGGTAATATTTTGCTTGTTTCCAGAGGGGATTTCTTTTTTGTGCTGGCACTTGATGTTCTGGTATTGTCTCTGGTCTGGCTGTTTTATAATAGTTTTCTGGCTGTCTGTTTTGATGAGGAGTTCGCTTGTTTGAGAGGAGTGAAAACCGGCTGGATTTACTTGTTGCTCCTGTGTCTTGCCGCACTGACCATTGTTCTGCTGGTTCGGGTGGTGGGGATAGTTATGGTTATTGCACTCCTTACGCTTCCTGCTTCGATTGCCGGAAATTTCTCGCGAAATATACTGCAGATGATGATGTATTCAGTCCTTTTATGTGCGGGCTTTGTGGTTGTGGGGCTTGGGGTGAGTTATGACCTGGATCTGCCCAGCGGGCCTGTTATCATCATTATTGCAGCGATTGTGTATCTGCTGGTACTATTAGGGGGAAGATTTAAAAAGGTTTTTTTGTAAAGAAAGCTTACAGGGGGAACGTTTTCAATATAAATGCTTCTTCATCCTCTTTGCTCTCCACTATATTATCAAGCCGTGCATCCCTAAGAGCAGAAAACATTTTTCTGAAACCTTCTCCCGGCATATAGCCCAAAGCTTTAAAATCCTCTCCGTCCATCTGCGGATAAATGGTTCGCAGCGATGTAACAAAGAGGGAAACAACCCGAGTGATCTCTTTTTTTCTGGCAATGGCGATCAGGTACAATAATCCGTCGTTGGATAGTGGTGCGAGCATGCGGCGGAGTTGGCTGTTCTTTTCTGGAACATGGCCATAGAAGCGGTTGGCAATGTCATCGGCTTTCAGTTTCTGGGTGATAAGTTCTTTACATGTACGACCCGGAATTTGAAAACGTTCACAAAATGTTTCCAGTTGTCTTGGGCGGGATCGTGCCATGATGGAGAGGAGATATATCCGCCAGGGCTCGATTGTTTCTTCAAGATAAAGCAGATGAAACCAGGAAATGGCGCGCTGGGCCTGTCTCAGAATGTGCAGAAACCGTCTGTCCATTTTTATGTTGGGTAACAGATCTGGCCAGAGAAATTGAAACATATTGAAATCTGCAAGTCTGCTTATGGCCGGTATGGGATTCTCTTCGGCAAAGATCTGCTGTAACTCGGCAAACAGACGAGGATTTGTCGCCTTGCCAAACAGATCCATCTTAACAGCACCGTTTATCAGTCTTTCAGTGTGCCTGGCGATCTTGAAATCCATTCGTTTTTCAAAACGAATGGCTCTTAGAATCCGGCTTGGATCTTCCACAAAACTCAAGTTGTGTAAGACTTTAATGAGTTTGTTTTTGAGATCGTTCTGGCTGTTAAAGAAATCAATAAGGGTGCCAAATTTTTCAGGATTGAGTTGTAGCGCCATGGCATTGATGGTGAAATCACGGCGGTATAAATCGAGTTTTAGTGAAGAGAGTTCCACCGTGGGAAGAGCAGCAGGATATTCATAATATTCAAGTCTTGCTGTGGCTATGTCGATTTTGAAACCGGAGGGGAGGATTACATTGGCGGTGATAAAGCGTTCATGGGTTTTGACTCTGCCACCCAGTTTTTTAACCAGTTGCCTGGCAAAAACGATTCCATCACCTTCCACTACAATATCAAGATCCAGATTTTTCAGTTTTAGGAGCAGATCCCGAACAAATCCCCCCACGGCATAAGCCTTAAATCCTGACTCATCTGCAACTTCGCCAATTTTCCTGAGTAAAACAACGATGTCGCTATCAATTGTCTCACTTATTAACTGTATGACATTTTTGACTTTTTCCCGTGCCGTTTCCTTGGGGGCGTGTTCGAGATTTTGCGGTAGATGGCCCGGATCGTTGATCAGCATGTTGAGCAGGTCAGTTCTTGTTATGACACCTTCCAGTCGCTGTTCGTGGACAATGGGGATCAGTCGCTGCCTGTGTTCAATAATCAAATCCTCTATGTCTGCCAGTGTGGCACTTAAAGGGAGCACTGCGATGTCAGTTGTCATGTAGTCGCTTACAGGGAAAGACCCGAGATTGTGATGAATTGCTTTTTCTGTCACTCTGCGGGAGATGCTGCCAATAATGTTGGGATGGGATATGTTTTGTTTTGTAACAGATTCTTCTGAAAGTACTGGTAGCACAGTAATATTATAGCGGGTCAGAAGGTCGTTTGCCTCGTTGATGCTTGTGTTTTCGGGGATGGTGATTGCAGGACGGGAGATCATCTCCTGTGCCATGGCCTGTGGTTTAATGTGTCTGTGGAAGCTGCGTATCAGCTTTTCTTGTGCCTCAATCAATGTCACATCACGAATTGTGGCAGAAGATGCTGTGGCATGACCACCACCATTGAAGTCTCTTGCAATTTTCCCCACATTTACCTCCGCAATTCGGGATCGCGCAATGAGATAGATTCTACCTTCCATGCAGACAAGAGCGAAGAGGCAGTTCAGGTTTTCCATGACCATAAACCTGCGGACAATGAGGGAGAAGTCGTCTTCGTATTTCTGCAAAGTAAGTGTGATAACCACAATCTTAATGTCGGAAATCATGTAACTTTTTGCGGATTTTGTGAGTTCGTGTATCAGGTTGATCTGTCTGGCAGTGAGTTTATAGGAAAGAAACTGGGAGATAATATCAAGTTGAGCTCCTTTGTCGAGCAGCCAGGCAACGGCTAAGAGGTCTTCCGGAGTGGTGGTCAGGTGAGTGAGTGATCCGGTGTCTTCGTAGATGCCAAGGCCAAAAATAGTTGCTTCTTCCCGACTTATCGGGATGTCTTTATCTTTTAGAATCTGGCAGAGAAGTGTGGCTGTTGCACCCACAGGGGCAATATGCTCAAGGTCTCCCTTCATCCTTTTAGGGTTGTCAGGATGATGATCGTATAGGTGCAGGGAGAAGCCGGGGTTTTTGAAACAGCGTGCAAAATCTCCAATACGTGATTCCTGACGTGTATCGACCACTATCAGGGTATCCACCTGATCCAGTTCAATGTGCTTTAATTTCTCAAATGTATACTGGTCCTGCAGGGTTTCGTTAATAAAACGCCTTACATTTTTTTCCTGGGACCCCGGGAACGCCATCACTGCATCCGGGTAGAGTCTTTGTACTGCTATCATGGATGCCAGACCGTCAAAGTCAGCATTTAGGTGTGTGGTGATGATTTTCATACCTGATAAACTCGTGATAAGTTCGTAAAAAGGTCAATTGAAAGATGGCGTCGGAAAAACTATAACTTATATTCTTTGATTTTGTTCAGTAAAGTTTGGCGCGCAATGCCAAGAAGTTTTGCTGTTTTGCTTCTGTTACCTTCGTTCTGTGCCAGAGTAGTTTTAATAAATTCCCGTTCCATGTCGCGTAGCTTGAACCCGGAATTTATTACCTTCGGGCGATCAACTGATTCCCCTTGGGGCAATAAATGAGCAGGGAGCTCATTTATTGTAATCTGTTCGCCAAGACATAAAATAACAGCGCGTTCCATGGTGTTTTCCAGTTCACGGATATTACCAGGCCAGCCATAATGCATGAAGTAATTCAATACATCATGATGTAATGATTTTATATCCTTGCGGTTTTTCTTTGTATATTTTTTGAGAAAATGACGGGACAGTTCAGGGATGTCGCGGTGTCGCTCTCGTAATGGCGGAAGATGCAGAGGAACAACAGAGAGACGAAAGAAGAGATCCTGGCGAAAAGTCCCCTCTTGGATCATTGCCTGTAGATCCTTATGGGTGGCAACCACAAGCCGAACGTCAACACTGATTGTTTCGTTACCTCCAAGTCGCAGCAATTCTCCCTCTTGTAGAACCCGAAGAATTTTGGCCTGGGTCTGCAAACTCATATCCCCTATCTCGTCGAGAAAGAGTGTACCCCGGTGTGCCTGTTCAAAGCGCCCTTTTCTTTGTGAGTTGGCATCCGTAAAAGCTCCGCGCTCGTGTCCGAACAGTTCACTTTCCAAAAGGTTTTCATGGAGAGCTGCGCAGTTAATTTTAATAAAAGGGGAATTTTTCCTGTTGCTGTTCTCATGCAGGGCGTTGGCGATCAGTTCTTTTCCGGTTCCTGACTCTCCTGTTATCAGGACGGTTGCATCACTGGGTGCAACAAGGGTAAGAGTCTGAAACATCTCCTGCATCGCGGCACTCCTGCCGATGATTTTGTCGAAGGAAAAACGTTGTTGTAAGCGTTCTCTGAGCTGATTATTTTCTTTACGGAGCTGAAGGTGGTCGAGTGCCTTTTCAATTACCAGTTTGAGCTCTTCAATATCGACAGGTTTACTGATATAGTCAACAGCTCCTCGTTTCATGGCCTCCACTGCAGTTTCCACCGAGGAGAAGGCTGTGATGACAATGACCGGCAGGGTGCAGGCATCCTCCTTAAGGGCTGCAAGTGTTGCCAGTCCATCCATGCGGGCCATTTTCATATCAAGAAGTATCAGATCAGGCTGCTGCTCTGCAAGCTGAGCCATCACTTCATCACCGTCTTCTGCCTCTGTAACAGCATACCCGGCTTCGGTTAGATTGACTCTCAGCATGGTTCTGTGCGCCAGATCGTCATCCACCAGTAAGAGCTTGTTTTTTCTTCCCTGTTCCATATTAAGATCTTATTGATGAGGTAAAATAATAGTTATGGCAGTTCCTTTCTCAGGTGTACTCTGCACTTCAAAACATCCATCATGCTGTTCAATAATTTGATGGCTGACGGCCAGTCCCAGCCCGGTACCTTTTTTTCGGGTGGTGAAAAACGGATCAAACATTCTCTCCTGCTCTTCTTTATCCATTCCCTGGCCGTTATCCCGCACTTGTATTCGAACAGTCTGCTCCTCCTGCCATATCTTAAGAATCACTTTCCCACCGGGGGTGGAAGCGTTGATAGCATTTTTCAGCAGGTTGAGCAACACCTGGAGCAGAAGATCGGGGTCAGCGGAAAGCTTACTCTCTTTCCTGTTCTCTGCATATTCTATTTGAAGAGATACCGAATGAGCGTTGAAATCAGCCTGCATCAACTGTTCTGTTTTACGGAACAATCTCTCAACATCAATCTGGAGAATATTTGGTTCCCGGGGTCTGGCAAACTGAAGAAGACCTGAGATCGTCTGGTTGAGCCTGTCAACCTCACTGACCATAAGGTCTGCATATTGACGGCTTTCACTGTGCTTCTTTGCCCGGGAACCAAAAAACTGAGCGAAACCACGCAGGGTTCCAAGGGGATTTCTTATTTCATGGGCGATCCCCGCTGCCATGCTGCCAAGTGCTGCCATTCGGCGGGCACGTTCCAGTTGCTTCTCCATCCTGCGTATTTCACGCATATCCCGTAAAATGAGAACCGTACCCATACGTTTACCTTCAGGATCGAGTAGTTGCGAGGCATTTATTTTCATGGCCATTTCCTCTCCTCCTTCATGAGAAGATACAACAAGTTGCTCAAGTAACTCTTTTTGTTGTTGTAACTGCTCGATGGGAAATGGCGACAAGATACTCTCTATTTTTTTTCCTGCAATTTCTGCTTGAGCATGGCCAATGAGTTCCTCAGCTTTTGAATTACAGGAGATGATTTTTGATTCAACGTCCAGAGTGATAAGACCGTCCGGCATACTCTCAATAACATTCCCGGTGTAACGGCGCATGGTGGCCAGAGTGGCTCTGCTGATTCGCATTTCCTGATAAAGAAAAAGAAAGTAGAGCCCACAGCTGCCAAGTAAAAAGAGCAGTGCACCCATAAAGGTGGTATGGCGGACATCCTGCTTCCTGGCAGCATCAAAGTTCCTGGTGAGAAAACCAATAAATATCAGTTGCCCTCCCTTGTCATGCCGGGCCTGGATAAAATGCCTTGAACGTCCGGACATCATTCTATTTGCTGGCATAATAGGCGGCAAGGGCGCAAATTTACCGCCTATTTCAAAGATCCCCGACTGGCTGTTGAGGGCGGTCATCGGTTGATCCTGATTCAGTAGACGTCTAACCCGTGCTATTTTAACTGGTGCAGGAAGTTTACCTGCTTCGCTGATCAGGTGTCCATGTTCGTCCACAATCCTGATATAGGCAATGGTTTCTTCTGCTGCGGTTTCCGTTACCAGAGTGTCAAGGGGATTACTCCCCATCATCTGATGCATAAACGAAGTTCTGGCTCCTGCCTCAAAAGTACGAATCAGGGTTAATCCCTGGTTGAGGAGGAAGTCTTCCATGAGCTGTTGTTCCCGATGGATATTTCGTAAAGTGGTAACCACAAGAATGACTGCAAGAAGCGTGGCTGCAAGGATAACAGCCAGCGCCGGTTTTGACAGCTTAAATGGGTAGCGCACTTCGGGAATATAGGTTTCTGTCATGTTCTTCCTAATCTCTAATGTCGGTAATTACGAGTAAGTGCCGTGTTTTTGTAGCAGGAATAATAGGGTAAGGCACTGATGAACCCATGTGCTTTTTGATAATTGCCATCATCAGTTGACAATCTCAATTATCCACTAAATTTTAAATGTTTTCAACCGTAATGCATTTCCTATCACTGACACCGAGCTCAAACTCATGGCCGCAGCTGCGATCATTGGGCTAAGTAAAATACCAAAAGCAGGGTACAAAATACCTGCCGCAACCGGTACCCCGAGGGAGTTATAAATAAAGGCAAAAAACAGATTTTGCTTGATATTAGTCATGGTGGCCCGTGACAGTTTTCTGGCTCGTACAATACCGGTGAGATCTCCCTTCACCAAGGTGACGCCTGCGCTTTCCATGGCCACATCCGTGCCGGTACCCATGGCAATGCCCACCTGAGCCTGGGCAAGGGCCGGGGCATCGTTAATACCGTCGCCTGCCATGGCAACAATTTTCCCTTCATCCTGAAAGCGTTTGATTGCATCTGCCTTTTCGTTTGGGAGCACTTCAGCAACCACATCGTCGATATCGAGTTTGGCTGCCACTGCCTCTGCAGTTGCTCTGTTGTCACCAGTGAGCATCACCACCTTCAAGCCTTCGTTGTGTAGTTCCTTGATGGCTGCAGGGGTGGATTCTTTGATCGGGTCAGATACTGCGAGAATACCGGCAAGCTTACCGTCAGCAGCTACAAACATTACAGTCTGCCCCTGTTCTCGCATTTTTTCTGCAATATCATTTAGTTCGTCTGTGTTTACATCACTGTCATTCATCAGTTTGAGGTTGCCAAGAAGAACGCGTGTACCCTCTACTGTTCCGGTAACACCTTTACCGGTGATGGAATCAAAGTCTTTTGGTGTTACAAGAGTGAGTCCTTTTTCGTCTGCAGCAGATACAATTGCAGTTGCAAGAGGATGTTCACTTGATTTTTCAAGACTTGCTGCAAGCTTCAGAAGTGTATCCTCAACCATACCTGTTGCCGCAAGCATACTGGTGAGTTGGGGCTTTCCCAGAGTCAGGGTGCCGGTCTTATCCACTACCAGAGTGTCTATCTTGCGCATGGTTTCAATGGCTTCGGCATTTTTAAACAGTACCCCCATTGTCGCTCCCTTACCGGTTGATACCATGATGGACATGGGAGTGGCCAATCCAAGGGCGCATGGACAGGCGATAATCAAAACAGATACGGCCGCAATAAGACCATAGGCAAGCCGCGGGTCTGGGCCAAAGGAATACCAGAGAGCAAAGGTCAACACAGCGATGCCGATAACCGCTGGTACAAAATAGCCAGCCACAATATCAGTCAACTTCTGGATTGGAGCACGGCTACGCTGGGCAGCGGCAACCATTTGGACAATTTGTGCAAGCAGCGTATCGCTGCCAACTTTTTCAGCCCGAATGCTGAGTGACCCTGTGCTGTTCACAGTGGCTCCGATTACCTTGTCTCCTGCATGTTTTTGTACAGGAACTGGTTCTCCGGAAATCATGGACTCATCCACCGAACTTGAACCATCAATAACTTC
>CAMZLK010000082.1 GCA_947311475.1 uncultured Desulfocapsa sp.
ACAGGTGTGGGCAAATCCTTTCTTGCATGTGCCTTCGCCGAGAAAGCATGCCGAGACGGCTTCAGTGCTCTGTACCTTCGAATGTCCAAACTCTTTGAGGATTTAAGTCTTGCCAGGGGAGATGGTCGTTACCTGAAGCTATTGACTGGCTTCGCAAAGGCTGATTTACTTATTCTTGATGACTATGGATTAATGGCACTGAATCAGGAACAACGTCACGATTTTCTAGAGATCCTTGAAGATCGGCACAACCTCAAATCAACACTTGTAACCAGCCAGCTGCCCATTGAACATTGGCATGAACAGATCGGTGACCCAACGATGGCTGACGCCATACTTGACCGTCTTGTTCACAGCGCACATAAAATAAAACTGACAGGAGAATCTATGAGAAAAGAGACAGCAAACTTGACATGAAATACAGGAGTAAAGTAAAGAGAAAATAACAGCGTCGCTTACGCTCCGACACTCGTGTCCGAAATCACTGGACTGGGTGTCCGCTTTCCCGTGGACTGACTGTCCGGTTTCGCCTGGACTGGGTGTCCGGATTCAGTGGAATACGCACCTATCCTACGAGCCATTGATAAATATCAGGAACTACAGGACAAGGGAGAACCTGTTGATGTTGTAATTATGGATCTCACCGTTCCAGGGAACATGGGAGGGGAGGAGGCAGCACGAAAGCTTTTACAGGTTGACCCAAAAGCCAAACTCATTGTTGCCAGCGGCTATTCAAATGATCCTGTTATGGCTAACTATAAAAAATACGGATTTGGTGCAGCCCTCAGTAAACCATTTGATCTTAAAGAACTGGGCAGTGCAATTAGCTCAGTTCTCTAGCTTGTCCGACTTATCCCCAGGAGCTGCAATCTCCCAAAAAGCATCCACCTGCGGCAAGCGCTTACTTTTTTTCATTGTGCAGATACCAATGGAAAATGATTTCAGCTCGGGATTAACTGTTAAAATATCAATCTTCTCCTTTAGAGGGCTTTTTTCAAGAACCAGTCCGGGAACCACTCCCACCCCGCAACCAAGTGCAACCATGGCAATAATTGCTTCGTTCCCTGATACCTGTGCATAAATATTGGGGACAATCCCCTTTTCACGGAACCAGCGATCTGTCCGCTCACGACTCAGGCCAAAATCTGCTGTGATTACCGGCGTTTTCGACCAGTCTATTGTATCCCCCTTATATTGCACAGTTTCCGGAAAAACCGATGGGACAATAAAGACAAGTGGCGTTTCAAGTATCTTTACAAATTCTACTCGATCAGGCATTTTATCAGGAAGAGCTGCCACAGTAATATCCACTTCTCTGTTCTGTAATTTTGTAAGTGCCAGTGCTGCATCACCCGTCTTTAGATAAATTTGAACATCGGGGTGAACCGAACGGAAATCCTGGAATATCACAGGTAAGATGGAATAGGCCGCAGTGACAGAGCAGTAAATGGATATATCTCCCCCAAGTGCCGATTCTCTCGAAAGATCTCCCTGCATAAGTTCATAACGTTGAATCACATCATTTGCGTAAGAGCGAAACACTTTACCTGCAGCCGTAAGACTTACCGATCGATTATCACGGAGGAAAAGTGTTTCGCCAAGCGTGTCTTCAAGGCGCTGGATTATTCTAGTCAATGCCGATGGTGTGACATGACAGGCGCGACTGCTTTGGCCAAAATGCAGTGTACCTGCCAAATGTTTAAAAAGCCTTAACTCTCGAATATCCATACTTATTCCTTACATAAAGCTATTTGTTTCACTATCCGCAACACTATATTACAAACAAATCACTTTACGCAACAAAAATACGTACTATTGTACCCAGTAATAATTCATTGTTTTATCGTTTTTCTTTCAACAAAAACATTACTTAAACAGGAGCATTGACATGTCAAACAATTACTTCAACAGCCTTCCCTTACGTCTGCAACTCGAAGAACTCGGCCAGTGCCGTTTTATGGATATTTCAGAATTTAACGGAGTGGAAGCACTCAAAGGAAAAAAAATCGTCATTGTCGGCTGTGGTGCTCAGGGTTTAAACCAGGGCTTGAACCTTCGGGATTCCGGCCTTGATGTCTCTTACACCCTGCGTGATGCTGCAATCTCAGAACAACGCCAATCCTGGAAAAATGCCACTGAAAATGACTTCAAAGTTGGAACCTATCAGGAGATGCTTCCAACAGCCGATCTTGTTATCAACCTGACCCCGGACAAACAGCATACAAACGTTATTGAAGCAGTTATGCCACTTATGAAAAAGGATGCCTGCCTCTCCTACTCCCACGGATTTAATATCGTTGAAGAGGGAATGCAGATCCGTGAAGACATCACCGTTGTCATGGTTGCCCCAAAATCTCCTGGTACTGAAGTCCGTGAAGAATACAAACGCGGTTTTGGAGTCCCCACCCTCCTTGCTGTGCATCGCGAAAATGACCCACAGGGAATCGGCTGGGATGTTGCCAAGGCATATGCAGCTGGAACTGGCGGACACCGTGCCGGCTGTCTGCAGTCCTCCTTTGTTGCTGAAGTAAAATCTGACCTCATGGGCGAGCAGACCATTCTTTGCGGAATGCTGCAAACCGGCTCACTTCTCTGTTTTGACAAGATGACAGAAAAGGGAATTGACGCAGCCTATGCAGTAAAACTTATCCAGCACGGCTGGGAAACCATCACCGAAGCACTCAAACATGGTGGTATCACAAATATGATGGATCGTCTTTCCAACCCGGCTAAAATTAAAGCCAATGATCTTTGTGATGAACTAAAAAGCATAATGGAACCACTTTTTCACAAGCATATGGATGATATCATGTCTGGACATTTCTCCAAAACCATGATGGAAGACTGGGCCAATGATGATACAAATCTCCTGAAATGGCGTAAGGAAACCGGTGAAACCACATTTGAAAAAACAGATGCTGCCGACACTGAGATCAGTGAGCAGGAATTCTTTGACAACGGTATCCTCATGGTTGCCATGATCAAAGCTGGTGTCGAGCTTGCCTTCGACACAATGGTTGCAGCAGGAATCAAAGAAGAATCAGCCTATTACGAGTCTCTTCATGAGGTTCCGCTGATTGCAAACCTCATCACTCGAAAGAAACTCTATGAGATGAATGTTGTTATTTCTGACACTGCTGAGTATGGCTGTTATCTGTTTAACCATGCATGCCTGCCACTGCTGGCTGATTTTATGAAGACAGTCGACACCGATGTTATCGGCAAAACCATTGAGACCAAAGACAATGGGGTAAACAATGTGGAACTTATTGAGACCAATGAATCCATTCGCTACACCGGTGTTGAGGCAATTGGAGAGGAACTGCGCTCTTATATGAGTGCTATGAAGCAAATTATTTAGTGCCTTACTCCTGAAAAGCTGTAATAAAAACAAGAATATGTGAGAATAAATACTATCAAACCGGTATGAATAGCAACAGATAGCGAACAAAGAGAGACCTTCGAGGCACTTACTTGCGGTTTATCTGCGTTAGATCTCCCCTGCCCTGTTTTGACTGAAAAGACCACTCTTTTCAGTCAAAACATTTTCTCATTTTATATAAGATAAACTCGTAAAAAGGTCAAAAACAGGATGGACTTGTAAAAAACTTCATATCCGAGGCACGGAAATTTACAATCTTTTCAGCGTACTAAGGTACGTTGAAGAGATTATAAATTTGCAGTAACTAAGGAGATGAAGAGTTTTTACGAGTCCATCATATAAGACATCTTTTCATGCCAACAGGCCTTATTGGGGCAATTTTCACCGGATTTCTGTTACCTGCCAAGGAGCGTTCATCGCAGACAATAATGGCCTGAGAAGTATTATTTCTTTTGTCTTTTGAGTGATCGACTACAAGACGGGAACCAAAGAGCTTACCATTGATTAAAACTCCTGATACTGTTTCCTGTTGCGGCAATTCACATGAAGCTATCAGTTAATTGAATAAAGGAATGAAAGCCAGGCTATGCCTGAGGATTTTCACGATGCAGGAACCAGGTCAGTAAAAATTTCCAGATGATATGGCCAGGGGTTTTGGAAATCCCTTTTATCTGTACCTGCGCCTGTTGCCCTGACCTCAGTTTCTGTTTCACCTCATCTGGAAGCTGGATAGTTACGGAAAAACGAGGAGAAAAAAGAACAAATGCATGTTCCTGCTTTCTTCCCGGCGCCGGCTTCACATCAAAAGGGCCACCGTAGATGCCAGCCAATGAAGGGTGCGGTAATTCCAGTAATGCGACAGGAGCCACCTTCTCTATACGACCTGAGAATCTGCCCAATCCTCTGTCTCTCATATCGACCACGACTTCCTCTCCTACCCGGCCGATAAATGAGCTGATATCATCCTGGCCAATCGAAGCCACCAGATGTTTATTTCGAGGACTCACAACCTGGGCCAACTCTGCCCCTTTATGTACCCATGTACCTTGCAGACTTTCAAGCCCATTCCCCACAAGTTTGCCAACTCCCGGTGCATAAATCTTTAACCCCTTTATATCTGCATCAAGATTGGCTTTTCTTTTTTGAAGTACCTTTCTCTGCTGATCCAATATCTGTAACTCGGAATGGGTACCAATGGAAATCGCCTGACGTCGTTTCAAATTGAGTATTTCGAGCTGAAGGGCAAGCTCTCTACTGCTACTTACAATCTCTTCATTCATAAGTTCCAGCAATAACTGCCCTTGTTTGACAATATCACCTTCTTTTACGAAAATATGATCGACAAATCCTTCAGACACAGTGCGTACAGTATACTGTTCATCAAACAATACCACACCGGGAACGTTTATATTCTTCTCCCAGCTGATCCCAAACAGTACAAAACCACCAATCAAACCGACCGCTGCAAGACGGATTAAAAAATGAGACACCACCTTGGGATTCTGCTCTTTATAGGCGGGAATCCTTTCCACAAACGCAAGTAGCGGCTGAACTATCCAGCCCGTAGCTGCCGCAATGGTAATAAGCAATCCCCAGCCACTGAACAACCCGGCAGCAAGATACCCAAGACTAAACAATATGAGTATTCTCCATATATTCAGACCTATTCCATAAGCTTTAACAAAAGCTGATTGCTCTTCACCCGGTTCTACGATACCCAACCAGAATTTTTTAACCCGTCTTCGTACAGCGGTGAGTCCATGAAAATATAAGTTTGGGATTTGTACTATATCAGAGAGTACATAGTAGCCGTCAAAACGCATCAAAGGATTGGCATTAAAGAGAATGGAGCTCACCCCGGCAACAAGAACAGTGTTATGAGCAAGAAGTGCTCCGGCTGTTCCAAGATGTGTCGCCCAGTAAAGAATCGCAATCCAGGCGACAAAAAGTTCTATATACATCCCTGCAAGGGCTACATGAATACGCTGCCACCTGGATGGGAAGGTCCATGAAGAGGATGCATTAACATAGGTCAAAGGAATAAAGAGAATAAAAAGTATCCCCATTTCATTAACCTGCCCCCCATAACGATGACAACTGAGTGCATGGGAAAGCTCATGCAGGATCTTAAGCAATATCCAGACAAGAGAAAGAATAACAATATTGGAAGAGGAAAAAAAACCTGCTGTCTGGCTGGTAAAACTATTCCAGTTTACAAATAATGTACCCAGGGCAACAACTGCAAAAAGAAGCCAGATCGCAAAAAAAATCGGGCCCGTGATCCAACTCAACCAGGGTGCGATACGGGAGAGAAATGAGTCGGGATTAAATAAAGGAATACGAAAACTTATAATATTAAGCTTAGCCAGCCAGTTTTTCTTCTTTGCAGACAACTCTGCCGATTCAATGGCTTCAAGGGTTGTAGTGTCCTGATTTTGTAATAACTGGCGGCCGGCCAGCCATTTCAGAATTGTGACAGCTTCTTCTTTAGTTACGGTCTCTTCCGAATAATTATCACTGTCTGTATCATCAGGAAGAGTACTTAAATCATCTCCCCTGTTCAGACTGCACAAAAAGAGATATTCCCTGCGGCCAATCTTGAAAAAAAGGTTTCGCAGTGGATCCTCTATTACATATCCTTTCTCTTCCCCTGTGAGAAGTGTGATACTAAGATCATCCCGAAGTCTAGGTTGCGCGTCAGACATTATTAAAATAATTTGTTCAATACTTTACATAGGGCATACCAGGGTTTATGAAAATAGATCCAGGCAAGGCTCCGACGACCGCATTTAATGGTCGCATGGCCTTGCATTCCAGGCTGTAATACCCTATCTTTATTTTCCAGCTCAAGGGTGGTCAGAAAAATATTAGCCCCCTGAACAATCTCTGATTTTGGGGCTATCCGATCAACAGTTGCCTCCCAGCTCCTGCCTGGAAATGCATCAAAATGAACCTCGACTTCCATATCCTTTGCCACATAGGAAACATCTTCATCAAGCACTGCCAGCTCAACCAGAACAGTTTCAAGGGGAGCAATTTCAAAAAGCAGCTGTCCCCGGCCGACAGGTCCGCCAACTTCCTGTTTTAAATCTCCGCTTAAAACAATTCCATCAATTGGACTCTTGAGGGCAAGGGTCTGTTGTCGATCCAGTAACAGTTGTGAACGCTCCTGCAGACGTCGGGCTTCAAGAAGTGATATTTGGGCTGGAGCAATATCACCAGTGGCCAGATAATTATCCCGCATTTTAAGTGCTTTGGCGCTATCTGCTTCAAGGGATCGCAATTCAAGATCTATTTCACGTCCATCAAGTACTGCAAGTAATGCACTCTTTTGGACGTGATCCCCGGGTTCAACTAAAACCTTTTCAAGCATTCCATCAAAACGGGCAACCACATAGTGGACCTGCACAGGTCGAACCCAGGTGTCCGGATGGAGATTAAAGCTTTTTGGAAAAAAGGCAGCAGCGCAAAGCAATAAAGCAACAATCCCTGCCACAAACATTTTTTTTGTTCCAGACATTGCCTTGACATTCGTTTCAATCTTTTTAGGAGAAGCGGAAGAAACAATGCCATTAAAAGCCGGGCCAAGAAGAGCTGCAGCGTGCTCAAATTCTGCCAACTTCCCGCCTCGTTCCTGCTCCTCATCCCAAAGAAAAATCAGAACGGTGCCGCTTTTTTTTACACCTGGCAAAAAAACCGCCGCTCCCTGCTGCATCCCTGCAGAACGAACAAGTTCTTTCATAAGCAGAGATTGTCCATGCCCCTTATCATTGGCCTTACCAGGCCAGAGGATGGGCTGTGTGTGTTGATGACACTCCTGCATTACTTTGATCAATTGACGGGATTGCCGGGTACGGCTATCAATCTTCACCATATCGCTGGCGACACGCAACCGTACTTTATTACTCTCACTGCCACTGCCAAGAACAAGCATTCCGCAACCGGACCACTTTTTTACGATATCACAAAGCCCTCGAGCATCTAGTTCACCTTTCTGCTGCAATAACAATTGGAGGAGTTCTGTTGATCCAGTACCAACCTCTTGAGACTGACCATTGGAAAACAGGAGTTGTGCAAGAATTGATGCAATAAGTTGAAGAATAATGAGAAAAGCTTCCTCTGGACTGTCTCCAAGCAGAACAATTACACTGAGACAACAGGAATGTTTATCGTCTTTGGCCGACACAGGGCAGGAAAGAATGCGTGCAGAGGGAAATTTCTCAAGGGGAGCAATGGAAGCTTTTCCTGCCTGCATGGCCAGTGCGGCTCTTCTACGGCACTCTCCAGCAAGATCAGGTGACCATGCTTCTGCCTGGCGGGAGATCAGCTGCGCAGCCTGTCTGGTTTCAGCGTCAGCCCCGACAAATAACAGAGCACCAGCACCATTAACTAATCCCAGTGCCAGCAGCAACAAGTGATCTATCTTGCCCTTTACCTCCCCGCCCCCTGCAAGAATCCCAAACACTCGTTCTGCCAATCTGGCAGGATCAGGTGCTTGCAACCTCTGGGGTTTTTGTTCCGAAGAATCCTGGGATGATAACTCGGTCAAAACAATCTAAGAAAGGACACTGGGATATTGATATAAAAAAACGATTTCATAAAACAGTACACATAATTCTACTGCAATTTTGGCAATTTTGCCTGAGATGTTTCAGGAGCTGCTTTTTTTGTTTTTTGTTCTGACAATACCTGAGCAAGGATTTTATACAAGCGCACAGCCCCCTGTTTGGACATTGCAATTCTGGTATGCACTGGAAGTATGGTCTCATTCCCCGCCGGATCACTCATTGGACCTGAGGAAAAATTAATTGTTATGTCTTCATCTGAAGTGTTGAGAATAAACTGAGAAGCATACAAGGCTGAGGTTTCATTGTACCTTACTTTTACCTGCTGCTGTTTGTCCTTTTTATCTGCCATGGGGGTATTTCTCCAGGAATTTTAATACTACTAATTTTTGATGGCGTCGTAAAAACTCTTCATATGCGAGGCGCACATGAAGAGTTTTTACTTAGCCATCTTTCAATTGACTTTTTTACGAGCTTATCATGTTTGGGATTATTCTGTATTTTGCAGAATCTGCTTACTCTCAATGGGGTCTTTAAATATGCATCGTTTGCCACTGGCCAACAGATGTTCTTTGTTCTCAATGGTAAGTCGAACTTCCACTGTACCACTCTGAGCATTAATTATAGGTGAAATAAAATCGACATCAGCACTCACCGGAGAGGAATCAACCTCAACAACAATCTCACTTCCAACGCTCAAAGTTTTTGCAATATCCGGCGGTAAATGAAATTGAGCCTGTAAAGGATCCAATTGAACCACCGTTATAAAACCCTGCTGATCGCTTCCACCAATAAGCTCTGCTTCTTCTTTGTATATCTTGGTAACAACTCCGTCAACCGGACTGCGAAGTTTATTTTCCTCTATTCGAGCACGGATTATATCAGCTTCAAGTTTTTTAAGTTTTTGATTTTCTCTGGCACCTAACAACTCAGCCCTGGCAACTATAAGATCAGTGCGCCCTCTTGTCATTTCCTGCGGTCTGGCATTCCCACTCTTTTCCAGATCTTTCAGCATGGCATATCGATTCTTTCGCATGGTGACCATGGCCACTGCAGAATCAACATGGCCATGGAACAGCGCAGCGCCAGCAGCTGAGGCCAGTTGAGCCTTCAACACCCTGGTATCAAGTTCAGCCAATAACTGACTGGCCTGAACATGATCCCCCTCACGGACATGGATAACACTAATACGGCCACGATAAGGCGAAGAAATATCTACAATTCTATTTGGTTCCAGAAAAGCATCATAAGTCTGTGCCAGGCAGGAGCTTGCAAAGAGGAAAAAAAGTAAAAAAAAGACACCATGCTTCGGAAGACTCCGAAACATGGTGGACAGAAGTTTACTGTTTACTGACATTAATAACAGGTAATTCATCTCCATCCTCGGGTGTCTCTTCCTCAATGACTATCTTGTTGGTACTGACCAATATTCCCATGGCTCTTTGGAGATTATACAGGGAATAGTTATATGTCAGTTCACTTTTTGCGAACAACTCTTCAGAAGAGGTAAGTCTTTCACTGGCATCCATCAGCCTGTATAAGACATCGCCATACTGATCATTGTTTGCCAGAAGATAATCAACCCGTGACAGTAACGCCTTAACCTCTTCATCATCAGAAAGCATTATCTGATAACTTTGTACCATGGAACGATAGTTCTTTTCAAGTTCGCGGTAAGAAACCTGTGCTTCAAGAAGAACGTTTTCCACTGTGGTATCCAACTGATGCAAAAGCTGCCGTATTTCCAGTTTTTTACGGAGATTTCGAGCCTGAGCACCATTGTTACCAAGAGGAAATTCAAAACGAATACCACCAACATAGCTGGGGCTTCCTTCATCGAATTGTCCAGAGTAGGCATCACCATATTCAAAATCTCCTTCAAGCCCTTTCACATATCCCTGGAAAAAAAGATCAAGATTAGGACGCAATTCATTCTCGGATCGTTCCAGACGAATGTAAGCTGACTGAATATGCTTCACAGCCTGGGCAATCTCGGGACGATTATTGATTGTAGTCTGTAGAGCATTGTCAAAAGTAATATCAAAAGGTTCATTACTCGGTAACTGATCTGTGACCATTTCAAGGCCTGACGCATTCAGTAGCTCGGGGTCATTCACAAGCGCACGGATACGAGACTGAGCATTGAGCATTGCGTATTCGGCTTGCATGGCAGCTAGTTCGTGGGCATTAACCAGGGATTTGGCACGTGCCAGTAAACTGGGAGGAACATCCAAACCAGTCCGCTTTTGCATTTTTTTATAGATATCAGCACTCTTTTTAGCAAGTTGTTCTCTTTGCAACAGCAAAGAACGTTCCAGGTACAGGCCCCAGTACGCACGACTGACTTCCAGCAAATGGCTTTCAACATTGCGCCTCAATTCTTCACCGGCAATTGAATAATCGATACCGGCAAGATCAATGGGTGCTCTATTATAGGCAATACCAAAAGTCTTAAGAAGTGGTTGGGAGATGGTCAGGTAGGTTCCGGTACGAGCCTGATCCCGAGGATTAAAAAAGGTTGAGTTGGTATCAAAATCTCCAATATTTTGTTTCAGCTCAACCTCGGTACCGGTGAGGAATTTCTTCCGCACACCATATTCAAGATTTTTTGAATGCTCTTCATATCGACGAGAATCACCAGTGCGTAATTCATCTCCCACAGGCTCATCAAGGTCTGTGAGACGACCTTCTGCAAAAATCCTAAAATCATAGGGGCCTTCCGCTTCCCGAATTGTGGTTTTACGAATGAGCGGAAGATCACTAAATACTCTAATCTGAGAGGAATGCTTCAGTGCTCTGGTAAAAAGTGATGTCACATCAGTGGACACATTGGGAACACCTTTATTTATTTGACCATTCACACGTTCCTGCCACCAGGGTGAAAAACCTGCAGGGATGGAACCGTTACCAATACTCGAATCACCTGAAAAAATACTGGTATAGTTATTTTCCGCCTGCTCCATACGTTCAATGGCCGAGGAATATCTTTCAAACAGTTTTGTTTTCAGTTGGTCATAGTCAAGCTCACTCTTTTCTGTTGCCTGCACAACCAGTTCGTAATCTGTTGGTGTTTCGGTGTTGGCATGCACAGGTACAGTGCATAGAAAACAACCTAAGGATGCCAATGTCAGTATTCTAAAGCTTTTCTTCATTCTTCTTCCTTCCTTTAGGGTATTAATGGCCACTACTTGCCGGATGCGTTGAGGGAGTAAAAAATTCATATCCGTTAAAATCGTCCCACCCAAGATTGAGCGTGGACATATTACTTGCATGCATACTTTCCATTACAGTAGAGGGGAGATGGGCAAAAACAGCGGCCACATCCAGACGCGTACTTGAGAAAGCCATACTGTTAAAATTGGGATTATAATACGTGCGCATATTGAAGAAACCATCACTACTTGCATTGTAGGTTGATGAGGTTTGTTCAATCACCATATGATGGGGCTGATCAAACATTAAAACCCCAGGAAAACTGGCCAGCCAGTTACCTGCTGTATCAGCCATAACAGTCTGGTTTGCTATCTCATTTCCAAGTGCATCGTACAAGACAAAATTAAGCGTGGTTCCCGGTTCTGCAAGCCCTGAATATATTGGAGATACCGGAAGAATTGGTTCCAACCATGGTGTTACACCAAATGGGTATTGGAAGATATCGTCATCTATCCGATCACCAAACTGCTGATGCATAAAAAAGGCATCTGGAATAATTTGCGGTGCTGTCATAACCACCGCTGGAGCATCAGGCTGCGGTTGCACTGGTATTACAGGTGTTGGTGCAGGTGCAGGCGGTATTACTGGTTCTGGTTTAGGCGGATCTGGTTGTGGTGGTACAACTATACGACCATTGTACCCGAAATCCTGATCATTATTTGCCTCACCAGCACCAAGTATTACAGTCGACTGATCATCAATGCTGGCATCCGGATCACCGGTTTGTGTCAAGCCGGGTGGTAGAGTAGTGGAATCCACATAGACAGTATATGTCCCTGCAGTCAGGCCTTCAAACAGATAATGCCCATTGGCATCTGTTGTTGTTGTCACAGAATCAATAGTTCCGTCATTATCAAAGTCACCCTGCAATGTTACTGTTACTCCACCAATTCCTGGTTCTCCACTGCTTTGAAAACCATTACCATCGACATCAGAATAAATTGTATCTCCAATGGATCCGGTACCTGTATAACCAAAGTCCTGATCATTATTTGTTTCGCCAGAGCCGAAATTTACAGTGGTACTATTATCCAGAACTGAATCAGGATCACCACTGGCTGCAACATCATTAGGAAGTGTTGCAGGATCAACGGTAACTGTGTATTCGCCTTCAGGCAAATGGTTAAAGCTATAGCTGCCATCTGGTGCTGTTGTTACCGTTTCAGTGTAATCAGGAATGCCATCACCATCAAGATCAACGCTGATGGAAACATCTACACCACCCATTCCATTTTCACCGGGATCCTCAACACCATCACCGTCAGTATCAAAATAGATGGTGTCACCGATTGTTCCAGTTCCGTTGTAACCGAAATCAGCAGTATCATTATCAACAGGATTTGAGCCACCAATGTTTACGGTGGTGGTGTTATCCATAATACTATCCGGATCACCCGTTTGGATCATGCCACCGGGAAGAGTTGTCGGATCAACAGTAATTGTATAGTCAACTCCCCCAGCACCTGCAGCGTTAAGATTATCAAAGAGGTAGCTGCCATCATCTGCTGTGGTTGTGGTTATGGTATCAATATCTCCATCACCGTCAATATCGCCGGTAAGCGTCACTGTTACCCCCCCTAAACCGGAGTCTCCGCCTGCGACAACTTCATCCTGAAGCCCATTGCCGTTGCTGTCAAACCAGATAAAGTCACCAATTGAACCGGTTGGTGAGCCGGAATCATGGTAACCAAAGTCCTGGTCATTATTCGTCTCACCTACTGCCAGATTTACTGTTGAGGTTGAATCTGGATTGGCATCGGGATCACCTGTTTGAGTGTAATTTGCTGGAATATCTGTTGTATCAACCTCAATGGTGTATTCTCCAGCGGGCAAATTATCGAAACTATACGATCCTCCGGGCCCCGTAGTGGTCATCATGGTATAATCTGTATTTCCATCACCGTCATAATCAACTGAAAGAGTTACATCAACACCAGCCATGCCTACTTCTGCACCATTCTGAATTCCATTGCCATCAGCATCATCCCAGATAGTATCACCAATTGAGCCGGTTCCCCGATAGCCAAAGTCCTGACCAAAATTATCTGCTCCTGCAGCAAGGGCTACGGTGGACATATTATCAGGTGCACCCGGCGTATCAGGATCAGCTGAAGTTTGGTTCATACCAGCAGGTAAGCTTGACTGATCAACCGTTACGGTATAGTTTCCGGCAGCCAGATTTTCAAAAAGATACTTGCCGTTAGAATCCGTTATTGCCGTTAGGGTATCAACCGTTCCGTCTCCATTTATATCACCAACAAGTGTAACACTTACTCCAGCAAGACCGCCTTCGGTACCGTTTTGTGCTCCATTGCCATCTTCATCAAAAAAGATGGTATCACCAATTGAGCCGGTGCCACTGTTATAACCAAAATCCTGATCAACATTATCCTCACCTGCTACTAGAGTAACCGCAGCAGTATTATCATTTCCTCCATCAGGATCGGCGACAGGATTCATTCCGGTGGGCAGGGTGCCTGGATCAACAGTTATCGTGTAGTCACCGGCTGGAAGGTTTTCAAAAACATAATTACCATTGCTATCCGTTGTAACAGTTACTGTGTAGTCTGGATTTCCGTCGCCATCAATATCAGCGTTAAGAGTTATGTCTACATTGGAAAGACCTTCTTCAGTACCATTTTGGGTACCATCACCATCAACATCGTTCCAGATAGTATCACCAATGGAACCAGTTCCTGTATAGCCAAAATCCTGATCCAGATTGGTTTGCCCACCAGCCAGATTAACAGTACTGGTGTTATCCAATGAAGAATCAGGATCTGCACTTTGCTGGATAGCATTGGGGAGTGTTGTCGGGTCGACAGTAATTGTGTATTCGCCAGCTGGAAGATCTTCGAAAAGATAACTGCCATCTGACTGTGTTGTCGCCGTTTGGGTGTAATCTGTATTGCCATCACCATCCAGATCCATGTCAAGCCTTACATCCACGCCTCCAATACCAACATCACCCGAATCCTGGTTTCCATTATTGTTCCCATCAAAATAAATTGTATCACCAATGGAACCTGTGCCATCGTATCCAAAATCCTGACCAGTATTATCAAGAGGGAGTGCACCACCAATTGTTACATCAGCACTATTGTCATTACCACCATCAGGATCCACTGTGTTAAGCATACCCGCAGGTAATGTGGAAGGATCAACTGTTACAGTATAATCTCCTGCAACAAGGTTATCGAACAAATAAGTCCCATCGGCAGCAGTTGTCGTCGTGACCGTATCAATATCACCATCACCGTCAATATCGCCGGTGAGCGTCACTGTAACACCGCCAAGCCCCAGGTCGTTGCCAGTTTCAGATCCGGAATGATCCGCATCATAATAGATGGTGTCACCTATGGAACCTGTGGGTGTGCCACTATCTTGATAGCCAAAATCCTGATCAAGATTTGTTCCACCAGCCGGTAAAACTACCGTTGATACTGAATCAGGGTTGGAATCAGGATCACCAGTCAAAATATACCCACCGGGAATGTCTGCGGTATCGACTTTGATGGTATAATTGCCAGCCGGGAGATTACTAAAACTGTAATCTCCATCACCAGCAGTGGTCACTGTTTCAGTATAGTCAACAACTCCGTCACCATCAAAATCAACTGACAGAGTAACGTCAACTCCATTTAGGCCATTTTCTCCACCATCCTGAACACCATCACCATTTTGGTCATCCCATATACGATCACCAATGATTCCTGTTCCCGTATAACCAAAATCCTGACCAAGGTCATCAACGCCAGCAGCTATGGTAACATTTGAAGTATTATCAAGCACGGCATCAGGGTCTGCTGATTGACTCATTCCGCCAGGCAAACCTGCAGGATCCACAGTTACCACATAGTCACCATCCCTCAAATTTTCAAAGAGATAGTTGCCATTGGCATCCGTTGTTGTGGTCAATACATCCTCTATTCCATCATTATTTACATCACCAGTGAGTGTGACAGTTACACCACCAAGACCGACATCCCCACCAGTCTCAGAACCGGAATTATCCGCATCAAAATAAATGGTGTTTCCGATATTTGCAGCACCGGTATAGCCAAAGTCTACATTGTTATTATGCTCACCGTCGGCCAGGGAGATGGTTGCCGCGTCAGGTGTAGCAAACGGCGCGGTGCCGTCGTCCAGGTCAAACGTCTGGCTCATGCCGTTAGGAAGGCCGATAACGGTAACGGTATAGGTTCCCAACAACAGCTCGTCAAACAAATAGTTTCCGTTGGCATCCGTGATGGTGGTGTAGGTGACATCAGTGACATTATCGCCGGTGATATCGCCGTCAAGCTGCAGGGTAACCCCGGCCAGGCCGGTCTCCGAAGCACCCTGCACCCCGTCCGCGTCCGCGTCATACCAGACCGTGTCGCCGATGGAGCCGGTACCCTGGGTGATATAGCCGAAATCCACATCCGTGCGGTCCTCATTGGCTGCCAGGGCAATGCCGGTGGTGACATGTTCCGGAGTGGTGCCGTCCAGGTCATAGCTCTGCACCGAATGGGGCGGCAGGTTGGTCGGGTCGATGGTAACCGTGTAGCCGGTAAAGTTGTTATTAATAAGACTCAGGTCAAGAAGATGGTCAAAGGTGTAATTACCATTGGTGTCCGTGGTGGTTGTCCAGGTGAAGTCCACTGTGCCGTCATTATCCAGATCCGCGGTCAGGGTAACGCCCAGGTTGGTGATACCGGTATCACCTGCGGACAGGTCACCGGAATGATCCGCGTCAAAAAAGACCAGATCGCCGATGGAACCGGCGCCGGTGTAGCCAAAATCCACGTCAGATCTCGTTGTTCCTTGTCCATTAATACCAAGATCCATCGAGCCTGAACTATTGGCGGTGATAAAAGCTCCTGTCGAGTCATCCAAGTCATAGCTCTGATCCCAGTTGCTTGCATCTCCACCCGGCAAAGTTGTTGTGTCTATCGTTACAGTATAGGCGCTCCCAAAAAGATTGTTAAAGGAATAGCTGCCGTTATTATCTGTGAAGGTGGTATACGTATCCGGGTTTCCGTCGTTGTTGAGATCGCCGCCGGTCAGGGTGACTTTAACTCCCCCCAGTCCCTGTTCGCCGGCATCCTGAACACCGTCGTTGTTTATATCATACCATACATAGTTACCGATGGAGCAGACACCATTATAGCCGAAGTCGATGTCTGTGCGATCATTGTCCGCGGCCAGGGTGAAATTGCCGCGGTTGGCTGATGTTCCGGTGGTGGAGCCGTCAATGTCATAGGTCTGTACACTGGCTGCGGGCTGTGCCACCTCTATATAATAATCCCCGCCGGGCAGGTAATCGCCAAAGCTGTACCAGCCGTCCGTGGTTACGCCGCCTACCGTGTGGCTTGCCGTGGTTGTGGTTGTGGAATATTCAAAGTTGCCGTCCCCGTCGATATCCGCGTGCAGGGTGACGGTCAATCCGTTGAGGCCGCCTTCGTTGGTGTCCTGGAGACCGTCCGCGTCGGCATCCCACCAGACCACATCGCCCACCGTGTTTTGACCGGCATAGCCGAAGTCAACATCAGTGCGGTGCTCACCTGCGGTCAGGGAGGCGGTGGTGGTATTCGCGGTTGCCGTTCCATCCGGGTCATAGGTCTGGCTGTAACCGGCTGCGGTCAAATTCATGGGGTTGATGCCGCCTGCAGTTGCCGTATCAACGGTGATAACATAACTGCTGAACGCGGCAAGGTTACCGAACGAGTACAAACCATCAGCATCGGTACGAACGGTACGGGTAAAATCAGCAATGTTGTCACCGTCAAGATCAGCGGTCAGGGTGACATCCACGCCGCTGATACCCACGTCACCACCGGGATTAGTTCCTGAATTGTCGGCATCAAAAAATACAAGATCACCAATGCTACCGTCATAGTTCAGGTTAAACTGGGCCGTATCCACATCCTGGCTGCCGTCAACGGTGTAAATCGGATTGCCGTTGCCATCAACCTGATCATTATAGATACGATCACGACCGGAATTGGTCAGGGACCCGCTGTCATCATTACTTGACCAATCGGCATTTACGGAGTTGACCGGATTGTTGCTATTGGCGCCGGTGGTGTAATCCTGGTCAAAATAGTTTGCCCCGATCATGGCATAATAGGTGACGGTGATGGTACCACCTTCGTCAATGTCCCAGCCGTCGGTACTGCTAGTGATTGTGAGCGTACCATTACCGTTGTCGGTGATGACCACCCCGCCTGCAGTGGCTGAGGGTACGTGCGTGCCATCCGAAAAATAAGTGGTTCCCTGGGCCATGGTATCCACGGCAGTTACTTCATAGGCAGTGGCATTGCCTGTGTTCTCCAGCACTACGGTATAGGTGACGATATCGCCCACCGCCACCGTGGCATCGTCAACATTGTTAATATGTTTTGTGGTGGTTATCTGCGATTCAAGGATGGTGATATCCTGAGCTGAATCGATATTGGTGGTTATCGTATTATTGCCCGCGTCCTCATACCGGAAAAGGGCTGAATTGTTCAGGGTATCGCCCCGGTCATTAACATCGAAATTTTCCACCAGGGCCGTGTATTGTATGGTGATGGTTTCAGCCGCGTTGTTGTTAAGACCATTGACCAGATCACCTAAATCAAAGATGACGGTCTGGGCGTTGCCTTCGTGGCCGTCTCCTGTGGTGCTGGTGGTAATATTGGCGGTCGTCAAAGCGGCTCCGCCTGTGGTGGTAATATCACCTGCAACCACAACCGAGATTATGCTGCCAAAGGTCAGGCCCGCGTCAAGCTGGTCCACAAGCTCGGCCGAATCAAGGTTTCCTTCCGGCACTGTAATGACCACCTGGTAGGTGGCCAGCTCGCCAATGATGGCTTCTGTTGCCGTGTTACCGGAATTGTTGATTTCCGTGCCAACAAGGTTTTTGGCAACAGAGGCGGAATCCACATGCACGGTGGCGCTATTGCTTTCGTGGTAATCGTTTTCCCCGGTGCCATCACCGGTTCGTTCGTTGGATGTACCGTCATTAACATGGGATGGAACAGCGTTGTCATCGCCCAGGGACTGCCAAGTGATATTGGCGGTGTTGTCAAACTGGGTGCCCGGAGTGACGGAGGCCGCTAGGGTACCAGTGACCTCAATGGTAATAACCCGGCCCATGGGCATGTCTTCGGTACCGTTCAGGGTGAGGCTGTTGCCGGAAAGGGAAAAATCGCCTGTACCCAGAGTTCCGGCCGTATCAGTCACCTGCGAAATAGTGGCTCCGGTTATCTCCGCCGGAATAGTATCGGAGAAATCAAAATCAAAGGCATCGGTATCGCTGTTTGCATTGTGGGAAATGGTAATGGTGTAGTTCACCGAATCACCGGCATCGCCATAACCCGTGCCGCTGCCGTCCACATCAACGACTTTGGCAACATCCAGATCCGGCTCTATCACGGTGACAGTGTTGTCAGCATCCGTATTGGACTGGTGATGGTCGGTTCCGTTACTGTCTATAAAATCGACTACTGCGGAATTATCCAGTGTAGTCCCGGAATGGTTACCTGCCGAATTGTTGACAAAGGCGGTATAGGTAAGGGTAATTGTTTCAACGGTGTCGTTGCTGTTGACACTATTCGTGAGGTCACCTAAGTCAAAAGTGACAATCTGTCCCGACTGGCTGCCTGAAAAATTATTTGTATCGAAATTTCCAAGGGATGATGTAATATTACCGTTACTGCTTTGGATGTTAGTCAACTCGACAAAGGTCAAGCCTTCATCCAGGGTATCAATCACATGAACAGTATCGGCATGACCTTCCGGCATGGTCACCGTGACCTGGTAGGTGACCAGCTCGCCGATAACAGCTTCACTATTGTCATTCGTACCGTTAACAATTTCGGTTTCCACGAGAATCTTGTCCATGTGAAGGTTCGTGGTATGGGTGGTGGCACTGTCGGCGATACCCTCAGTCGCAAAATTGGTGGCGCCTTCAGCGCTCGCAAAACTGGTAACAGTGACCGTGTTGACCATGTCCTGATCCACGTACACACCGTCCCCCAGGTTAAGGTCATAGGTTATGACTAATATATTCTCGCCGGTGGTTCCGTCATCGTATGCATTCAGGGCACCATCCGCATCATTGACGAGGGTGATGCCATTGCCGTCAAACAGGCTACCGGTATAAGTCAACTCCGTGCCACTTCCATCCGTTACCTTAATATTGGTGACATCTCCGGCAGCGTAGCCAGTAGGCAGGGCATCGTTCAGGGTAATATCAAAAGCACCGGACGAGCCGGTGTTTTCCACAACAATGGCCATGGTCACGGAATCGGAACCGTCCACATTAGACAAATCGGTGTTAATATCATGGGTCGCCAGCCAGTTGGAAGAGAGGATGGTTGTGCCGCTGTCATTGAACCTGAAATTAGCGTCAGTCGGCTCAGTGAAATAGGAATCCACAGTGTCACCGGCGGTAAAAATCGGAGTGTCCGTGTCTGCTACATCGTTATCCGTCTGCACCACGCCCTTGATCACATGCAGGTCCGGCTCGTCCAGGACAATCTGAACGATGGCATCGGCGTCATTTTGAGCCAACTGGGTGCTTTCCTCGGTGGCCCGTACCTGGTTGGTCAGATACATACCATCGGCAAAAGGCTCACTGGAGACCGTAACCGTGAAAACCAGATCAATGGCTGCTATGTCATCACCACCGTCATGATACGCTCCGTAATCAAAGACTAAGGTGTTACCGGTGCCGGCCCCTACAGTCACAATAGAATCTCCCACGGTATGATAGGTGTCTAAATTAGTATAGCCCCACCATCCGGCAGCGGGAGCATTGGTTGTACCGTCAAAGAGCGTACTGTCATAGGTCCAACTGTTATCAGTACCGTCTAGATCCGGATCATGCACATCAAAAACCGGCTGGGGTAGGTAATCCGTCAGCTTGAAATCCTCAGTGGAGGAAAAGGGCATGTCATAATGGATATGATAGGTAACCGTATCACCGGGGGAAAGGTGCGGGTTGTTACCCGGACTATAGATTGTGGTCCCTTGATGGGTAATGGCATAAATATCCTTGATTACACTGCCGGTGACAATATCTATGGAATCACAAGACTGGTCTGTTTCTAAATTTCCGTTCAGAGCGTTGTTTGTATAATCATACACCTCCCCTTGGATGGTTACCCCACCGGAAAGGATATCACCCTGGTCGACATTTATTTCACCTGTCGAAGTGTTGCCATAATTTTGGTCTATCTCCGCCCAATAGGTGATGGTTCCCCTGGTAGCTCCTTCGGCATGTCCATCGGTATAGCCGCCGTCAAGTACACCATTGCCACCTACTACGGAAGAGACGTCAAAGTGCAATAAGGTGTCATCTGTTACGTTTGTACTTGTTGTAAGTTCAGTACTTGTAAGTACGTGGTTGCTGGTAATATCCGTACCCCGTTCGGTAATGGTGATGACGGGGTCAAAGCTCCCCCCATTGAGCAGGTGCATACCATCGGACAACAGATCGTCTATAGTAATATCACCGTAGCCGAAATAGTCGGAAATCTCGAAATCCAAGGTAAACTGAACCCGGTCCCCAGGAGTGTATCCTGCTGCACCTATATCATTATCCAGACTATGCACTTTCTGGATGGCAATGGACTGAACATGGGAAATGTCATCAACCGACGAATTGGAGGAGAAATGACCGCTCGCGTTCACTTCTGCGACAATGACGCCATCTGTTATGTCTTCATTGTGGTTATCCGTTGATTCCCAGGAATAATGCACCACGCCGTCATTGACGATGTGAGAGAAATCGCCGGATGTATGGTCAAGGACATCACCCACATAAAAGTCATACTTGATAACTACGTCGTCACCAACACCACCGGTGACACTATTATCCAGAGCAACCGTTACCTGATGGGTTGTGTCGTCCCAGTTGAAGGTGTAGTCATTCGTAGCTACTCCGTTAACCTCAACACTGTTTATACCGGTAACCACCACCCCGTCTGTCACCGTATCTACCATCTCCAGACCGGTGACAGTCTTACCGTCGGCCACATTAATTGTGCCGACATAGATTCCCGGATAATTCGGCCCGGTGGGCACCTCTTGATGGTTAACCTCAAAGGTATGACCGGGATCATCGGCCCACTGGCGTACATCGTCATAGGTCGGATCATGCTCTTCCTGACAGTCAGAACCTACTGAGGGGAGAATAATATCCTTGTTATAGGTGATCAGCTCAGGCGCAAAAGTCTGGGTATCAGGGTTTTGGTTGCGTATCGGATTATCTATGGAAGGGTTATTCAGAGGATCATGCCCCAGACTTGCCCCACCTCTGGTATGGACAGCCAGGTTCTGGTCAATATCGGCATTAACTCCCATGTGCGCTGTTACCTGGATAACAGCCTCGGGCTGGTCAGCCTCAAAAGAGCCAAAAGGCATGCGCAGGAAGACCACCTGGTCACCTGCTTGAAACTCGTACCCATTGATATTGTTAAAAACACTGGGGTCTCCGTTGTTATAGGTAGCCCAGGGATGCATTACGTGTTGCCCGTCCTGGGTAATATTGATTACCACCTGTTCAACATCAGCGCCAAGAAAGGTGGCGTTGACAAAAGTGATGCCGTCGTCACCGAATCCACCGGTATCGTCTCCATCCTGACCGCCTTCCAGTACCATGTCAATATAAGGGCTGTACACTGTGGAACCGGTAGTGTTGTTAAAAGTGACCGTAAAATCAAAATCTTCACCAACCATAGGATCAATAGCCACTGGTTCTGTTGCTGCAGCCGTTCTTAAAATAGCGTCGGAGGAATTATCACCGGAGTTTTCCAGGCTATCTTGGGTATCATCCGGTTCCTGTGCGTCTGTCGAATCACCCTCTGAAGCTTCCTGGGCAACCGGAGATTCAAGGTTCACAGCTTCCTGTTCGGTCTCAGAATCAGCAGTACTGATATTTCCTGCGTCAGCAGAGCCATCTTCGGAATCAGCCATATTCTGCTGGTCAGAATCAGCAGCCTGAGCATCAGTACTATCCACAGAGTCTTCAGTGGGCGCTTCTTCAGGGACGGTATCACCATTGTCACTATCAACCTGTTGCTCAGTGTTTTCAGGCTCAGTTGCAACTGGCTCAACCGGAGCGTCAGCAACATGATCAATAGTAGGGTCAACGCCACCATCAGCATCTACTAAAGGATTGGCATCCAGGAATATACGGTCTTCAAGTTGCTCGAGAAGAAGAGGGAGATTTTTTCGCTTCATAAGAAATCCTACACAAAAGGTGAATGGAACATATACCCAGCTCAATCAGCCGAAATCACAGCACTGTTAAGACAAACCAATAAAGAGCTTTGTCATTATCCTAATACTGCAATTTTATCAACACCCCTTGCCCTGAAAAGGCATTACCTTACCGAATCCTTACCTCACCAGTCAGGAGTGACTAGGTTTTTGGATTAACGTTACACTTAAGTACTCTTGCAGGCTTTCGCGATCTAATAATCAGTTGTGGAGACCTGCCATTTATCCGGAACAGTTTCCCCACCAGCTAAAACAGCATTTTGCATCAAAACAAGCAGAACATTAACAACCCTAATTTTTTGTGTTCAACCCTGAGTTTCTGTTGGCAACTACAAGAAAGGAAGAGGAAGGAAAAGCTATGCAGATCAAGAATAGTTTCAGGCGACAGATTGCCCGGGAGCCAGGCCCCTCAATGACACATCATAGTAACCTGTATGAATTCTGGCCCGGAGCAATTGTTGCTACCGTTATTTATCCGGAAAAAGGCAGGCAGGTGGCGTACTTCATTACGGAGCAGTTGGCCTCGATGGAGATTACAGCGAAGCCGGGTAGCAAAGCAAATCGCCAAATAGATATTTTTTAAAATAATACTATTCTTCAACAAAGAGTCTCTTGAATCGATTGTCCAATACTCTCAAATATTTTTCTTTCATCATATCCGACAGAAAACTGATCTCGAGTAAAGCTTTCCATGGCATGCAAAGCTGTTTTAGCTCCATTAACACTTTGTTGATAACCCTATCGGTCAATTGCAACCGATCTCGTCCAAAATAATCTACTAAATCATGTTGCTTTAATCTGTTCTTTTTTCCGTTTAACGGCAACGACAGCTCTTCTCCCGGCCTGGTCAAAAGGAACGATTTCCACAGAAACTTTAATTTTCCGATACATGTACTAATCCCCCCCTTGTGGGCTGTGTAAACACTTATTCATTACAAACAGTCACCACTTCAGCTTTACGTAAAATGGTGCCACGCGCAGTATCCACATAGCCTTTTTTCTGTACAGTAATAATTGTTTCATTGTCAAGATCGGGATCGGCATCGGTTGAAACAACCTTGCACTGCCTGATTTGTGCATGGCTGCCTTCAAGTTCCAATGGCTCAATGTTACGGGAGGCCAGCAGGCGAAGTAATTTCCGTTTAATGGCCTTCATATTTTTCACCAGCCGCCGTCCTGTTTTGTCCAGTGAATCCTGTTTGCCTGCCATATTACTCTCCAGAACATCAAAAGCATCTGCGATTTCCAGAAGATCAAGCAAAAAAGTCTGCTCCCTCCTGTCGAATGCATCCTCCCGGTCACTGAGTTCTTGTTTCAACGCCACTATTTCACGCTGAAAGGCTGTAAGCTTGCCATGAAGCAATACATAAGGATCTCTTTCTTTATTTTTATGCTCCCGGTTCATCTCTGCATATCAAAAATAGTTAATCGCTTCAGTCCTTCGACGCCCTCAAGCAATGGTATTGCAGAATCCCCACTGGAATTTTCTTTTCCCGGATTGAGCAACGACACAATATCAACACAATGCACAAAATCAAGAATCATCCTTGCCTGCGGATCCATAAGCTGCTTTCTTGCCCCGGCAACCTCCCTGGCCGAATATTTCCTTTCCCGCAAAGCCAAAGCCACCGCCTGGACAATCTCATGCGCTGTTGCATCATGTTTTATACCAAGGACTTCGTAAGGGTTCATGTCCACATCTCCTTTTGAGCTATTTTAGCTTCCAGCATGGAAACAACCGGGTGCAGCGGATCGACCCTGGTGGCATATTTAAGAAACTTTCTAAACAGGAGCATGTTCGCATCGGGCTGAGCATCATACTCATTCCCCGCCTGTTCACATACCTCTCTAATAAATTCAAAGAACATTTCACGCACATCGCTATATGAACTTTTGGCGGCAAGGCTGCTTGCCGCCGACAACTTAAAGCGATTAATATGTCTATTGAGTTCATCCACTTCCAGATTACGTCTGGCATCCCCAAGCTGGAATTTGGTGAATTCATCATCAGGATTAAGAGATGCAGCCTTCTCAAGAGAGGAGACCAGTACTCTGACAGTCCTCTTGCCCTTGTTAAACAGCTCAACGGCATGCCTGGTCATAACTCTGCAAAGGGCGTGATCAATCTCTTCGGAAGGGCTGTCTTTTTTCCAGGCAGACAAGATATTTACACAAACGCCAAGACGTTCATCGTCCCAATCTTCTTCGTCATCCAGCATGGCGAGCAATCGCGTTTTCTGTTTTTTAACGCCCTTGAATAAGGAGGCAACTTCCACCAGCAGTCTTTCCGCTTTTTTAAAATCCCTCTTCACCATGGCCTGAAGTCCACATACAAACATTATTGTTTTTATGGCGTGGGCAACAAAGGGATCACCATTTTCTTTGTTGTTCATGTCAAGGAAAGCAGCGGCCTTGTCCGCATCACCATCTCGAACCATAAGCAGTGCCGCACCCGCCCGGCAATAGTCGGAACCGACATCAAGAAAGCTAATTCTGTCGGGGAAAGCATCCTCATTCGCCCTTATCAGCGCAAGAAGTTCCTCGCTTATACCTGCCTGCAGAGCAAGAGCCGGAGTCAGTAACGGTACAGATTGGCCAATTTTCCCATCTGCACGAAGAGTATCCAGAATTGTCAACTGACTGAAAGAGCCTTCCCACTGACTTAGCAATTGTTTGCCGACTTGCGGATGGTAGCCTGCATATTCTCTCACCAATTCCAGTCCGGAATCAAAAAGTGATCCAGCCACCTTCCCTGAAACGGGATTGAAAAGAGCGGAAAGCCAGAAATCAATAAATTTCCGTATCGCAGCAACGGAAAGGCGTGAACCTTCTTTTTCCACATAAATAAAAGCCGCTTTGGCATGGAGCGCCAAAACAGTCAGATTCAGAGGATCTGTTTTGTCACTGATCTCCACGATTTCTTTCATTCTATTTTGCTGCCAGAGTTCTGCCAGCTGCAATAAACGACAGCGTCCAAGCAACTGCATGGCCGCAGGCGAATCCTCATACCCGGAAAGGGATTGTATCTGCTGCCTGGTCTCAGCTTCACGCCCGAGCGGATCTTCATCCAGATAAGCCTCTTTTTCCCTTAAAAGCAGTGTGAAAACCACATCTTTCTGTCGGGCAAAATCAGAGTGGTCAGATTGGATTTGCTGCCAGAGCTTCAGGCACTCCAGGTATTTGTGTTGCAATGCCAGGGCAAAACCATAATTGTATAAATCAACTGTTTCCATACAGTCCGCCTCAGCATAAGCATCAGCAGCCTGTGACCACTGTCCCGCCATAATCAGACAACGGGCACAACGGCATAGCAGCAAGGTGTCAGAATTAGCGGTATACAGTTGAGAAAGAAAGCCCGCAGCAGCAGAGTAATCCCCTGCTGCCTCTGCCTTCTCTGCAGCGGCAAGCAGATCCTGCTCAGCGGACGCAGTCTGCAATCCGGCAATGCTCTCCGCTATCCGTTCATCAGCGGTGAGATCGAAGGCCTGCTCAAAAAACTGCAGGGCTTGAACAGGATCTCCTTTTTTGAGCAGACGTCTGGCTTTTTTTACAAGTTCACCTGCACGAATTGCTGCTACTTCCTCCCTGCAAACACTGATATGTTCGGCCACTGTCTTTGCAACAGGAGTTTTGTTTTTATTGACTTTTTCAAATTTCCCATATTCTCTTAAAGCAGCCTGGAAACTTTTCTTCTTAAACAGTTTTTCAGCACGGTCAAGAATATCATGCGCTGATTGCGCTTTCTTTTTTGATTTTTTCTTTGCCATTTTCTTTTATCTTCCTTATGGATCGTTCTAGCCCAAGGCGGGTTTTACCCGCAACCCAATAATAATTGCCGTAGGAGTCCGCCCCTGCGGGCGATAATCACGGCTCAAGCAATGTATCCCAATCGCCCGCAGGGGCGGGCTCCTACGCTGTGCCTCAAAATTTTCTTGTTTTTTATGACAGGAATCCAGGAGTAAGGCACTAACGCAGAATAATCCTTACCGTTTCAGAGGGAACAATCTTCACACCGGCATCAAAAAAAACCTGCCTGTCCTTTCCCGGTGCAACAAACCTGGCATAGATTGAATCCTCTGTGTCTTCCGGCTGTACGATATATTTCCATAACAGGGTTCCGTTTTTCCATTCTGTCTTCATGTCATACCTCTCCTCAAGTGCCACAGGATCGGAATCTGAGATAAGCTGCATCCTGATCCCTTCCGTGATATCGCTAATGACAAGATGAGGGTTATGTTCCATAATAAATGGATAGTACTTTCCCTCCCCATAAAATCGGCGGGCAATCCCCCAGAGCGTATCTGTTTTTCGGGTGTAATAAAAAAAAGTATTCTCATCTTTTTCCTTTGATACAACCACAGTAAGGCGATTCTCCAACTCCCCTTTCAGACTTACAAGCGCAGTGTTGATACGTTTTATTTCAGCACCATGGCTTTTTACTACCTCTTCCATCCTGGAAAAGGAATCCTCGTAATTCACTTGCAGCTTATGAATATGCAGGCGGACAGTGTTTACATCCTGCTCCATGCCCTTGTCATGAATGGCAGCGACCATGGCAGTGCCCATCCCGTCAAGGCGTCTGTCGAAACGTCCCATGACAAACGACAAAGCAGCAAGAGCCAGGGCAGCACCAAAAACAGCAATATACACAAGCAATCCGGCACCGGAACTATTTGAAGGGATATTCCCCCTCTGTGCAGTCGATGCTATCCGTTCCGTACGAAGCAGGTCGAGCGCTTGAAAACAGGTCAAATCCGCATCACACTGGGGACAACTCTCACAGTCAGGCGTCAACCCGTGACGCTCACACACAGGACAATCAATTCCTTCCGTCATTTATTTACGAAGATCCTTATGAATTTCCATTCCGGCATGGTCTCGCGACATCAACACTTCACGCACTTCCGGCATCGTTTTTTGCAACAATTCGTTCACCGCAGCAGGATCTGCGTTCTTTTCCATTAAATAAATGAGTTTGTCAATGGCTCTGGTAAATCGCATAGATTTTGCCTTGTCAGTGTTATAACAAACCTCAGCGGCATTTTCTATACTCATCAACAGGTTAACCCCACTCAGATCAGGTTCGTCGAGAACATCCTCCAACTTTTTCTGTGCCTTTATGGTCTGTCCATAAGAGCCATCGTCATCCACACTTCGCAGCTTTTCAATTCTGTCACCGATGCGTTTTTTCAGAGCAGGAGAAATCAACATGCCGTAGTTATCCAGCATGGCTTCGGCATAATATATTTTCGTAGCGGGTGCCTCTCCGCCCTCTGCAATCGTAACGGCCTTAGATATTTTAGCCTCTGCCTGTTTATACACATGTTCATCAACTTTTCCCGTTGCCGCAGCCACCACGCCATGAATAGTGCGAATAATAGATCGCGTGCGACGCAAAAAATCGATAACAACAAATTCGCCATACCCCTTTGTGTTGACATCGTTAATGGTCTGTTCAAGGGAAAGAAAAAGTTTTTCATCCGCTTTACCACGGGAAAGAGTGCCGGAGATCCTAATATCAGGATGTTCAAGGATTGTTGCCTCCACAGAAACGAGGTTATTCTCATCTATACTGATCGTAATCTCAAGCTGTGGCGGTTCATCCTCCTCATACAGCCTTTCTTCATCATCAATGCCCAGCCAGAGATCACCTATTCTCTCTTCCTTATCGTTCACCACATTATGGAACTTCATATGAACGAGTTCCTGGTTCACATCAACAAGCCGGAAGACCTCAGTACTGGAACATGGCAAAGGCGTATTTTTTTCCACCAGCAGAAACCGTTCGTCATTTTCAAGCGTTATGTAGTAATCATGGGCTGCAGCATGCACGATACCGACAAGCCCCTGATCCACCATGTGAGCATCCATAGCAAAACTGCAATGGGGACAAACATCTTTTTCCCGGGCAACTTCCCCGCCGCATCCCGGACATTCCAGCAGATCGCCAAGTCGATGACTGAGAATAGCAGCACCCTCTGCTATTGCCAGCATGGGCCTGTCGTGAAGCAGCACTTTTTCCTCACCAAATTCATCCTGCAATGCTTTGATGACAGCGGGTATGCGGGAACTTCCACCCACCAGAAGAATATTATCGATAAGATCTTCAGTAAAATGTACTCCGCTTATGATATCACGCACCAACCTTATCATTGAGGCCAGCATGGGAGCCAGCATGGTATTAAACTGTTCTCTGCTGAGTTTCACCTCAATATCAAAAGCATCCCCGTCCTCATCAAGGAGAAGACCAAAAATTTCAATAAATGTTTCTTCCCTGTCGCTGAGGGCAATCTTACTTTTCTCCACGCTTGATTTCAGCTCAGCAAGGAAGCGATTTTTCCGGGATAGCTCCTGGTTCTCTATCAGGGAGTAGATATCATCAATTTCCTCTTCCTTTGCTGTTTCAGTAAGCACATGGTCGATAATCAGGCGGTCAATGTCTTCCCCCCCCAGCCACATATCACCACCTTTTCCCATTTCGATAATCTGTCCTCCGCTGATGGTGAGAATGGAGAGATCCAAAGTTCCGCCGCCAAAATCAAACACCAGAACCGTACGTCCCTCGTCTCCGGAAACACTATCCACTCCGAAGGATATGGCCGCAGCTGTGGGTTCCGGCAGCAGGCGACTCACCTGAAGGCCGGCTAAAGCTGCCGCTGTTCGGGTTCGGTGTTTCTGTTTGTCATTAAAGTAAGCGGGTACCGTTATGACAGCCGTATCCACCTCATCACCAAGAGCTTCTTCGGCATCATGTTTGATTTTTTCAAGAATTTTGGATGAAATTTCATCGGGGGTGAATTCTTTACCGGCGGCATGAATGGCAAGGCTGTTTTCTGATCCCTTTGAATGGGATGTAATTTTGTAGCGCAAACCATGTCCGGTAATGAGCTCCTGCACTTCACTGTCATTAAAATTTCTGCCCATTAGACGTTTAACAGCGGTGATCGTGTTATCCGGCTCCTGCTGAAGCCACTCCAATGCATCACGACCAACAATAAACTCTGGCGCCCGCATAACTCTCTTTCTGACGGTGACACATGAAGGGGTTATCTGCTCGCCCTCACTGTTTTTAATCACTTCAGTGTTTACCTTTTTGATTGCTGCCACAGAATTCGTGGTTCCCAGGTCTATTCCGATTGTTTTTTTCATAATGTGTTTATATTCCTTTATGTTAACGTGTTATCCGAATATGTGATTAAGGAAGGTGGCAAAAAACAAGACCTTTCAGGCTTCCAACCACATAATTCTGTGAATAGTCTCCAAATGACGATTCAATGACTTACGTCCGAAATTTTTTATCCGTAACAAATCCCGGTCATTGCACTGTACCAGCTGCCATACATATTCTATCTCTTTGTTGACGAGCCCGTTATGGCTGCGCACGGATAAGTCAAGTTTATACAGACTCAGACTCATATTACGCAACACTTCTTTACTAAGGATTGTTTTTCTCATTTATTTAAAACCAAGAATATATCCGTGAGCCTTAAGAGCTTTAATGAATTGTAACTCCTTCCCTGGCGCTGCAACCAAATACTTGTCGTCCGCCGGCATACAAAGACTGCTCATTTTTTTATTTGCAAGAGCTTTCTTCCTGGCATCAGGACTGCATTTAATCAGCGTTGTCTGCCCTGCATTTAAAAAGGCGGTGGATCGGTATTCAACATCTTTGAAAAGTTGAACAAGTTCCTCACTGAAATCCTCCGTTGCCGAATCCTTCAGTGTCTTCTGTATCACGGCCAGACTTTCACCACCGTTAATCGCATTCAACAATGTAGCACGAGAGAAACGGTATCTGTCAACCTCTGTACGTTCAGCTATTTTTTCCAGATATAGTTCCTGCCCTGGAGGGAGTGCGGCATTATTCAAAACTATCAACTCAGTGGCATCAAAACTGAACAGATCTCCTTCAGTATCCTGTGGTGTGTAATGTTCATCATGCCCCATAACAAAGGCACCAAGATCGTTGACCCTGATATATTGCAACCCATCACAGTGGCTGAGGAATTGTAAATCCCAGGTTCCCCAGCAGGATGAATAATCTTCGGATCTTGCACCGTAAGGTTCCCCATAGGCAACATCGACAATCCCGAGGGTGGCACAATACTCAAAAAGGTAAACTAAAATATAACGAAGCTGTAAAAGAGGCCAGGTATATTCATTGTCGATATGTCCGTAATGCTGGTCTGAAAAATAGAGTTTCCAGTCATAATTCACCATTTCAAAAGAATAGGTGCTTTTACTCTGTATGACTCGGGCAAACTCGTCAATACTGATCCATTCGCCAGGTTTAAGATCCTTCAACAGATTGTTGATCATAGGCCTGCGTTTCACAGGGGTGGTCATAGTGCGTCCCCGACTTGAGCGCTGCCCTTTAATGGCCGTCACTCTTGAAAACTCATCTATAATTTTAGTCTTTTCCCATTTTTCCCAGATTGTTTTGATTCCACCGGCCAGATCTTTTTGTGCTGCTTTGCGACCCGCCGGGGTAAGTTTCAAAAAGGAACCATCAGTTTTAGTCAAACGTCCCCCCTGCAGCAACAAGGGCCAGGCGTAAGCCTGTATGTATCCGATATCAGGATCGCCTTCGTCAGCATACCAGTCAGACTCATAGAGTAATTCATCCATTTTTCTGACTGTGGCAGCTGTACCTTTTCCCGTCTTGGCACTTACCCGTATTTTTTTATCTCGGCAAGGTTTAGAAATGTGGCAAGATTGGAAAGAGCTGCCCTGGCAGTTTTTCGTATATTTAGTTCCTGATCCGCCAGCTCATCGTTTGTGGCGTAAATGATTGTGTCTTCAGGAGGTGGTGGAGCGATGGTTTTCAGCTTTTCCAAAAGGTCACACGGCATGGTATTGCCAATCACAAAGATATCCAGTAAGATCTTCTGATAGCGATCTTTCCTTTGTAACCAGGGGGAAGACTTGTATTTATTAATAAACATCCTCCCTTCAAAAGTACCGCCCCAGGTATGAACAGTTTCAGACACTGCATATTGAGCGAGTTTGGGGAGTTGTTCATAAATACCCCGCAAATCATTCAGCATGGTGTTCACTATCAGTTTAATGCGCTCATCCTTTCGCGATGGTACTTTTGAACAGAGCAGGGCCGCCAGTTTTTGTAAATCTGCCGTCAGATATGCACTATCCAGTGCTTGATGTAATGTTTGATAAAACATGTGGTGTAAACCTTTTTTTAAATTTGGTAGTTTTTTTGATTTCAACCCGAATATTTACTATTCCAAATACCCTTCATCCTGCATAATGAATAATAAACAGCCCCTTAAAAAACGTTTAAAAGAGTATCACACCCTTCCCCCCACTGCAGAAAACAATGGTGCAACTGCTGGCCGTCAATGTTGATTACATGCGAATCGCTGTAATGATTAACTGCCTCACAGATCCGGAACTCAGGCCGGACGATGATCTGGTGCTCACTCCTGCAGTTCTGCAATCTATACAAAAAGAACTTATTAGTAAAGGCTTGCTGATACAATCAGCAAAAGGAATGATGTGCCCGGAATCCATCCGCAAACAGGCACTGTGGGATGCCCTGGCAACGAGCACATTTACGCAAATTGCCGAAACAATCCAAAAAAAGACAACGCTGCCGGATACAGGAAAAAAAGCAAACCCTTTTAAAAATTACCAGGAACTTATCCGCTCCTTTCAGATAGCTCTGTTTACTCACAAAACATCCGACGAACTCCTGACAATCGAAAAGTATTACGCTTATAAATTCTTCCACAATGACTACCTGTCAAACAATCCCCATCACAGCATACTCAACAATCCTTTCTCCAGCGAAGTTATGGAATTCATTCATCCTCAAATACGAATGGAGGTCTCCTTTTCTCTACTGGAAATATGCGGAAAATTATTGGAACAATCAGAAGAAATCCTGAATTATATCCTCAGTAATTACCACGCAGAATTCATTGGAAAACGTTTGGCAATAAACCTTATTAACCACCACCTGATCTGTGGTGACACCACCTTCGCCCTTTTACTTGCAGACAATCTGAAAAAAGGTCTTAAAGCGGAGCAACTCAGCCGTACAGGATGGTCAAAATGCATCTGCGGTGATTACAGTGAAGCCATTACTTTGTTTGAGGAAGCAATCAAGTGCAAAAAAAAGAGTTCAAGAAAACGAAAATTGTTCCTGAAAAGCTATGGTGGTATTTTCTACCTGCTGGCACTGCTCCAAACCAACGATGAGCCCTCTCTACGAAAAGGGCTGGGATATATTGACACAACAAAACAACATATATACCCAAATCTTCCCATCACAAGAGTTATGAGACCAGTTTTTGAATCACAACTGGGCCTTCCGGTTACTCCACAGTCTGTTAATGCTATGCAATATTACAGAAATGCCCCCCTTTTCATTTTCTTGATTTGCCTTGTCCAGACCTGGACTGATTCCTCTCTGGTTGAAGAATATATCCCTGAACTCACCCAAAACAGGAACAAAGCGCAAAAGAACGGTTACACCTGGCTTGCTGCAGAATTATCCGCATTGCTGGCAATGCTCGGTGAGGACAAGGCGCGAAATCAGACTCTGGCCGGGAAACTGCACAAATCCTGCGGAACGGTCAGCCTTGTTAAAATAGTCAAGGTGCAAGCACAATGGGAAAAAACGCTCAATGGTTTGTTGGCCATAGGCAAAACCGGAAAGAAGGTAAAACCGGTTAATTCAGATACACAACGGCTGGTCTGGTTGTTCAGTCATAGTGAAAAGTATAATCACTGCTACATTACTCCACGACTCCAGAAGCTCAACAAAAAGGGGACATGGACTAAGGGCAGATCCGTTGCGATGAAAAATCTCTACCAGAACCACCACACCATGGAGGGACTCACCAATCAGGACCGGCAAATATGTCAGGCCATTAAAGAGGAATATTATCGCTCCGAGTACAGCTATTATGGAAAAACAGAATATGTCATCGAATACGACAGAGCCTTGCCGGCGCTGGTCGGTCATCCGCTTCTTTTTCTGGAAAGCTCCCCCGATGTCCATATAGAACTGGTTTTGGCCGAACCGGAAGTACGGCTGGTGAAGGAAAAAGGGAAACTGAAGCTCTCTGTTTTTCCTGCTCAGGCAACGGATGAGATACAGGTGGTGAAAGATACACCGACCCGTTTCAAGGTGGTTCGTTTCTCGGCACATCAGAGCAGAATTATCGAGGTTCTGCAAAAAGAACTGATCATACCTAAATCAGGAGAGAAACTGGCACGGCAGGTTGTTGATTCTTTATCCTCACTGGTAACTGTTCACTCCGACATTACAACGAATGCAAAAACTAACGTTATCAAAGCAAACAGCACCCCCCACGCTCACATCATCCCCCACCAGGAAGGTATTTGTCTGGAATTCCTGGTGAAGCCCTGCGGTACAGATGGCTCAAGTTTCAGACCCGGAAAGGGCGGTAAGAATGTTCTTACGGAACGAAAAGGGGAAAGAATCCAGGCCGTTCGTAATTTTACTTTGGAAAAGAAACAACATGGCAAGGTTATCAACCAGGGTGATTTAACCCTAACCTAGTTCTTATACAACTTTAAAAGGTTACATTTAAAATTGGACATATTGCTCAAAATAAGATACAGTTAATTGACTTGCAAATCTTCTTGAGAAATATCATGCCACTACCTGTTATTACTATTCGTTACGTCCGTACTGCAGAAGAAAAAGTTTTCCAGCAATTAACGGTATCTTATTTTGAGCAATATGTCCAATTTTAAATGTAACCTTTTAAAGTTGTATAAGAATTAGGTTAGTGTTAAATCACCCTGTAACGAATAGTAATAACAGGTAGTTGCATAATATTTCTCAAGAAGATTTGCAAGTCAATTAACTGTATCTTATTTTGAGCAATATG
>CAMZLK010000083.1 GCA_947311475.1 uncultured Desulfocapsa sp.
ATGAAGCTTTTTACTTAGCCATCGAGATTTTAACCTTTTTACGAGTTTATCACTCTTATATATCCTCAGAGTCTACACCACCTGTTTTTCAGTACTGGAATATGGAGTAAGGTAAACATGGCCAGCTGAATGCTGCGAATTTTTTCCATGTCAAGATGGTAAATATCCGGTGAGCCCAAACATTTCAATTTAATGTCCATCCTGAAGATATCAATATGTCAGTTTCCATACACAGCTTATGCCAAATAGGCCGTCAACCCTAAGTTTTCTTGAAAAGCATCGGTATTCCACGTAGTTTTCTCCAGACAACAGGAAAAAAGTGTACTCCTCAAAAAATCCGATCATATTATAACATTTCAGGCACACCATAACTCACAATAATGTTATATTCACAACGGCGATATTCACAATATTGTTCTATTTTGAAAAAAATTTAAGCACCCTTATGGGAAGGAGCACTTCCGCGATGTTTGGTTTCTACACCTTACTTGAAAAACTTCATATGCGAGGCGCACATTTTTTTAATTTCGGCGCACTAAGGTACGTTGAAATTAAACAAAAAATGTAGCAACAAAGCAGATGAGGAGTTTTTACGACACCATCTTATTTGACAATTCGGAGATACGCACTACACTATATCGAACTATGGCGATATACGGATATATACATTAAGGAGCCCGATGAAACACTTTATACGAGTCATGAAGGCCCTATCAGACTCTAGCCGAGTCAGGGTCTTAAAACTCCTGCAGGATGGAGAACTTTGTGTCTGCAACATACAATCCCATCTGCAGCTTGCCCAATCTACGGTTTCCAGGCACATGAAAGTTCTTGAAGATGCCGGACTGGTTCAACGTAGACGGCAGGGAACATGGATCATGTACAAATTGTCTGCAAAACACGATTCTGCATACGAGGCAGTAATGCTAACACACCTGGAGCGTTGGCTGGAAGATGACAAAAAACTTAAACAAATGCGGCTGCAAAGAAACCTTAACATATCAAAAGAGACTCATTGTACCGTGTGAGGAAAACAAATGAAAACATTACAAATGGCGCCACAGACAGAATGTGCCTGTACCCAAAAAAAACCTGAACAGAAATCTACGAAGAACCCGCTTTCCAAAGGATCATATCTGGCCATTGGTGCTGTCGCTCTTGCCGGCTGGTACCTGCTTTATAGCCAGCTCCTTCCATTTTCCAATTTTTTCAGCTACAGCATTTTGGGTATTGAACAGGGCAGTCATCTTGGTGCCTCTGTGCAGTTTTTTGTCTACGACACACCAAAAGTCCTGATGTTGCTCACACTCATTGTGTTCGGAATCGGTGTTCTTCGCACTTTTGTGACACCTGAACGAACACGAAAAATCTTAGCCGGCAAACGGGAAACAACGGGGAATGTCTTTGCGGCCCTCTTTGGAATTATCACCCCTTTTTGCTCCTGCTCCGCAACTCCGCTTTTTCTCGGTTTTGTGCAGGCAGGAATCCCCCTCGGTGTAACGCTTTCATTTCTCATTGCAGCACCTCTGGTCAATGAAATTGCCCTTGTCCTGCTCTATGGACTTTTAGGCTGGAAAATCGCAGCACTCTACATGGTGACAGGAGTATCTATCGCCATTATGGCTGGCTGGATTATAGGCAGGATGGGGATGGAAGATCAGATTGAAGACTGGGTACAGGAAATGCGTTCCGGCCAGGAACTGGTTCTTGAGCAAAAATTAAACTGGGGAGACCGTGTGGCATTTGGAATTGAGGCAATACGAGATATCGTAGGTAAAGTCTGGCTATATGTCGTTGCAGGAATTTTAGTCGGAGCTCTCATCCATGGCTTCGTGCCTGAAAATTTCATGGCCGCTCTTATGGGTAAAGACGCCTGGTGGTCAGTCCCTGCAGCAGTTCTTATTGGAATCCCAATGTATTCCAATGCTGCCGGTATGGTCCCAATTGTCGGCGCTCTACTTGGTAAAGGAGCTGCCCTTGGAACCGTTCTTGCCTTTATGATGAGTGTTATTGCTCTGTCTCTGCCTGAAATGGTTATCCTCCGTAAGGCGCTGAAACCAAAACTGATTGCAACATTTATTCTTGTGGTTAGTGGTGGCATTCTCTTCACTGGATACCTTTTTAATCTTGTGATATAAGGCTTCATGCAAAACACACGAAAAAAAGTTCTCTTTCTCTGTACCGGAAATTCATGCCGAAGCCAGATGGCGGAAGGATGGGCCCGTCATCTCCATGAAGACCGTATTGAAGCCTGGTCAGCCGGTATTGAGAAACATGGCCTGAATCCCATGGCCGTTAAAGCCATGAAACAGGCAGGAGTGGATATAGCCCATCACCACTCAAAGCTGCTTAGTGAACTTTCCCCTATTCAATTCGATCTGGTGATCACGGTCTGCGGTCACGCAGATGAACAGTGCCCTCTCTTTCCAGGCAACACCAAAGTCCTCTATCATGGTTTTGACGACCCTCCTCAGCTTGCAGAAAAACTGACAACTGAAAAAGAACAACTTGCCTGTTACCTGCGGGTATGCTTTGAAATACGGGATTTTATAAAAACCCTGTAATCTCCATTTCTTTCTCGCTTTCCATGCATCTCTGGGCTACAACTGTAGCAGCTAACCAGATTCCATCCTTTTAGGAGAAGTATAATGCAGAAATTGCTGATTTCCCTCTGTCTTGTTCTTATTTCCGGCTGTACCGATAAAGTTGATAAAACTCAATTTACCATCAGTAATCAAACGGTCCTGGACACAAAAAGTGAACTCATGTGGGCTCATTCCGATAACAGCGAAAGCCTAACCTGGCAGGAAGCTGTAGACTATTGCGAAAACTACACTGGCGGGGGCCATGAGGACTGGCGCATGCCCAAAAGAGCCGAATTACAGACCCTTATTGAAGCAAAAATTCAAAAAGAAGGGGATCTTATCAATATTACTTCCAATCTCATCTGGGCCTCTGAAACCGATGACAGCAAAGCAGCATTCTGTCATTTGGCTAATCAAAGATGCTCATGGATGGAACGGGTAATTTCAATATCTCTTCGTGCTCTCCCTGTGCGCGACACAAAAATTAAACTCAAAACCCTGGAACCTGCAGCGTCCTCTGTTGAGGTCAGACCACAAACAGTAGAGCAACGATTGCAGGTCATCACTCTCCTTCACAAACAGCAACTCATCACTGATGAGGAATATGAACTGAAAAAAGCTGCCATTCTGGATGAGATCTAACAAATTGACTGCACTCCCCTGTCATATTATACCAGCAGGTCCCAATGATGTCCCCCAGGCATTTCAAGACCTGAAAAGAGACATGAATCCCGACTTTGTCCATGTCTTCCTCGACAAACTTCAGCGATATAGTGTTAAACCTGACCGAGCCCTTTTTCTGGCAAAATACCAGGGCAAATACATAGGTTTTGCAACTGTCATCAATCAGTCTCCTGCCCCCGACAACTCCGACACCGCAACCATTCGGCTGCTCCAAAAATATGCCTGCGGCACAGGACTTATGGTACTACCCGAATTCAGGCACAAAGGGGTTGCGTCAAAACTCATACAGCAGTGGCATATCTGGACCCTGCAAAACGACCTCTCCGGTATCTGGCTCGTTACCCGTCAAATGAGTGACTGGTATCAGCGCCTGTTCCAATATACATTTTACGGAACAACCATTCGTCATGGAGTAAAAAAAACCATTCTAACCAAATCGTTACGCTAATTCCCCCTAGTTGGAATTAACTACTCACACCACATATTGTACCACAAGACATTTCCATGCCTAACAAAATCATAAAAGGCCAAAAAACTCGTGAGAATAGCCATATTCAGTTGACACACAAAGAAAAATACGATAGTACAATATATTGAAGTAAAAATTTTTGTACGCGCTTTTGTTGAATACCTGAGTGATCAGGAAAGTGTGTTTTGTATTCGTTCAAATTGTGATGCTTTTTTTCTAAAAGTGTAACAGATTGAACATCGAGCGTCGCTTATCTGCGATAAGCGGATCGTCACAATTAAAAGAGGAAGGAGAAAACAAGATGGTGAAAAAATTTTCCATGCTGGCACTTGCTGGTCTTATTGCACTGCCTGCAGTTGCATCAGCAAGTGGTGGAGCAAATGCCAATGATCTGGAGCGAAAAATTGAGGAGTTGAGCATGCAGCTTGATCAGCTGAAAGCCCAGATGGCAGAAGGTGCTGGTGGATGCAGTACCGGTGATTGTCAGGATATGATGGACAGCATCGAAGATTTGGAAGATCGCTCAGAATCCTGGGACCTTGCCGCTCGTGTAAAGTTCTATGGTGATTTTCGCGCCCGTCTTGATTATTACAATGCCGATCTTGCCGATGGAAGAACTGCTGAAAGTGATTCTCTTTGGACAAACCGTTTTCGCCTGAATATGCGTGTGAAAGCTACTGAAAATGTGGAGTTTAAAGCTCGTCTTGCGATGTACAAAGCCTGGGGCATGGAGAACACACCTCAAGGTCTCAGTGGTGGATGGCCAAACTGGGATGGTAATTCTACCCGTCAACCCAATGATAATGCACTCCGTGTTGATCGTGCATTCGTAAACTGGAACAACATTGGCGGATTGCCTGTCTGGTTTTCCATTGGTCGTCGTCCTACAACAGATGGACCTCCAGCACAGATACGTATGGGTAATGATGAACGTATGGCTACCCCTATTGCCTATATGGACTGGCCATTTGATGGCATTTCAGTAGGTTATGCTTATCGCTGGGGCGTTGAATCCATGGGAACCGGTCGTGTTCGTTTCTGTTACGGACGTGGCTTTGAGACCGGACTTGAAATTGAAGGCGAAAATGACACCATGGCTGACATGGATTTTGCCGGAATCAGCTGGGATCTCATGAAAAAAGATAATCGTTTCATAAACATCCAATCGTTTATGGCCTTCGATGTCTTTAACTACCCCTCTTTTACAAGTGAATTTGTCAACTTTGGTGCTGCGTTTCCACCTGAGCAAGGCGGTTTTGGCGAGCAGATGGTTGTTGGCAATATCACTCATAGTTCCGTTGTCTATCAGGACAAAATTGCGAACTTCAACTTCTTCGCAGTTGGTGGCTGGTCTGTAACCGATCCCAACCAGAACGGAATGTTCAATGATTATGCTGGAATGGGTGCTGCACAACAGATGGCCGCACAGGGAATGTCTCAGGCTATGATTAATGGAGCCCTTGCCCAAATGGGAATGGAAGGTACTCCTCATACCGATAGCGAAAATGGATACTCTGTCTATCTTGGTGCCCGTTATGATTTTGATTCCATTGGCCTGAAACTTGGCGCTGAGTGGAACTACGGATCTGAATACTGGGTTGCGATGAATCCTGGTCATGATGACCTGTTTCTTGGTAAACTTGGCGCCCGTGGCAATGTATTTGAAGTATACGGTATCTATGACCTGCCCACAGGTGAAGCTATCTCCAAATATGCTAAAACCTTTATTCGACTTGGTTACCAGCATTACGAGTATGACTACTCAGGGTTCGACTGGAATGCAAAACCATATGATCTTGGCGATTCTGCCGAACTCAGCCAAATCAACATGGTTGACAGTGCAAGCGGTAGATCCACTGTTGAGAGTGCAGATCAGGTATACCTCACCTTTGAGGCATACTTCTAGTATCATAACTATCTTATAGATAGTGTCTGTTTTATGGGGAAGTCTCTTTAGAGGCTTCCCTCTTTTTTTGACTGTTTTTTAGAGCCATCACATGTCAAACAACAAAGAAGCCTTCACACTGTTTTCAACTGACAGAAGTGGTGGAATAAGCGACCCTCCATTTCAATCCCTTAATCTTAGTTACGGAGTTGGCGATACTGCAACCGCAGTCACCGAAAACCGTGAGCGCCTTAAAAACCATCTCGATATCCAGTACCTTCTCTCTACCCGACAGGTTCATGGAGATGATATCTTCATTACCGATAACAAGCCAACTAAAGATCTCGAACTAGTGGGGTTTGATGCCCTCATGACTGACATTCCAGCAATCGGTCTCATGATTCAACAGGCTGATTGTCAGGCAGTAACACTCTTTGACCCTCTACATTCTGCCATAGCTGCCATTCATTGCGGATGGAAAGGAAGCGTTTTACAAATTCTTGCCAAGACTGTCCGGGCAATGAAAACCAGATACAACAGTGCAGCGTCCAAACTCCATGCCACAATCAGCCCGTCCCTTGGACCCTGTTGCGCCGAATTTAAAAATCATCCAACAGAGCTTCCCTCATCCTTTCTTGCCTTTCAGGTAAAAGAGAACTATTTTAACTTTTTGAACATATCCGAGATGCAACTCATTGATGCCGGGCTGAAAAAAGAAAACATTTCTATTTCAGGTGTGTGCACATCATGCTCGAAGGATTATTTTTCCTATCGTCGTGCCCGTCGGGAAGGGAAAGGACAAACCGGCCGCTGTGCCACAGTGATTGCCCTTCGATAGATAATTCAAGCCACCTTTTACCACGTTGCCCCCTTATGCGTTTACTGATAGTTGAAGACGACAAAAAGATAGCCTCCTTTCTCGAAAAAGGATTGCAGGAAGCAGGTTTTACAGTGGATGTCTGCCACGATGGTCTTGATGGTCTCACGCTTGCACTCACTGAGCCATACGGAGCCGCTGTGATTGATATCATGCTCCCTGAGCTTGATGGTTTGACATTGATTGAGAAAATCCGAGAAAAAGGAGTTTCCACCCCCGTGCTCATTCTCAGCGCCAGGCAATCGGTCGATGATAGGATTGAGGGACTACAGCGTGGAGGGGATGACTACATGATAAAACCCTTTTCTTTTAACGAACTCCTGGCTCGTATCCAGGCATTGCTCCGACGCGGACAAAAAAATGGTGCGGAATCTGGAACTATCACTGTTGGGGATCTTGTACTGAATCCTATTACTCGCGAAGTCACACGATGCGGCCAAAAAATTGAACTCCCCGCAAAAGAATACGCACTGCTTGATCTAATGATGCGCAATCCCGGACGAGTGCTTTCAAAAACATCAATTCTTGAACAGATCTACGATTACAGTTTTGACCCGCAGACAAATGTGATTGACGTTCTTGTCTGTCGGCTTCGCACCCACGTCGACAAGGAATACAAAACCAAGCTCATTCATACCGTTAGAGGTATGGGGTATGTTCTGCGTGCAGAATAGACTCCCAATCCTCTGGACACGACCAGGGAAAATCCTTCTATTTTTCTTTATTCTGTGGTTTTGCACAGGAATCTCTCTTTATATTCACACCCTGACCCTTAAAAACCACATCCAGGAACAGCAACTTACAGGAATAACAACGGCACTGATCAATTATCTTGGACAAAATAAGTCATCAAATAAAAACCCTTTTATCCTCCAAAATACGATTCCTCAATCCATTGATTTTATACGTATTATCAATGACGGGCAACAGCTTTTGATCACCGGAAACAGTCACATAGCCTTCCAGGGACTTCTTGACGTAGACCCTTCAATTCAGGGAGCATGGGTTGAACTTTCACAACCTGAAAAACCCGGTGAATGGCTTCTGGTGTCAAAAAAGCTAAGAGATGGCGGCCTGGCTCAGGCAGGAAAGAATGATCGCTCAACAGGGCTCGCCATATACAGAAAAATTGTCAGAACTTCCTACTGGACTTTTCTGCTATCAGCTGTCCCCTGTCTTGGACTTGCCTTTCTATTTTCCTGTTTCATGAAAGCCCCATTACAATCCCTGGAAACTTCAATCAGAAGGGCGTTGAACCAAAAGGCCCTGCTCACCCAGCAAAACATTCCGGATAATCACGATCTTGCCTCCATATATAGACTTCTCACGAAAACATTCTCCCAAAACCAACAACTGATTTCTGAAATGCAGTCGTCATTGGACAATGTGGCCCATGACCTGAGAACTCCCATGACCAGACTCCGTGCAGTTGCTGAATATGCCCTGCAATCTGAAAAGGATGATCCCGAATTGTACCGTAGCGCTCTTTCTGATTGTCTTGAAGAATCTGAACGTGTGCTCTCCATGCTGAAAATAATGATGAGCGTAGCTGAAGCCGAGGCTGGTACCATGCGGTTGCAACGACAGGAATTTGATGTCATCGCAACCCTGGAAGATGTGATTGGACTCTATCAATATGTGGCCGAAGAAGAACAGATTTCAGTTGTTCTTGAAAAAGATACAAATACCATTCCAATCTTTGCCGACAAAACCCGCATCAGCCAGGTGTGGGCAAATTTGCTTGATAATGGGATTAAATATGGCCACAAACTCGGGATGATCACAATTAAAGTAACAACCATGGAAGATCAGGTCGTCATTCGATTCTGTGACGATGGTTTGGGAATCTCCGACAACGAGATAAACCGTATATGGGAGCGGCTGTACCGTGGCGACCGAAGCCGCACAAAACATGGGTTAGGCCTGGGGCTGAACTATGTGAAGGCCGTTATTGAAGCACATGATGGAACAGTTATGGTAACCAGTAAAATAAAAGAAGGGTCCTGCTTTGAAGTTCGCCTTCCTCTTATGAACTCAATGCTCTCGAGAGAGATGAAAATCACAAATTAAAGGGGCATGATCCGACAACCGAATATCTGGAATGGAAAAGTTAGAAACAACCAGCTCCGGACTATGTAGAATAAAGTCAAGATTTCGTTTGGGAGCATGGCTTGGATGGGATGGTAAACCGGCAAGGTTTGCGTTTTCCAGGCCAGTTGCTGCCAGAAAAAGCTGTACCTCACGATCCCCGCCAAAGGTGTTAAAGTCACCAGCCACAATCACCGGTTTACTCCCATAGACCACCATGCGGTGAAGGTGCTCAAGCTGCTGCTGTCTGTGTTTATAACTTAAAGACAGATGAACAATAAAAATGGTGACCTCCTCCAGTTCCACCTCAATGACCAGTCGCTTAACTCCTTCATCAAAATAATGAAACCGATGACTGACAATTGGCTGTTTACTCAACAAACCGTTGCCCTGCTTATTCAACACAGGAATTTTGTTTGCCATGGATTCATTTCGATATTTTGTCTCCACCACATGAAAATGGTCCAGTTCTCTGGCAATGGATTCAACCTGGCAGGATTTTTGGCTTCGATACGAACCGGAATCAACCTCTATCAAAACAATTACATCCGGATTTACAGAACGAATAAAGGAAACAATCTTTCCAAGAATCCCATTTGTTCTTTTAAAAAAACCGGTGAAAGGCAATGGAAAATGATAGCCGACACCATGTCCCGTAGCATAACGAATATTATAGAGTAAAAAGCGCATAGATAATGATAGCCCTTTTAAAAACAGTTTGCAATCTTGCCTCTTTTTTCTCTTTATTTCCTGTGGTAGGATATCGTACTATCAGGTTTTAAATACACGCACTTTTAGGGATAAACTATGACTACAATACATATTGGATCAAGAAAGAGTAAACTCGCCATGTGGCAGACAGACACTGTTGCAGGAATGCTGCAGGCAAGCGGCATGAAAACAAAGATAAGCTCCATGGAAACAAAGGGAGACAAAATCCTTGATGTTTCCATTGCCAAAATTGGCTCTAAAGGGGTCTTCACCGAAGAGCTAGAAGACCAGCTTGGCAGTGGAAACACTGATATTGCAGTACATAGCGCCAAAGATATGCAGTCCATTCTTCCTGAGGGCTTTGGACTGATTGCCTTTACTGATCGGGAAAAGCCAAATGATGTCCTGCTCTCATCTGATAGCAGCTTAAACATTGATGACAGCAGTAAAAAAATTCGAATTGGAACTTCTTCTGTTCGTCGTATTGCACTCCTTAAACATTTCTATCCCCATGTTGAAACAGTGGAAATGCGCGGAAACCTGCAGACCAGAATTCAAAAGATGAAAGATGGTGCCTGTGATGCACTCATGCTTGCCTATGCGGGTGTAAAACGTATGGAATATGAGGACATGATTGTGAAGATCTTTTCCGATCAACAATTTATTCCTCCAGTAGGACAGGGCTGTATCGCAATTGAAGCAGCAGACACTCTAAGCAATGATAAACTCGACAAAATTAGACAATGCCTTAATAATCCAGACTCAGAATCCTGTCTCCTTGCCGAACGTGCTTATCTTCGAACCATGGAAGGGGGATGTTCCATCCCCGCCTTTGGCTTGGCATTGCTTGATGGTGACGAGCTGCGCATCCGTGGCGGACTGGCGAGCCTGGATGGTAAAACTGTGCTTATAGAGACGGAAAAAGGACCAAAAAATCAAGCCGAAGCAATTGGTGAACGATTGGGCAATATTATTCTAAACGGCGGCGGCAAAGAAATTCTGGCCGAAATCAAGCGGATTCAGAGCACCTGAAAAATGCTTTGACTGACAGATGTCATCCAGAGCTTCATTTTAAAATTTCTCCCGACCGGGAGATCAGATTTTATCAGCCGCAGGAATCAGCATTATTGGGGTCGTAGGTCCAGTTGGCATTCCGGTACAGATAGTCGTTAACCAGCTGGATTTCATCTTCACTGAGAACACCCCATGAACCATTTTTCGCACAGACTGTTTTTCTTTTAGCAAAAATTTTATTCCATGCATCCGAGGTGTATGATTCTGCATGAAGAAATGTTGCCCCCTTATCGTTATCGCGGGTATGACAACTCTTGCATACCGCTCGAAATTGTATCCCTCCTGCTCCCCAGGGTTCGCTGTTCCAGTCAAGTTCACCGCCATCTGCTATAATGCGGCACATTTTTGTCCGGGCATCAAAGCGTTTACCAGGCCTGGCCTCCGCAAAATAAACGAAATACGTTAAAAAAACCGCTACCAGAACCGTTGCAACTGTAAGATATCGCATTGTCATACTCCCCCTGTGGAAAAATAGTAAAAGTACCACACCATGGCACATCATAGCACACTCCCCACCTAACGCAAGTCAGTGCCTCGAAGGTCTCTCTTCGTTCGCTATCTGTTACTATTCATAACATTTTGATATTGTTTCACTCTCATATATTTTTGTTGTTTTTTATTGCTGGAATTATGGAGTACGGCACACAGAGAGGCTCCAATACACTTCAATACCCTTGGAGGCATGATTATGCTCCGGTTTTAAATCACAACCGTAAACACCAGTGAAATTTTATGCATTTGTTTTCCCACTCGAAAATATATCGTGGCCCATACTCTGCAAGCGCTTCACCAGGAGATCACTAACTTTAGCGATTTGAGCAGAGACTGTTGCTGTCATCTCAAGTCCGGTATCCAGACTTTTGGGAACCACACAATAAAACTCCACACATTCGGGCTGAATATCACGCAACTTACAAATATCGAGTATTTCAAGAATCCCCAGCTGATGCGGTGACATTCGTATCTGCATGGAGCCATTTCGAGCATCTTCTGCTGTAAATGTGTACAATTCTCCAGGATTTGCTCCGCCATCAAGCTTTAGCACATCAACCACAAAAATGGGATCGTGCTCCTCAAGAAATGGAGCCATATAGATACCAGCAGTTCCACCGTCCATAAGAGTTACAGACCGAGGGAACGTATAATGTTCTTCCATAAATTCAACCACATGAACGCCAAAACTCTCATCTGAGAGTAACAAATTACCAATACCCAGAATCCCGGCCTTTTTCGTTTTGTGTTCCATTGGATCCTCCCGAAAAAAATCGGCTCAACCACATAGCTGTCTCAGTGCTGAAGCCAACTTCCCCGGATAATGGTCATTGCCGCGTTATCTTCCAATGATGCAAGGATACTGGTATCCTGATGCTTCAGACGACAATTTTCTTTCGTAGAACAGCTTCAGGAATCTGTATGCTTGAACTTCTTTCCTGTAAACATTGAAGAGATAAGTCCTTTAGGAGATTTTATATCACTCCAGACAACTATATACACATGGGAAAAAGCAAACAGAATAAAATACCACATCAGTAAATGGTGCAGAAAACGACCTTGCTGCTGAGAGTTAAAAATCCCACCTCCAAGATTCTGCCAGAAAACAGCCTCCGGATACAGCATATAAAAACCACTTATCAACTGAAAGATGGCGGCCACAATGGTTACAATATAAGCAATTCCAGCCATTGCATTGTGCCCAAGACGACCATCATGTTTGTCACTGAGATAACTGTAATATCCAATTGTAGTGACCAGACTCTTTATATTTCTTGGCGTTACAGGCAGAAAGTCCCAGATTCGTTCCTGTTTGTTCCCAAAGAGAAATAAATATATCCTTATGGCCACTGCCGCGGTAAACAGATAGCCAGCCATAAAATGGATATATCGCATGGTGGCCATTGGAAATGACACACTGCCTTCCAGAGTCGTATTGGTCCACGGGTTATTGATATAAAATCCTGTCACTACCAAAGTGATAATGGACAACATCAGGGCCCAATGAAACAATCGAAGCAGGACGCTCCAAACATTTTTAACTTCATAGTTCATAACAACCCCCCTCTATTCTTAAAAGGAATCAATCCCTTATAAAGCCTTGACTTTCGTTATTTCCATTCCTGTTGCATCCACCGTGTGGACGGCGCAGGCAATGCAAGGATCAAAGGAGTGTACAGTACGTAAAAGCTCCAGTGGTTGTTCGGCATCGGCCACCGGATTCCCAATGAGGGATGCCTCGTATGGCCCCACAACACCTTCGGAATCTCGAGGACCTGCGTTCCAGGTTGAAGGGACAACGCACTGGTAATTTTTAATCTTACCATCCTGAATAACGATCCAATGCGACAACACACCACGCGGTGCTTCATGAAAGCCATAGCCCTTCTGTTCACCCTGCGGAAAGGTCGGCTTATTGAAAATTTCCAGATCTCCTTTACCGATATTGTCAACGAGAAGATCCCAATGTTTAAGGGCAAGATCACCCAACATGGAAGCACGAACAGCACGCGCCACATGGCGACCAAGAGTGGAGTGAAGAATTTCAGGCCCCACTGTAACACCTGCCACGCTGGAAATCAGTGACAGTGCATTGTTAACATTCTTGATGATGGGCTTGTGGCCCTGTGCGTAACCAACCAGCATCTGAGCAAGTGGCCCAACCTGCATTGGTTTCCCTTGAAAACGGGGAGCCTTAATCCAGGAATATTTCCCATCATCCTGAAAATCTGTATAATTAGGAGTATCATCTTCCCGGTAAGGATGTTTAGACCAGTCTCCCTTATACCAGGCATGAGCAATATTTTCCTCCACGTTATCCCTGAAATAATCATCACGGAAAGAGGTGATGCCCTTCACTGTCCCCAAATCACCATCCATTATGGTTCCACCGGGCAGATCAAATTTTGTGGCCCTGGTGTTAAGCACCATATCCGGTACAGCCAAATAATTGGTTACTCCAGCGCCGTACGGAAGCCACTCCTTGTAGAGAGCACCAACGGCAACAACATCAGGAAGATACACCTGCTTAATAAATCCACGTACTTCCTGAATAAGCTGTTTTATCCAGTATAAACGCTCCATGTTAAGAGCGGAATCGCTATCAGGATTTAGTGCAGTGGTCACTCCACCAACGGAAAGATTTTGAATATGCGGATTCTTACCTGAAATAATACCAAGTGCACGGGTCGCTTTTCTCTGGTAATCAAGTGATTCGAGGTAATGAGAGACTGCCATGAGATTCGCTTCGGGTGGAAGCTTCATTGCAGGATGTCCCCAATAGCCGTTTGCAAAGGGGCCAAGTTGTCCGCTGTCAACCAGTGCTTTTACTTTGCCCTGTACAGCTGTAAAACGTTTGGCGCTGTTATTGGGCCAGTCTGACAGGGAATTTGCAAGTGCCGCAGTCTTTTTTGGATCTGCAGAAAGTGCAGAAACAACATCCACCCAATCAAGTGCCGAAAGGACATAAAAATGAACAATATGATCCTGTAAGGCATGGATAGCCATTACAATGTTTCGTATATATTGTGCATTCAATGGAATTTCCAGATTCAATGCATTTTCGACAGCTCTTACTGAAGCAAGGGCATGCACCGTAGTACAGACTCCGCAGATACGCTGAGTAAAAAGCCAGGCATCACGCGGATCCCGTCCCTTAAGGATGGTCTCAATTCCGCGCCACATCTGACCTGACGACCAGGCTTTCGTTACCTCTCCGCCCTCTACCTCTGCATCTATTCGTAAGTGCCCCTCAATTCTGGTTATGGGGTCAATGGTAATTCGCTGAGCCATTATATGTTCTCCCTATGAAAAAAGTTTTCGGCAAAATAAAGTATTGATGGACTCGTAAAAAGGTTGAAACCCCGATGGCTAAGTAAGACATATACCACTGTTACTGTCTTTTGGCGAGTGATGAGAGAGTTGGAAGCAAATGGCACATGAAAAAGTTTTAACACCCCTTGAAATTTATAAGATACTTGAGCAAAGTAACTGTAAGCAGTGCATGTTGCCAAGTTGCCTTGCTTTTGCTGCAGCAGTGGTTGGTGGTCAGAAACGCCTTGATGACTGCCCTCATCTAACCAGGGATATAAAACAGTCTTTGTCTGTTAATTTACAGAGACGTTCCACTGCACAGCCATTGCAGGCGGGATTTATGACCAAATTACTGCAAAAGGTACAAAGTATATCTTTTGTTGAGGTGGCGTACCAGCGGGGCTGTGATAATGATGGTGGTGTTTTACGAATACGATCTCTGGGGAAAGATTTTTATATGGAGCGTGATGGGAAGATACGATCTGAATGCCACATTATTCCCTGGGTTGAGGCACCGCTTCTTTCCTATATTTGTCATCCGACCCATAAACAGATAACTGGCCGCTGGATTTCTTTTCGGGAAATCAAAGGTGGAATCGATTGGCGAGGTCTTTTCCAGAGCCGCTGTGAAACACCTCTCAGAATTCTTGCTGACAGACATCCTGAGTTGCTAAAAGACATGGTCGAGCTTTTTATGGGTGAGGAGGTGGGGGGCTTTGACGCAGAAATTGCACTTGTTTTGCACCCTCTTCCGCATATTCCGATTCTTATTTGTTACCAGGCAGCTGATGGGGATCTGGA
>CAMZLK010000084.1 GCA_947311475.1 uncultured Desulfocapsa sp.
GAAAAACCTTCATATTCGAGGCACGGAAATTTCTTATCTTTTCGGCGTACTAGGGTACGTTGAAAAGATAAGAAATTTGCAGTAACGAAGAAGATGAAGAGTTTTTACGAGTCCATCAAACATTTACTTGTGTAGAAAATACTCACCTTGCTGTACTGGGTGGGTAAAAAAGATACACTTTTTGTAGTACCTCCAGATAGTTCGAAATGCGGCGTATTTTTAAAGGACGTAAAAGTAGATAGATAGGGGCTTTGGGTGAAGTTGGCACGCATGTTGTAACATAAAAAGGAAAATGAACTTCATTTTTCTTCCCCTCCCTTAGCCCCTCTGGTCTGTTCCAGAGGGGCTTTTTTTATGTTTTAGGGAGTATTCAATAAGGGGTAAATAGTATGCAGTAGTCTTTGCCGGTACAATATATTGTATACATTGACCGCATTCCCTTGACAATTCCCATAACTCAATATAAGTTGCTAAGGATATTCAGGTGTCTGTAACAGGACTGAAAAAGGGAACTTCGTGAAAATCGAAGACGGGCCCGCCGCTGTAACCGGGGACAACTCCTGCACAGTGCCACTGACTCCATTTTATTTTTAGTCGGGAAGGCGCAGGAAAAGAATAATCCGGAAGTCAGAAGACCTGCCTGGATAGCAGAGGTGATCACCGTCGTGGAATATCGGTGATATACTGATCTTGTGGATATATAGGGAAATCCCCAGGTCTGAATATACTATCAGCCTGGGGCTTTTTTGTCTCAGGCGATATAACAGGGAATACAACCTGAGGAGAAATAAAAAATGACGATACGTGAACGAAGTTTGACGAAGATGTACTTATGGCAAATCCGGGATTGGGACGCCTTTCAGCGGGTAATGCGTAATTTGTTGTGAGAAAGTGAATTGAACTGTTGCAGGCTCCCTCCATTGTAAAAGGGGAGCCTGCACCCGAAAATCAGGTAAACAGACTTCCAATCTGAAAAACTGAGACTGCTGCAAAAAACGCAAAAAGCGTATTAAAAGCAACTGAAAAACCGGCCCATTTCCACGATGCTTCTTTGGCAATACACACAACAGTAACAAAGCATGGTGCATAAAACATAATGAAAATCAAGGCTGATACTGCCACCACACTGTTCCAGCCGGGATCATTCACCAGGCGATCCCCAAGTGAGCTCGCATCATCTGCGTCAACGTCTCCCATGGAGTAAACCGTTCCAAGAGTTGAAATGATAACCTCTTTAGCTGCAAATCCTCCCAGCATTGCAATGTTTGTTTTCCAGTCAAATCCTGCATAGCTTGAGACCGGCTCAAAAACTCTGCCGATTTTACCGGCGATTGAATTTCTAAGCATCTGTCCTGATTCCTCTTTATCAATATCTGAGAGCTTATTTTTAAGTTCAATTGCACGTTGCGAGAGTTTTTTCTCTTTGGAGTCAATCGATTGAGAGAGCTCTTGCTGGATCTCAGTGGGAAAAGAGTGGCTGATTTCAGTACGTAAAGATTCGAATTGAGCTTTTTCCATATCAGAAAGGCCTGGAAAGGTCATTAGTGCCCAGAGAAGGATGGATATCCCCAGGATAACGGTTCCGGCCTTTTTTATATATTGCCAGGTACGTTCCCAGGTGTGAATGAACAGGCCCTGCAGGGTTGGAAAACGATAAGGGGGAAGCTCCATGACAAAAGGTGTGGATTCCCCCCTGAGAACTGTTACACGAAGAAATTTTGCTGCCACAAGTGCCACAAGCCAGGCAAGCATTGTGAAAAGAAACATATACAAGGCTTTATGATCGGCAAAAAATGCACCAATGAGGAGAACCAGCACAGGGACTTTCGCCCCGCAGTTCATAAATGGGACAGTGAGCAGGGTGGCCATTCGTTCTTTTGGAGAGCGAAGTGTCCGCGTGGCCATAACACCGGGAACAGCACAACCACCTGCAATCCCACCCGAAACGATAAAAGGCATAACACTTGAACCGTGGAGACCAAAGAAATGGAAAATACGATCCATCATAAAGGCAACCCTTGCGAGATAGCCCGAATCTTCAAGAACAGCTATTCCAAAAAACATAAACATAATCAATGGAACAAAGCCTAAAACGCCACCGACACCATCTATAACCCCTGAGATAATCATGGATTTCAACATGCCGTCAGGTAGGGTTTGATCAATGGTTGCACCCAGCCAGGTAAAGACATTCTCGACCAGCGCAACGGGAAGTTCGCTCCATGAAAAAGTGAACTGGTAAAGCCCAAAAAGGATACCTAGCATCACAACAGGCCCAAGGAGGCGATTGGTAAGCACTTTGTCTATTTTATCAGAAGTGTAGAGTCTGTCTGTGTCAAATTTATGGGTCATTACGCCCTGTCTGATAATGGATTTTATAAATCCATAACGATGGTCTGCGATAATGGCCTCCGGGTACACATCCATGGTTTTCTGAATATGATCCGATATGATTCCAATGGTTTGTTCCAGTTTTTTTGCAACTGTTGCGTCGAACTCCTGGCCCTTGTTAAGCATTTGGTCATCATGCTCAAGATATTTAATGGCTGTGAACCTTGAATGGTACTCATCTTGAAGAAAGGACCTATCTTCAACAATGGACATAATATCCATGACGGCTTCATCAAGTTCTTCTCCGTAGGAAATGTCATGTGAATCCCATTGTTTATCAGAATCAGCGACTTTCAGGGCCTCTTTGATCAGCGCATCGGTTCCCTTACCGGTTCGTGCTATGATTGGTACAACCGATACCCCAAGCAGTTCTGACAGTTTTTGAAAACGAACCTCTATACCACGATCTTTTGCCACATCCACCATGTTGAGAGCAATGATTAGTGGTACTCCCATTTCAAGAAATTGAGTGGTGAGGTAGAGATTTCGTTCAAGGTTGGATGCGTCAACTATGTTAATAACCACATCTGGTTTCCGGGTTGTTAGAAAATCACGAGTCACGACCTCTTCTACTGAGTAGGCAGTAAGAGAATATGTTCCTGGAAGATCTGTGAGGGTGATATCACGGCCATCATGTTTGAAATACCCCTCTTTATGGTCAACGGTGATTCCCGGATAGTTTCCAACATGTTGCCTGGCACCGGTAAGTGCATTGAAAAGGGTTGTTTTTCCTGCGTTTGGGTTGCCTGCCAAGGCCATTGTTGTTGCTTTGTTCATGTAACTGGACTCTGTATATAGTAGTAAATGATGGCGTCGTAAAAAGCGTAAAAACGGATTGCCAGGAGCACATCAAACCTGTTTTTTCAGATTACAACTGGTCTCAGAACAACCACTGCAACTACAACCACACCCGCTTAACGGGCTCTGTTCAGGATCAATTGCTCTTCGAATTTGATGATACACCTTCCTTCCAATGTAAAACAGGGCGATGCCGATAATTATTAACGTTATAATAGTTTGCCACATAGCTGACCTTACAGTTAGGGGAGACTAATTCGTCGGGTATAAAAAAAGCAGTGCCACGTGGCAACTGCATGCAAGTACATGATTTATATGGATTGAACGATAATGTTGCTGCTTGTTAATTGATCCAGGCTAAGGGTGCCTCCATGAATCTTCAGAAGACATTGCGAACCATTTTGCGGACAAAGCAATTCCGCCTCTTCTCCTGGAATTACACCAAGCGATGCCATTCTGGCACAGCTTTTTCTATCCCCGGTTACTTTACATATTTTAACCTTTCCGGCCTGACAACTTTCAGACAAGGGGCCGTGATGACTATTGCACCGCCGTGCCCGGTTGCATCCTTTCAGTTTCAGGGCAAAGCAACCGCATTTTTTGTTGAGTTCTTTCAGGGTCATTTTATTCTCCATAGAAGACCATGTTTAGGTACACCAAACTTTATGTCGTGTCAACCCATTTATCAAGGGTGGATGGGGGGCATTGGGCAGAAAAAAGATGTATTTCTGGATAAATGAAAGTTTAATGAATATTTATTAACAGTAACGAAGAAGATGAAGAGTTTTTACGAGTCCATCTTTATTGAATTTTTATGAAGAACACCATGGTTAAAAATCAAACGGAAGGGAAACTGGGAGAAGCCAAAAAACGGGCTTTAGTATCAATTTTCCTGAATCTTTTTCTTGCGGTGGGAAAGGGTTTTGCCGGGGTATTATCCGGCTCGGCAGCACTTATTGGTGATGCCATACATTCTGCCACTGATGTATTTGCATCAATGGCAGTTTTTGTTGGAATATGGGTAGCTGGCAGGGAACATCCATCCTTTCCCTATGGTTTATACAAAGCGGAAACTGTTGCTGCCCTAGCCACATCAGTTGCCGTAATTCTCGCAGGCTATGAGATTGGCAGGCAGGCATTGTTTGGGGTTCAAAGGTTGCCGAATGTGAACATTGCCCTACCTGTTGCCGGGATTTCGTTTATCATTGCACTTGGATTCGGGTTGATTCAACTCCGTGCAGGGAAAAGATTAAGCTCTCCTGCACTCACAGCTGATGCCAGAGATTATCTTGCAGATTCTTTGTCCACTGCAGTGGTACTTTTAAGTCTTGTTCTGGTGCCTTTTGGGTATAACATCGACAGGCTGGCAGCAGGAATTGTCTCTCTTTTTGTTTTTTATGCTGGTGGACAACTTTTTGTGGGAGCGTTAAAAGATCTGCTTGATGCATCAATTGATCGGGAAACAGAACGTGAAATCATAAAATTTGTTGAAGAGTATCCACGTATCAGCAAAGTAAAAAAATGTTTTAGCAGAAATGCCGGTGGACGGTTCCTTGTGGATATGGATGTTGAGTTGCGCACCCCTTCACATAAAATTGCAGATCTTGTTGCAGACAGACTGGAAGAAGAGTTGCTTGTCGAATTTCCAGGGCTCATTCTTGCCCGTATAAGACCACATTATGCGCAGGGAGAATTTACACGCAGGGTAACACCTGTGAAAAATCCGAAAGGAGAGCTGAGTGTACAACATTTGGCCTCATCGCCCTGGTTTCTCATCGAAACAATAAACACTGAGACCAGGGATGTGAAGAAACGACAGTTTATTGAAAACCGTTATAAAGATGCTGAAAAGAAAAAAGGGATGCTGGTGGGGCGCTGGCTGCTTAAATTAAAACCGGACGAAATAGTAGCAGAAGAGAGTGAAAGTGTTGCCATAATGTTACTTAAAGAGGCAGGTGTTGATATTATTCATCCTTCTTCTGTTGTTTCAACAATGATATGATCTGCCTCATTATTACGTAAGGTAAGGGTTCCACCCATGACCCGGAGTGCGACCGGGTCATTCAGGGGGGCACGGCCCTGAATGGTAATTTCAGTACCGGGGACAAGTCCCATTTCCCTTATTCTTCTTCCAAGTTCACCACCAACTTTAACAGCTTTGATTATGCCGGATTGTTTCTTTTGCATTGCTCTTAAGTTGATTTCAGCCATAGTTATGCTCGCCTAACTTTTGTGATGGGAAAAAGGCCGTTCAGGTAGTATTTTCCCTGAACGGCCTTTAAAAAATGTAATGGTGACCCCACGGGGAATCGAACCCCGGTTTCCGGCGTGAGAGGCCAGCGTCCTAACCGCTAGACGATGGGGCCATGTTGCGTGTCTTTAATACCTGACTAATGTGGCCTTGTCAAGGTTTTGTTCCTGAGTTTTTGAATTGTTCGAAATGGAAAGAATTTCTAACGCAGGTGAACTGCAAGTATGTGCTTTGGTGATATAACGTGACAATATAATTTATATTACCCTTCCTCAGTTTCTCGGACAAGCTCCTACGCTACCTGTTTTTTATTGCAGGAATCATGGAGTAAGGTACTGAAAAAACCTGCAATCAGGAACGAGATGCGATTTTAGAACCATACAACTCACAGCTTGCAATATGCTCCGGCAGGTTTCTGATGCTATTTCTGGATTCCACCTTTCTAAAAAACAATGGTTCTTCGTAGGAGATATCAAGCGTGTCACAAAGACACTTTATACTCAGGATTGCTCCTGTGAAAAGTTCGGCACCGTCGGTCGCAGCACATGAAAGCAGGTGGCCTGTTCGTTTGTGTTTCGCTGTCGGAACTTGGTTAAGAAGATATTTTCTGGCCCATCTTGCCTGGAAACGATCAATATAAACTTTTATTTGGGCGCTCATTGCATAAAAATAGCATGGGCTTACAAAGAAGAGCCGATCTGCTTCATCAGTTTTTGTGTAGAGTGACGCCATATCATCGTCGAACACACAATTACCAGTGGACAAACACCCGCCGCAATCCTGACAGGGACGAATGTTCATGTCGTTAAGATAGATATTTTCAACACTATTGCCTTTGGTTTGTAGTAATCCATCTGCCACAGCTTTTGCCATGGTTGCGGAGTTGCCGTTTTTGCGAGGGCTTCCCAGAATAAAGAGATTATGCATTTGATTTTTCATTTGGTTTTGGACAACGTCCGAATAGGATACATTGTTCATGCATCCAGTTTGAGATTTCCTGTGTGAGAAAGCGTGGTGCACAACGCCAGGTCCAGTTGCCTTTTTTGCTGCCGGGAGTGTTCATTTTACAATCATTTCCAAATCCGAGAATATCCTGTAGCGGGAAAATAGCATACTGGCTGATTGACGAGAGAGCGAGATAGATAAGATCCCGGTGAATCCCTGAATCGTCGCTGTGCGGTTGATTGCAGTACTGTTTTAATTTTTTACGTTTCTGGTCGTTGAATTGATTACTTAAAAACCAGCCTACGGTGGTATCGTTGTCATGGGTTCCTGTGTAGATAACACTATTGGGATTTGTGAAATTATAGGGAAGAAAACTGTTTTCAAGGTTGCCGTCGAAGGCAAATTGAAGGATTTTCATTCCGGGAAAGTTGAGTGCGTCGCGAAGCGCAATGACTTCAGGGGTTATTTCCCCCAAATCCTCAGCTATAATCTGAAGTGGACCAAGGGTTTTGTATATCTCCTTAAATAATTTGATCCCAGGCCCCCTGACCCATTTTCCATTTATGGCTGTTTTCTCTTTGGCAGGGATGGACCAGTAGGATTCAAAGCCTCGAAAATGATCCACTCTTGCAATATCAACTAACTTAAAAATTGCTTCAAACCGTTTTGTCCACCATTCGTTGAGTTGTCTTTTTACCTGTTGATCCCTGCAATTCCACCGATAGAGCGGGTTCCCCCAGCGTTGGCCGGTTTTTGAAAAATAATCTGGTGGAACGCCTGCCACACTGGTTGGAGTATGGTTTTTGGGATTGAGTGCAAAAATTGACTGGTTGGCCCAGACATCCACACTGTCCCATCCGACATAAATAGGTATGTCCCCAATAAGATGAACGTTTTTATTTTTTGCTTTGTTACGAAGCTGCTGCCATTGGTTTGAAAAAATGAACTGTTCGAAGGCATAATAATCAATGCGCTTCGGGTTCCGTTCAGCAACTTTTTGCAGGACTTTTGTATCACGACAGGCAATATCTGCAGGCCAGTCAAACCATCCTTTTGAATGGTGAAGCTCTTTTAGAGTCATAAAGAGACAATAATCTTTCAGCCAGTGAGTATTTTTTTTAAAGTTCAGATATGCAGGATTACTTGTGTCAAACCTGGTGAATGCCTCTCTCAGGTACTTGTTTTTAAAGGAAATTACTTTGGAAAACTCGACCTGATATTCTGAAAAACCGGGGTTTTGGATGTCGTGTTTATCAAGAAGTCCATCGGGAACAAGTAAATCAAGAGAAATAAGAAGTGGAGATCCGGCAAAAGCTGATGTACTCATATAAGGAGAGTTGTCAAAAATCGGATTTGTGGGGCCTGTAGGTAAGAATTGCCAGAGCGTTTGACCTGCATTATGGAGGAAATCCAGAAATGCGTAGGCGGAGTATCCAATATCCCCGATTCCATGTGGTGAAGAAAGGGAAGATATGTGGGCAAGAATTCCGCTCGCCCGTTTGTTTTGTATTGTGCTCATAGGGTACTCGTTAGCAGGGACGGTTAAATAAAAACCTTTTTTGCACTGTATCATTAGCACATTTTATTGGCAATCATACTTGCAATGCTTAGAGTAAGCTCCTACTTAAGGAGCCGTCTGGAAATAACTTGAACATCTCGTATCTCATCTTCAGGTCATCTTTGTTCGATCTTCAATCACAAAATCCTCAGCGTAGCACAGCTACGCTTGCGGTTTTGTTCAATCAGATCGAACAAACCTGACCTAAATCTGAGCACGATATTGTCCAACTTATTTCCGGACGGCTCCTAACGCAGACAAACTGCAAGTAAATACTTAGCCATCGGGATTTACTCTCACATATTCTTGTTTTTTATTGCAGGAATCATGGAGTAAGTAAAAAATAATGGCAGGGACGTGATGTTATTAGATTGCTTTTTATGCCTATACCTTGTATTGTGAGTAGTTTGCGAGAGTTGGTGTTCGGCAGCATTTGTGCTGCCATTTTTTGTTTCAGATGTGCACTAACTTTCTTAATTGATTGATAATAAATAGATGTATTTAAGAATAGAGCTGTTTCTTAAATGCGTATTAATGGTGAACTCGTAAAAAGTTCAAACGCAGGATGGACTTGTAAAAAAAATTCATATCTGAGGCACGGTAATTTTTCATATTTTCAGCATATTAAGGTTCGTTGGAAGTAATAAAATTTGCAGTCACGAAGGAAATGAAGAGTTTTTACGAGTCCATCATTACTAATTTATAGTTAGGTAAAAGGAGTAACCTCCCATTGCAGGCCGAACTTAAAGAAAATCTCCTCAAGGCTGGTAAGGAAGAAGGATGTATCAGTTTTGCAGAACTGAACAATTTACTTCCGAATGAAATAAAAGATCCTGCTGCCATAGAGAAAGTATTCAATTTTCTTGGTGATCACAATATTGAAATTGTGACCCAGGATGGAAAAGAAGGTGAAAAACGGACTCTGTCAGGGGAACTCTGGGAAATTCCAGCCATTGCTGGAGAAGGAGATTTTGATGATGAAGCTCCAACCACTCTCCAGAACGATGAACCCCATGACGGAGAGGAAACCACCACCACTTATCTAAGGGAAATGGGGCGTTTTGATCTTCTTACTCCCGAAGAAGAAGCCAAATATTCCAGGACAATAAGGCAGGGGTTTGACTCCATTATTGAGGCCATCCGCATTGAGCAATCCGGAACCAAAGATCTTGAAGTGCTTCGTACCCGAATCGCACTCTGGCAAAAAAGAGATCCCACCCTCAAGCCCAAAAAACAGCAGCTTAACCTTATGCGTTACAGCGTTACTTCCGCTGCCAAAAAACATAAGGAATGCCGTCCATTACTGGAATTGCAGACTCTGCTTGAGGCTTATTCCCGATCCATTGAAGTAGCAAAAGATTGTATGATCAGGGCAAATCTTCGTTTGGTGGTGTCCATTGCCAAGCGATATATGCATCAGGGGCTAACCCTTGCTGATTTGATACAGGAAGGGAATCTTGGTCTTATGCGTGCTGTCTTCCGGTTTGATTATACCAAAGGGAATAAATTTTCTACCTACGCGTCCTGGTGGATTCGTCAGGCAATTACCCGGGCAATTCTTGATAAAACAAGAACAATTCGTCTGCCTGTTCACTTCCTTGAGTTGCGGAGCCAGTTTTTCAAGGCTTTTTATGCCCTTTACAAAGAACTCGGCCGGGAACCCACGCCTCTTGAAATATCCAAGAACACTGATCTTCCCATGGACAAGATCCTTGCTATTCTGGAAGCTTCAAGGGAACCTATCTCCCTTGAAACTCCTGTTGGGGACGATGATTCTACACTGGGTGATTTTCTTGAGAACCAGGAATCACAATCCCCTTATGAGGCAGTTCAGAACCGTGAACTCTCAGGGCGGGTTGAAGAAATTCTCTCCACACTAAGTGACAGAGAAGAAAAAATTATTCGTCTGCGTTTTGGTATCGGTGAAAAAGCTGAATATACGCTCGAAGAAATTGGAAAACGTTTCAATGTTTCCCGTGAGCGAATTCGACAGATTGAGAAAAAGGCCTTAAACCGTTTACGACATTCAAGTAGACGTGACAAATTAAAATTCTTTTTAGATTAATATTACTTTAATAGTGGGATTAAAGGCCGGGTATTGCCCCGGCCTTTTTTTTGTGATCATGAAAAATTTTATTGAAAAAGCCGGTTTTGGTGACATTCTGGAAAAGGTAGAGGCTGGTGAACGCCTCTCCTGCGATGATGGTGTGCGACTCTATAATTCCAACGACATTTTATCACTTGGATATATGGCAAATCTTGTTCGCAACCGTATAAATGGTGATAACACTTATTTTATCTATAATCAGCATATCAACTACTCCAATATTTGCACCAACCTCTGTAAGTTCTGTGCCTTTGGTAAAGATAAAGACCATGAGCAGGCTTACGAAATGGATCTTGATACTGTAAAACAGAAAGTACGTGATCGTCTTGATGAACCCATCACCGAAATCCATATGGTGGGCGGTATACATCCTGATCTCCCCTTTTCTTACTATACCGATCTGTTAAAAGGGATTAAGGAAGTTCGACCTGATGTGCATATTCAGGCCTTTACCTGCGTTGAGATTGCACATCTTGCAGGGCTTGCTGATAAGCCTGTTGGTGAGACGCTTGAGCTTTTAAAAGCAGCCGGTCTTGGGTCAATTCCTGGTGGTGGTGCCGAAGTTTTTGCCCCACGAATACGGGAAATAACCTGTGAGAAAAAATTACCGGGCAAAGAGTGGCTTGAAATTGCAAAGGTTGCGCACAGGCACGATTTACACACAAATGCCACCATGCTGTATGGCCACATTGAGACAATGGCTGAAAGAGTTGAACACCTTGATGCACTCCGCACTGCGCAGGATGAGACAAATGGTTTTCTTGCATTTATTCCCCTTGCATTTCATCCCAAAAATACCGCGATGTCCGATATTTCACGAACCACCGGTATGGATGATCTGAAAAACATTGCAGTGGCAAGGCTCATGCTTGATAACTTTCCCCACATCAAAGCCTACTGGGTAATGATAGGGCCTAAAGTTGCCCAGATTGCGCTGTCTTTCGGTGCCGATGATATGGATGGAACAGTGAAAGAAGAGGTTATTACGCATATGGCTGGTGCTGAGACAGAGCAGGCCATAGGTTCCAAAACCCTTGTTAAACTGATCCATGAATCCGGGCGCATTGCCATTGAAAGAGATACCCTGTACGAGACTATTCAAAACCACGAGTAAAAAGCACAGGTGATATCCATGCAGGAAAATACATTTAAGGAAATAAGCGATAGGGTGTTATCCGGAGGCAGGATCAGCGATGAAGAATTCCTGTTACTCCATGACAAAGCCGATATTTATCAACTTGGGTTTCTGGCCAATGCGATAAGAGAAAAACTGCACCCTGAAAAATATGTCACCTACGTTATAGATCGAAATATCAATTATACCGATATTTGCGTTTCAGCCTGTAAATTCTGTGCTTTTTTCAAGGCTCCTGAAGATAAGGACGGATACCTGCTCAGCAAAGAGGAGCTGGCGCAAAAGATACAGGAAACACAGGATCTGGGCGGTACCCAGATTCTTCTACAGGGAGGTTTGCACCCTGACTTGAGCCTTGAATATTATGAAGATATGCTCCGGTTTATGAAAGAAACCGGTATTCATATTCACGGTTTTTCCCCTCCTGAGATATATCATTTTGCAGATATCTCAAATGTACCAGTCAGTACAGTTATCTCACGATTAATAGATGCGGGGCTTGATTCCATACCAGGTGGCGGGGCAGAAATACTTTCTGATAGAGTCCGCGATTCCACAGCTCCCAGAAAGTGTAATGCAGATCAATGGATAGAAGTGATGGAAGAGGCCCACAACCAGGGACTTCGTACCACAGCAACCATGATGTTTGGTCATATTGAGACAGTCGAGGAACGCCTTGAACATTTACGGCGCCTTCGTGATCTTCAGGATCGGACAAAAGGTTTTACTGCATTTATCCCGTGGCCTTTTCAACCTGACAATACAGCCCTTGCCGATATCTCCGTAATTGAAAAAACCACAGGTTATGGATATCTGCGGATCCTTGCTTTGTCGCGGATCTATCTGGACAATTTTGAGAATGTTCAGGCGTCATGGGTTACTCAAGGGCCTAAAATCGCACAGGTTTCACTCTCTTTTGGTGCCAATGATTTTGGTTCAACCATGATTGAGGAAAATGTGGTTGCAGCAGCAGGCATCAGCTTCAGGCTGTCTGAAAAGGAAATAAGAAAACTGGTGACAGGTGCCGGGTTTGAACCGAAGCAACGTCTAATGGATTACAGTCTGGTTTCCTGATTTTCTTTTAATATTGTGAGTCTTTCATCAAAGTCGACCATCACTATTCACAGGGCTCCCTGGGTTGTTCCCGTTTCTTCTCCTGTTCTACGGGATGGCGCAGTTGTTGTTGACGGAGAACAGATCATCGATGTCGGGCTGTATTCTGATATTTCCAGCCGTTTTCAAGGTATTCCTGCAAAGAGTTATTCGGGTGTCTTACTTCCTGCCCTCGTGAATGCTCATATTCATCTGGAACTTTCAGTGTATGGGGTGGTTCGTACGGCAGCAACATCCGGTACCATGTGTGACTGGATAAGGGCACTTTTAAAGACTCGTGAAGAATCTCGTGTTTCCATTGAAGAAGTCATTGGAGCCGCACATAAAGCTGCCCGTGATCAGTACGATTCAGGTGTCGGTCTGATGCTTGATATTGGAAATATCGATATTGGAACGCTGAGTTCCTGTCCTGTGGAGATTGTCTCTCTTCGTGAAATGCTTGGGCCTTCCCGTTCCGCAACAAAGGCAGCCATTGAGGGGATCGGAAAAATCCCACCAGAACAAGCAATTACCGGTCACTCTCCACAGGACAGGAACTCAGCGTTCCAATATCGATATTTCCAATATCAA
>CAMZLK010000085.1 GCA_947311475.1 uncultured Desulfocapsa sp.
TATCTCATCTTCAGGTCATCTTTGTTCGATCTTCAATCACAAAATCCTCAGCGTAGCGCAACTACGCTTGCGGTTTTGTTCAATCAGATCGAACAAACCTGACCTAAATCTGAGCACGATATTGTCCAACTTATTTCCGGACGACTCCCTAGCAGTTAAAATCCCAGCTTATGCCTTAAGGAATTTCTTTCCATCTGCTCCCGGGCAGTGAAAAACTTTCCCAACGTGCTGGAATTTCTGTTTCCCCTTTGATATAATATAAAATATTCAATATTTTAGTATACATGAAGAAGCTAGGCATTCACTGAAAACTATCACCAGGGATTACTCACCATGGCGACCTCTACAGAGTCAGAAATACCACAATTAGACGCAATTCAAAAGAAGGCAACTTTTTTCCACAAAAAGCTGCAAGACAAAGTACTGCCCTTTGCCAAGCTTTCCATCTGTCAAGCTGATGAAACAATACTGTCACAAGGCGATACTTTCGATTCTTTTTACTATGTGACCAAGGGCTCAGTGGAGGTCTCTTACCTCGCAAATGGAACAAAAATCACCGTGGCCATTATTGGAGCGGGATCCTTTTTTGGGGAAATCGGTTTTTTTGACAAAGGTCCCCGCACTTGTGACATCAAGGCTATAGAAGAAACTGAAATCAAGATCTTTAATCAAAGGATAATGGATACAATACAACAGGCTGATCCCTTTATATTTTCTTCCTTTATGATCTATCTTACAGAAGATATTTGTAAAAAGCTCCGAAGTGTACTTCGAGAACAGGAACCGTTAACTGTTTTTGCGGCATCCCTCACAGACCAAAAGCGCAAATATGAGAAGACAAAAGTTTTGCCTGAATCTCTCCTCCGCTCAAAGCCCTGGCACCAGATCAACCAGAAGGTTGAGTCTTTTAAATCACAAATCTATGATCTCACCCACACCTTACAAGCGATTGCCGAAGATGACATCCCGGAAGAACACCTCCAGCAAGGATATACAATATTGGATTCCATGAATAGTTCCTTGAATGATTTTGATGCCTCAATGCCAAATCAGGAAGACAAGGATCACATGTGGGGGGTTTGTCTTTAAGGAAGTTTTTCCTTATCTCATGCGAAGCCGGTTTTTTGAACGTGCCTATTATAAGCCAAAGGGCTATGCCGGCGATTTCCTAATGATGGAGCATATTTATCTTAACATTGCCGAAGGTGATGGTAAAATCGGTAGACTTATCGACAGCTGGGGTTTGCAGGGTGGTGGTGCTGAAGCAATACGTGGCCGACGCATATTGTTGAAAGATCAGCTGCAAGATTTATCAAAAAAACAACTGGAAAAATACAAGCGTTTTTCTGTTATGAATCTGGCCTGTGGGCCTTGTCGTGAATTATTTGATTTTCTTGAGGTATGTGACTATACAGAAAAAATTGATGCACTCTGTGTTGATATTGACACTGAAGCATTGCAATATTCCAACCAGAATGTCAATGTTATCCCGCACAATGCCTCGGTTCGTTACATGAACGAAAATCTGGTCAAATGGGCTCTTGGCAAGGTCAGCCACGATATTGGTTCCAAAGATCTCATATATTCAGCGGGACTGTTTGATTACCTGGAACCACGATTATTCTGCAAACTGGTGAACAGATGCCATGCACATTTGAAACCGGGTGGTTCCCTGTTGATAGGAAATTATGCTCCATACGAAGATATGCTATTCATGGATCACATATTGCACTGGAAGCTTATTTATCGAACAAGCGAAGACTTAAAGGAACTGTTTAATGACACCGAATTTGGTGGTGATGTAACAATTCTCGCAGAACCGAAAAATATTAATCTTTTTGTTCTGGCACAGAAAACTTGACGCCGTATACAAAACAGGAACCTGTGTACCCAATAAACAATTTAATAGTTTTCTCTCTTTTAACGAAAAAAGTTTCCTGGCCTGCACGTACTCGCAGCATATCAGCGTCAGGTTCTCCACCAAACCATATTTTTGTTTAGTCATACATTCTCATATGAAAAAACAGACAGGTAGATCAAAACGTCCTTTGGGAAGAACTGAAAAGGTGTATTTGCATCCGATCACCCTGGCTTTCCGTGGAAATCAAATCCACCTTGAAAAACCATTTCTTGATGATTATTTCACCCGATCACTGCCCATAGTTCGTTATGCCTGTATTGTTAGTTTTCTTCTTTACGGACTCTTTGGCATACTTGACGCCTATCTTGTTCCTGAACAAAAAAAGATCTTCTGGCTGTATCGTTATGCATTTTTTTGCCCATTAACACTTGGTGTTATATTTTTTTCATTCTCATCCCTGTTTAAAAAAGTAATGCAATCCGTCCTCGCCTGCGGCGGAATTATGGCAGGAGGAGGCATCATAATGATGATCCTTCTGGCACCGCCTCCAGTGAACTATTCCTATTATGCCGGATTAATTCTCATTTTTATGATGGTATATACTGTGATAAAAATGAGATTTCTCTGGGCATGTGGAACCTGCTGGCTGCTGGTTCTGCTCTATGAGTATGCTGCCATCAGCATCGCAGAAACCCCCATCCCCATCCTCATCCATAATAATTTCTTCTTTATTGGGGCCAACCTCATAGGAATGATTGCAAGCTACTCCATGGAACATCATAGCCGCCGGGATTTTTACATGAAGACGCTGCTCAATGAAAAACGGGAACATTTACAGGATGCACGGGATATGCTGGAAGAGCGGGTTCATGAACGAACATCACAACTTGTGGAGGCAAACAAACGAATCACCCGAGAGATGAATGAGCGAATAGAGGCGGAAGAGAAAAACACAATGATTCAAGCTCAGTTATCAAGGCAGCAAAAAATGGAATCCCTGGGTCTTATGGTTGGTGGAGTTGCCCATGATCTCAACAACATCCTTTCAGGAATCATCAGTTACCCCGAGTTACTCCTCATGGATTTGCCTGAGGATAGCAAGCTGAAGAAGCCCATTCAGGAAATCCAGAAATCAGGGATACGTGCTGCTGCAGTGGTGGCAGATCTCCTCACAGTCGCTCGTGGCGTTGCCAGCCGATATGAAATCGTCTGTGTTAACGATCTGGTGGAAGAATATATTTCCTCGCCTGAATACAAAGAGCAGAAATCTCTCTACCCAGAAGTTTCCTTAGAACTTCACCTTGAAACAGACTTGCCCGATTGTAATTGTTCACCTGTTCACATCCAGAAAATCTTGATGAACCTGGTAAACAATGGATTTGAGGCCATTGAAAGATCAGGCAGAATTACTCTTTCCACCAACAGCAGACAGTTCACTGGCAGGCAGCCTGAAATGCCCCTATTAGACCCAGGTGAATATGTTGTACTGCGGGTAAGCGATAACGGCCCCGGTATACCCGTTGAGGCCCTGCAACATATTTTTGAACCATTTTACAGCAAAAAGGTAATGGGAAGAAGTGGCACAGGCCTTGGATTAGCTGTGGTATGGAATACTGTGCTGGAACATAAAGGCACGGTCAATGTCGAGAGCAATGATCATGGCACCACATTTACAGTCTATCTTCCGGTCACCACAGAGGAAAAACAGGGCACAACACAAGAGGCGGTAGAAGATCTACGGGGAACAGCAACTGTACTGGTGGTGGATGATGAAAGGATACAAAGGGATATTGGTCGAAGAATCCTCACAAAACTTGGCTACAAAGTCCACACCGTAGACAGCGGAGAAAACGCTGTCACGTATCTGCAAACCCATACTGCTGACCTGGTGATCCTCGATATGCTGATGAGCCCGGGTATGAACGGGCTACAGACATACACAGAAATCAAAACTCTACATCCCAGCCAGAAGGCCATCATTGTCAGTGGCTATTCTGAAAGTGATGATGTAAAGGAGACCCTGCAACTCGGAGCAGGTGAATTCGTAAAGAAACCCTATTCCGTCGAGCAGATTGGTCGCGCGGTAAAACGGGTTCTCCTGGCATAAACGAGCTACCATCCTCATAGCACGCTTGAAAAACGCATTTTTTCTTACTTCCCGTCTGAATTGAGGAAAGGGAATACTCTTATCTTAAGCCTTTTCTCACTACATCAAAAGTATCATGTCTTTGGTGTGTAAGTTGAGGGTGTTTTTGTTATCGACAGGCCCCTACAGAACAAAGCGATCAAAATGATACCATTGCAGAGGATGCAGACGAAGCTGTTCTTCCAGTAAATCAGCATACTGCTGAGCAGCATTGTATATGGCTGTTGCTCGATTTTTTCGCTCTGAAGCATGTATATATATGGGGTCAGCAAAAGAAAACCGATACGTATTCTTTCCCGTTCGAAAACTAAAAAAACACAATATGGGCGCTCCTGAGACCAGTGCAAAAACATAGGGGGCCTCAGGGATCTCGGCCTTGCCTCCCATAAATTTCACCTGGATGCTACGCTGCCCTTCGCGCCACAGGGTATCACCAGTCATGGAGACAACCCCTCCATTCTGCAAAAATCGAATACCTTCTACTGCATCAAATGGTGATCCACCATCTCTGGTAACACCTATTATTTTTACCCCGGAATTCTGCAGATGTTCTTTCTGAAGTCCTTCTACGCCTTCTTTTTCCTTAACTCCCATGTACAAAAGAAGTTTCAGTTTATTTTCCTGCTGGCGTAAAAGATGGGCCGCAATCTCCCAGTTTCCAAGGTGGGACATGAGAAGAATAGCACCCTTCTTGTGCACAACAGACTCCAGTTTCTCCCAGCCTTCTGACTGAAAAACTGTTTCCTGTCCGTGGCTTGCAAGAAAACGATCATAATGGATAGTGGTAAAATTCTGATACTGATGAAAAGTACATAAGCTATGGTGGAAACTGCTTTTCCCAGGATAGAGAAAGCTGTAAAAACGACGGCTCTCTTTTGTATTGTTTGAAAAAATAAAATATCCTGCTGCAATACATTTTGACACAATAACAAATAGCCAGGAACCAAAAAATCTGGTCATTTTTTCAAGAAATGTGTACCAGAAACCGTTCATTTTCTTTTCCACATAATGACATCGAAAATGCGTTGGAAAATTAACCTGCTGAAGGTTGTGGTGTTCCTCAAAAAATCTTTCCATGGATGAAAATGAGAAATACGTTCAGCACCTTTCTGGTAGACCACCTGCACAGGTGCTTCAGTGACCGGAATACCATTCCTGTGTGCTTTTACCAGGATTTCGACCTCAAACTGAAAGCGTAGAGCATGCACATCGAGCGTAAGCACTTCCGGTAAAGGATACAGTCTGTAGCCGGACTGAGAATCACTTATTTTGGGGCCGCCAGATACCCATACCCAGAAATTTGAAAAGCCCCTCCCGAATCTGGAAGTCCAGGGAACATTCTCTCCATCCATTCCCTGCCGGCTACCAATTACAATGGGACGTTCGCCCTTCTTCACTGCCTCAAGAAGATTTTCAACATCTTCAGGTTTGTGCTGGCCGTCTGCATCAAGTGTTACAGCCCAATCTGAAGCGTTAGAAACTTCTTCAAATCCGGTGTGCAAGGCTGCTCCCTTTCCCATGTTATGACCATGAGTGAGCACAGTTATGCCATTAATTGATGCAAGGATTTCTGCAGTATCATCCGTTGAACCGTCATCCACAACAAAAACAGGATAGCCAAGAGCTGTGGTCTTCCACACCACATCACTGATACGGGACCCATGGTTATATGTTGGAATAACAATGGCTACCTTATCACGGCTCAACATGCCGTCTCCCTGCATGATGCAAAGGCAATACTCCAGGTTCCAGGGCCCATATGAACGCCTGATGTGAGGGAAAGAGGTACCAGCAGAATTTCTGCGTGTTGAACCCATCTACGAATCTGTGGCTTTACTGTTTCAACGAGCCATTCTTTATTATCGGTATACTGCAGCAGTACAAACAAATCAGACCCTTCACTGATATGACATTCTATTTTCCTGCAGGCAAAATCTATTTGAGCTTCCCGGTTACGCACTACACCCATCTTTTGTACACCATCAAAACCCGGGCTGATAACTGGTTTCATGTTTAAAAGATCTCCAAAGAATCCTTTTGCTCTGGAAACCCGCCCTCCCGCAACCAGAAACTTCAATTCCTGAATAAAAACATACTCTTCTACCTGATGGCTGAGTTTTTCCGCATACCGACTCACCGCTTCAATAGCGGCCCCTTCTTCAGCAAAACGGGCAGTAAGAAGTGCAATAACCGCCAATCGTCCAGATGCCGCACCCGTATCGAGAACAGTGAATCGTCCATCGGTATCATGGGCCTGCTGCCATGCCCTGGAAACTAAAAAATTTCCGGTAAAAAAAGAACCGGTACAAAGGTACAAAACGTTTTCATACTGCTGAGTTGCCGCCTGATAATGCAGATGGCGTTCGTGACTGGATGCCTGAGCAGTACGAACACGTACTCCGTCTTTCATTAAAGCATACAGATGTTCGGGAGAAAAAAGGCTTTCCGGTTTTCCCTGATCAGAGGCCAGGATATAACTATCCAGTAAGATAATTCCATTTTCGCGAGCAAGCTCCAAGGGGATGGATCCGGCCGCATCACTCATAATCCTGACATGTTTTTCCTGGAATTTTTTGCTGGCTCCTGAGTCCATCATTGCCTGTTCCATTGCTTCATCTGACCAATCCTTCACATCACCCAATAGAGCAAGTTTTTTCCGTAACTGTTCCGGGTTTCTGGTATGGAGATGCACTTTTGCCCCTGATTCATCAGGTACGACAACAACACTGTTACCAAGATTGGCGACACGTGAAAAGAGGCCACCCTTTTGCCCTTTTGTTACAAGTCGCGCTTCTACACAATATTCATCTGTGGCCGGCGGCTGATACGAAGAATTGACACACAAGCTATCACCAAACAGTGCCATCACCGGGGTGATGCCTGTTTCCTGCCCGGTAAACGCCTGAAAGAAGCCATCAAAAAAACAAAACATTCCCAAAGCACCGGAATCAACAACTCCGGCACCAGCAAGCTCCGGCAACTGCTGTTCTGTGTCAAATACTGCTTTTTGCAGATGTCCCCGTATCATTGAAAAATCGAGTTCCGCCTCATTTTCTTCATCCAACAATGAGCAGAGTGCATCAAAAACAACCAGCATTGTTCCTTCACAAGGATTTGCAATTGCCTTCCAGGCTTGATCCCGGCCCTGTTTTACCCGAACAGCCAGCCCATTTCCAGAAGGGCTTACAAACTCCAAAAAGAACGCAACTGCAATATTTCCTGAATTTCCACGGCCACTAGCAGCCAGATGATCCATAGTAAACTCCAGCCCCGCAGTACATTCCCGCAAGGGAGCAAGGCTAACACGCAGGTTCATCCCTGTATCTCCATCGGCCACCGGAAAAACATTTATTCGATCCAGTAAATCCGCCCAGACGACCAGGTTTTCATATCCTGTAATTGCCGCAACGGAAATCTTTTGGAAAAACTTTTTTTTATCCATTCACCAAACAACCTCATATAGCGGCCGTTCTCATTTTTATAAAATTTGAAGGCGCAAAAGCACCTTTTTTTATCATGAATAAACGCAGACTTTTCTTATTTCAGTGGGATATTTATCTTGGAATTTCAGGTAAAGTGAAAAAAACTATCCCCCATAAACACTCATTCGATTTCGACCTGCCTTCTTTGAAGCATAAAGTGCGTTATCCGAAAAAGCCAGCATCTCCTTACTTGTGGCTGGATGGTGTTTATGAAAAGAAGAGAGCCCCCCACTGAAGGTCACACTTACCGAAATCGCTCCCGATTCAATTCTATTGTTTTCTGTCCTCTCCCTGATATTTTCTCCAATCTTAACAGCACCGTTTATATCGGTCTGCGGGAGGAGGATCAAAAATTCCTCACCTCCATATCGAAAGGCATAATCAGTGGTTCGAATAGAATTTGCCAGGCTCTGAGAAAAATCACGCAGTACAATATCCCCAAAACCATGCCCATAAGTATCATTAACCTTCTTGAAATAATCCAGATCAATCAACAAACAGGACAAATCAGTATTATACCGCAAACAGCGTTCAAATTCTCTTTCCAGAACCGTGTTCATATGTCTGCGATTAAAAAGGCCGGTAAGGTCATCAGTTACTGAGATCACCTTAAGCAGTTCCGCTTGTTGTTCCAGCTGGATTCTCTGTTTTTTCAATTTAATGTGAGCATTTATTCTGGCAAGAACCTCCACATGCTGAAATGGTTTGGTTATATAGTCCACACCGCCTGCTTCAAAACCTGAAACCTTATCCTTAACACTGCCCAGGGCTGTCATGAAAATAACCGGAATACTGGCAGTTTCTTTATTGGATTTTATCTTTCTGCAAGTCTCAAAGCCATCCATCCCCGGCATCATAACATCAAGAATGATAACATCAGGTTTAAACGTTTCCAGAACCTGTAGAGCCCATTCTCCATTTTCAGCGATGCGAATGGTGAAATTCTGATCTTTCAGGAATGAAACCAGAACCTCCAGGTTCGAAGGGTGATCGTCAATAACCAGGATTGTATCATTTTCACTTTCCATCTTTTACTCACATGTGTATTTTGAAACAAATCTTACTATTTCAATAAGTTGAAAACCATCTGCGAGTTGTTTGATGCGAGAAGAAAACGCTTTATACTTACCATCTTCCATCTGTGAAATCATAGACGACTGAGCCACAACAGCATCAATATCTCCAGATTTCGCCAGCTGGATCAGTGAATCTAAAATATCCTTTGGGGGGGCGAGTATATCGTGATAATTGTCATGATATACCACTGAATTCAGATATTCGTCAGAATTTTCAATTAAATTACCAGAGGCTCCGACTTCAATACTAAAAGAGAAATGGCTGCCTGGACCCCTGGCTCTTTGAATTTTTTTATTAACCGGACTGATGAGTTCCAGGTCTCCCCCCATAAGCTGAACCAGCTTGCGCGAGATGGAAAGTCCAAGTCCATATCCTTCAGAATATTTTAACCGTTGACCAGATTGCTGAAACGGCTCAAAAATCTTCTCCTGCATCCTGGCGGCAATTCCTACTCCACTGTCTTCAATACTAAATGTCAGCATAGCCCTGTTATTACCATACACCTGTGACCTGACAACCAGGGCACAATAACCGCTCTTTGTAAATTTAACTGCATTGGAAAGCAGATTTAAGAGCACTTGTCGCAGACGAAGTTCATCTGCCTTAATTATTTCAGGAATGAGTGTTTCAACTGTATAAAAGCAGTCAAGTCCTTTCTCTTTTGCTCTGAGCATGATAATTCCCATAATTCCCTGAAGAAACTCTGAAAATCGGAATTCAGTTTTCACCAGTTCCATCTTCCCTGCTTCAATTGTTGAAAGATCAAGAATATCATTTAACAGCAACAACAGGTGCTCACCTGACTGTTGTATGGTTTTGACTCCCATCTGCATTTTCTCTGAAAGAGACTTATCCTTGCTAAACGTCTGAGTGTATCCAAGGATTGCATTTAGCGGTGTACGGAGCTCATGCCCCATGGTTGAAAGAAAAACTGATTTTGCATAGTTAGCTTCGGCTGCCTTCTCTGCCATCGCTTCAGCTATGGCAATAGCATCTTCAAGCTGACTGTTTGTCTCGAGCAGAGCATTTTTCGACTTTTCCTGATCAGTAATATCACGAATAATAGCCATCTTACTCACTGTACCGTCAGGATTTACCAGGGGAACACCCACAACATCAATAATTTTCTCACCAAATACAACAGGCTCATACTTAACCGTCTCACCTCCGTCAATGATATCGCCTAGACGACAATGAGGACATGGCTGCTTAAGTCCTGCAACAGATTCGTAACAGATCTCCCCCTGTTGATAGCCGAACCAGTCATTCATCGTACTATTCATCCCACGTACGCGATGATCTGCATCAACAACAAACAGCCCTAAGCCGATCTGTTCGATTGCCTTGATGTAGTGCTTCATGTATTCCTGCTGTTTGTTTTCAAGCAGGGTTTGAGCAGCTTCTTTGTTCTCTGTAATATCAAGGAGTATACCAACTACCCGAAGAGGGGTTCCTTCAGCATCACGTTCGAGAACCTTTCCAACGTCGAGTACCCACACCCATTTCCCGGATTTATGGCGTAAACGATACTCAGTTTTAAAAACAGACGTTCGCCCTTCCAGATGATCTGTGAATTTTTTGATAACATCCTTAACGTCATCCGGGTGAATAAAGCTTTTCCAGGAAGACATATCAGATCTTATTTCATCAAGGGTATAGCCAATAATTTCTGCCCTTCTTTTATTATAAACCGCTTTTCCCAAGGTAGCATCCCAATCCCAGGTTCCAAGACTTGCTCCATCAATAACAAGGTCAAGATGTTTTCTGGCCTCAGCAATCTCATCTTGCATGAGCATTGTCTGGGTAACATCCACAAGATAGCCCTGAAAAAAGCTAATTTCCCCATGACTGTCTCTTGTCACACTGGTTGAATCCAAAACCCATATTATTTCACCATCATGGGATAGTAGACGATACGGCTCGTGGACAAAATTATTATCAGATGCAGAATGTTCTGCCACTTCCCGGATCACCCGCTGTACATCATCAGGATGAATGCAATCCATATATTTTACTGAGCCGTCGAGAAATTCATTGGCCGAATATCCCAGTGTATCAAAAACATTTTCAGATACGTATTCAACAGGCCAGTTTTCCTGATGTTTCCAGGTGAAAATCATAACAGGACCATGCATAAACATTTCATGCTTCTGCTGTAAAAGGGATAGACTGTTATGCAACTCGGTAATATCGTGAACAATACCAAGCGAACGTATCGGTTCCCCGGCACTGTCATACTCAGTAGAACAACTTTCCCGCACCCATTTTTCAGTCCCATCACTAGTTAGGATGCGATACTGTACATCATAGAGCGTATGATTTTCCAGGGCTTCCGCATAAGCAGAAGTTACAAAACTCCTGTCATCCGGATGCACTCTCTCCATAAATACTTTAAAACTGACTTCAAATGATTGTGGTTGAAACCCAAAAATTCGGAAAATCTGATCAGAACAGCTTAGCTGTCCAGTGGGAATGTCAAATGTCCAATGCCCAAGATTTGCAACGTTCTGAGCATCCAAGAGCTGTTTGCTCTGTTTCTCAAGGAGTTCTGCATTGGCTGCAAGAATGTTTATTTTATTGAGCAGGACATAGAAAGTGACCCCTCCCACCAGCATGAAGAGCAGCACTAACAGGAAAACAACCTTGAAATACCAGGCTTCATTTATAAAGAAATCAAATCTACTTCTAACAGTTAAAAAAGCGATCATCACCAGGAGAATCAGTACCAGGGCAAGCCTCAAATGAGTGCTTCTTTTTTTGCTGTCGTTCATGGACTATCCGTTAGCATTATTAGTGCTGCTCTTCATGCTGGTGGGAGGGGTCACTTTCTATGTCCTGCTCAATAAAATAAACATTCTTGCAGCCA
>CAMZLK010000086.1 GCA_947311475.1 uncultured Desulfocapsa sp.
AAGTTTCCTAATCCACAAGTACATGAAGTACGTATCCATCTACGATCATATGACGGTGAATTACGGCAGATAATTGTTCGCGGTAACGGACATGAAAAGCCTGCATTTCTCATAACCAACGATTTTGAGACTCCGGTTGAGCTGATTGTCGGCAATTATTCCCGGCGATGGAGGGTTAAAAATGGCATTGCGGAAGCCGTTAAATTCTTCCATCTTAACGCCCTTTCTTCTCCTATTCTTACAAAAATTCATTTTGATATTGCCCTGACTATGGTGGCCGACACACTTTATTTGATGCTGGCCAAAAAATTACGGGGATTTGAAGATTGCGATGCCCCTAAATTATACCGACACTTTGTCAAGGGCAAAGGTGTTGTCGCTGTCAGCAGAGGTGCAATCAATGTGATTTACCCCAAAAGAGCGCACAATCCTATTTTAAGAGGCGTACCGTGGAACAACTTACCTGATCAGATTCCTGGTCTTGAAAATATCCCGCTGAATTTAGAATTTAAGTAAATGGTAAATTTGTTATGTTTGGATGACGGTTAACCTAACGCGAAATTCGGTGATAAAACCTTTTATCAAAACAAAACAACTATTTTTCCTTATATCATCAACAGGTTAACAAATTAGTCCTGTGTATTTTTGAAAAACAGGTATTTTTACCTATAGTAAAAGGAATTTCTGATGCTAGAATAAATAACATCATGTGGTACACATGTAAACTGAAGAAAAAAAACCGTTAACCTGCCCCCTTAAAATGAGATGATCAAATGTTAAGCAATGGACAACACGGGATGAAGATACAAAAGTCATTTGTAAAAACAAATGACACTGCATCAATTCGCTGTCCAGATTGCGGGCTTGTTAAAAATATTTCCGTTGGTAAATTTCGTAACAACAGACATACTCTCAAAACCCGTTGCAGTTGTGGAAGCAGCTTTCTTGTTGCCCTTGATTTTCGCAGACATTACAGGAAACCCACAACCATAATTGGCATGTATACTCTTATTTGCGGTTCTTATCCTGGAGGTGGAAAAATGCAGGTTCGCAATATTTCACGCAGTGGTGTTGGATTCTCCATATCCGGCAAGCACAACATAACTATTGGCCAAAAAGCACTCCTCAACTTCCGCTTAGATGATAAAAAGCAGACAGTATTAACCAAAAAAGTTATAATTAAAAATGTCCGGAAAAATACCATCGGATGTGAATTCATCAATCAGAGCCAGATTGGCAAAGATTTAGGCTTTTATCTCCAGCCCTGATATTGTTATCAGTTCTGTAAAATCTTCCCCATGAGTTTCTGGGCTTTTTCTAAAAATGGTGCAAGGGTTTCAAGATTCAACGCACTGATCACAATCCCTTCTTTGGCAACATCTGAGAGCAGCATCCCATCATTCGCGACCTGATCAGACTTATTAAAAAGCTTCAGACATGGTATGGCAGCAAGATTTAGGTCCCGCAACAAATCATCAACAACCTTCATCTGTTCGCGAAAACAGGGATTGGAAAGATCCACAACATGGACAAGCAGGTCTGCCTCTTCCAGTTCTTCCAAAGTAGCCTTGAATGCCTGAAGTAAATCAGCAGGCAAATGTCTGATAAACCCAACAGTATCAGTGATAACAACTTCCATATCGCGCGGAAAACGAAGGCGCCTGCTTGTGGGATCAAGGGTGGCAAATAATTTATCTTCTGCCACAATATTGCTTTTGGTGAGTGTGTTTAAAAGCGTAGATTTTCCTGCATTGGTATAGCCGACAAGGGAAAGCACCGGTAAATCCTTTTTCCTGCGCCTTGATCGTCTACGATACCGCTCCTTACTCACTTTTTTGAGTTCTTTTGTAAGCCTTGCCAGTCGATCATTAATACGTCTTTTGTCAATTTCAAGTTTTGTTTCACCGGGGCCCCTTGCTCCAATTCCGCCGGTTAAACGGGACAAGGCATCATCACGGGAAGAAAGCCGTGGAAGCATATATTTCAGCTGGGCCATCTCCACCTGCAGTTTTCCTTCACGGCTGAGTGCTCTGTGAGCAAAGATATCCAGGATAAGCTGAGTTCTGTCTATGACTCGAAGATCAGTGTAGTCGGTAATTGAACGAATCTGGGAGGGGTTAAGTTCCTGATCAAAAATGAGGAGATTGGCGTTCAGTTGCAGAGCCTTGATCATTACTTCTGCGAGCTTTCCTTTACCAATGATAAATCTGGGATTAATTTTTCGACGCTGCTGTAAAATTTTAGCCAGGACAACAACATCATCTGATCTGGCAAGCTCAGACAACTCACGCATGGACTCCTCGGCCCGAATCCTGGTCAAACTGCTGACACTGACCAGTATGGCCAGATCCTGGCCATTTTTAACCTCTTGCGTGCTTACCTTTCTGGTAAACTCACCCTCCAGGGCATGAATAAACTCTTCAAAGGAATCTTTCTGGTTGGCAGGATGAACAGGAGCGAGAAAGGTCCAGTTTTCTCCATCCCGGGAATCGGGAAGGAGATGTACTGAATAGAGCTGTTCCGGCAACCCGTCAGAAGCCACTTTTAAGACGGAAAGCATATCAAGCCGCAAAAACAGAAGATCCATCAGGTCTTCATCACTGATATCTTCCCCTGCCAGATGGGTATGAACCAGACGCAGCCCTTTGAGACGGCCACGACTACGAATATGAGAGAGCTGGGGAATCATAATCCCGCGAAAATCGCCAACAATCACAGCTTCAACTTTCCCGGAACGCTGCAAAAGCAGGCCAATCTGTCTATTTAGATCAAAAGAGATCTGGCAGAGTGCACGTGCCATCTCTGGGCCAATGATATCATCCCGGCTTCCTCTTTTTCCGGCAAGACGTTCCAGCAATTTCAGCTGGTTCTTTTTTAAGCCTCCGGTATTTCCGCTAACAAGTGCTATGACAATACTCCACTAGAACACAGCTTAACTATTCAAATACTGCTTAATAGCGACAGCAATTGTATTAAACACTTTACGAAACACTTCTTCATCACGCTCAAGCAATGTCACCCGAAACCCTTGAAGTTCTGTTGCAAAAGAAGTGAGTGGTACCACACAAACGCCAGTTGCACCAAGCAGATAGTAAACAAACCGCTTATCCACAGATGTTCCTTCCGGGCTTACCAGCTGCTCAACCAGCTCACGAACTTCGTTGTTTTCAATGGATAGGTTTTGATTATGTGTCAGCGCACCTTCCTCAAAACAGACACTCATATAAAAAGCACCATTGGGGCGATTCACAAGCACACCTTTCAGGTCTTTTAAGCATTCATAGGCAATATTGGAAAATTTTTCATATCGGGCAATGCGCTCGTGCAGATATTCCTGATATTTAGGATGTTGAACCACTTGGGGAAATACCACTTGGGGCAGAGTAGTGGAACAGACTTCGACCATTTTCGCATTCAATATGGAACTTATATATTTTGCAAACATGGGATCTTTATCCCCATTATACACTTCAATCCAGCCACAGCGAGAACCGGGCCAGGGCATTTCTTTTGAAATACCCCGCATTGCAATTGCAGGGACATCACCAATCACAGCCGAAAGAGGCGAAGTGGATGTGCCATTATAAACGATGTTATGATACACCTCATCACAGATGATAAAGAGATTATAACGTGCTGCAAGTTCAACAATGGATTCAAGAATATGGGTTGGGTACACAGCCCCTGTAGGATTATCCGGGTTGATGATCAGGATTCCAGCAACAGCAGGGTTGTACTTGATGGATTTCTCCAGATCATCCAGGTCAGGATACCATTGATGATTGGGATCAAGCATATAGGTAAGTGGTTTGTCACCCGCATGGGCAGCTTCTGCTGAAGAATGTGTGGTATAGCTTGGTGTGGGTACAAGGACCCGGGCTGTTCTTTTCAGAAAACCAAAAATCTTGGAAATAGCATCGCCAAGACCGTTAAAAAATAGAATATCTTCAGGCGTAATCTGTGCTCCACCCAGTTTGTTCGTTTCAGCAGCAATAAATTCACGGGTGCTCAATACACCTCTGGTTGGACAATAGCCATAGGTGGCATCCTGCATAACAGCATCAGACACGATCTGTTTCATCCAAAGAGGTATCTCCTCACCCTTTGAAATAGGATCTCCGATGTTTTCCCAGTTTGTGGAAAGCCCCAGTTTCTGCAGTTTCATTCCGACATTTACAATATTGCGAATCTCGTAAGTCAGTTCACCTGCACCTATATGGACTATATCTGTCCTCATGCCATTTACTCCGCTTATAATTATGATGGACTCGTAAAAAGATCAAAAACAAGATGAACTGGGAAAAACCTTCATATTCGAGGCACGGAAATTTCTTATCTTTTCGGCGTACCAGGGTACGTTGAAAAGATAATAAATTTGCAGTAGCGAAGAAGATGAAGAGTTTTTACGAGTCCATCAATTATGTTTATTAAGGAATATTCAGATACCACAGCTGTCTTGCTTAGTCAACCAGGGCAGACAGAAGTCATTCATTTGTCATCAATCATTATATTTATTGAGCTTGTTCTGCAAAGTCTTTCGTGTAATTCCAAGTCTCCTTGCAGCTTCACTCTTGTTGCCGTCAGTTTCTTCCAGAGTTTTCAAGATTAATACCTTTTCCTGGGCCTGGAGGGAAGGCCCTGCCTCATCTTCCAAGTGCTTATCCTTCTGCTTCTGTATGGGAAGAGGCAGACTTTTCTCGGTAAGATGTTCACCCCGCATGAGTATCACTCCCCGTTCAATGGCATTCTCAAGCTCCCGCACATTGCCTGGCCAGGAATATGAACAGAGAAGTTTCATGCATTCTGGAGTGATACCAGCGACCTCACGTCTGTTTTTTACGGCAAATTTTCGAACAAAGTGATTCACCAGTAATGGAATGTCATCACGACGTTCCCGGAGCGGCGGAACTGTCACAGTCACAACATTAAGCCTGTAATAGAGGTCTTCACGGAAATTCCCATTCCGAACCTCCTGTTCCAGATCCCGGTTTGTGGCAGCAATGATCCTGGCATCGGTATAAATAATTTCCTCACCACCAACCCTTTGCAATTCATGTTCCTGGAGTACACGGAGCATCTTCACCTGCATTGCCTGGGAGGTTTCACCTATTTCATCCAGAAACAAGGTTCCACCTGCTGCCTGCACAAACTTTCCTTCACGTTGTTTATCAGCACCGGTAAAGGCACCCTTTTCATGACCAAAGAGTTCAGACTCCAGTAAAGTTTCAGCAAGGGCTGCACAGTTCACCTTAACAAAAGGCTTGTCGCTTCTGTCACTGTTGTTATGCACTTCTGCTGCCACCAGTTCTTTGCCGGTACCAGATTCTCCATTAATCAGGACCGTGGCCTCGGTGGGAGCCACATATGATATCATTTCGAGAAGTTCCTGCATTAAAGGAGATTCACCAATAATGTTGGAAGGTTTCGGCTTTGTCTTACTTTTCAGAACAACCTGTTTTCTCTCTTCTACCTGTCTTTTATCAACTGCTCGTTCAAGTGTTAGACGCAGACGATCAAAATCAAGGGGTTTTGTCAGATAATCATAAGCGCCATGCTTTATGGCTTCAACCGCTGCATCCACAGAAGAATATGCCGTCATAATAATCACAGGCAAAGCCGGATGGGTTTCATGAATTTTGCCAAAGGCCTCTATTCCATCCATTCTGGCCATCCGCACATCCATAAGTACAGCATCATAAGAAAACTTTTGGACGGCATTCACTGCAGTTTTACCATCATCAGCTTCCACACATTTCCAGCCCCACTCGCTAAACATGGAACAGAGCATATAGCGATGCACCTGTTCATCGTCCACCACCAGAATAGTTATCTGCCTCCCCACAATAATTCTCCTAGTTCTGCAGTCGCTTCAGTGTCCAGGCCATATTCCGTCCGAGAACTTTCATTGTGTTCATCCCTTCTTCATCTTTTGCAACTTCTTCTTTTTCCCGTCCCATTCCAATATTCCAATAGTTAGAACCAACAACAATCATCTGCCCAATCAGAAAGAAATGATTCATGGTATCAAAGACATGCATAGCACCTGCACGCCGAGCAGCAACCACAGCGGCACCAAGTTTTCGCTTAAACATATCATCATTGGCACGACTCACCATTCCGCAACGATCCATTAAAGCCTTCATTTCCGCTGACACATCCGCAAAATAGGTGGGAGAACCAAGCAGTATGGCATCGGCCTCTTTCATTTTATCAAGGCACTCATTAATGCAATCCTTTTCAACCGCACAGCGACTATCTTTACGTTTAAAGCATTGATAACAGGCATAACATCCATGGATTTCCTTACCAGCCAGCTGTACCAGTTCAGTTTCAATTCCTTCCGCTTCCATTTCTGCAAGAGCGGTATTCAACAACAGTGCAGTATTTCCATTCTTTCTGGCACTTCCGCTAAAGGCAACTACTTTCATATTTTATTTACTCCTATTCTTGATGGCGTTGTAAAAAAGGTTAACCTCCCGATGGCTAAATAAACCTTTCCACCATCGTACGGTAAGTATAGTCTTTTTTTATACCGTATCCCGCTATTTTTTTCTTAAAAAACAGAACCAGTCCCCATTAAATGGTCGAGAACGAGAAAAACCGTCCATTTCTATCTTTTTCCTTCAATTCTTTATCTATTTTCGATACCATCATTTTATACTCTCATTTTATGAACAAGAATTCGTAATATTATTGAACAGGAAGCTCCATGGCCCAGAAAACTTGGAAGAACAGTATTTCGGCTGATATCTTGAATAAAACTGCAAACAGTTTCTATCTGATGCTGTCCACAATGGTCATAAATCTACTGGCACTTGCCATGCCCGTCATGATGCTGCAAACCTATGATCGGATTCTTCCAAGCCATGGTATGGGCACCCTTGTCCTTTTGATTTCAGGTGTGGCCTGTGCGGTTATCCTAGAAGTTGGGCTTCGGATGGCACGCTCCTACCTCACTGGATGGGCTGGAGCTGTTTTTGAGCACAAAACCGCCTGTGCCGCAATGTCTCACCTTCTCAATTCCAACGTTCGGTCTTTTGAAAAGCATGGAGCCGGTGCCTACATCCAAAAGATGGCAGCAATCAGCAGACTGCGGAGTTTTTACTCCGGTCAGGCACTGATGACCATGGTTGACTTACCCTTTGTGCTCACCTTTCTTATTTTAATTGCCTATATTGGCGGGGACATTGTCTTCGTTCCTCTCACTTTGTTCCTTTTTTTCTGCATCATCTCCTGGCTTGTTGGAATACGCCTAAAAAAAGAAGTCAAGGAACAGGACTTCAGCGACAAAATCCGCTATAATTTTCTTATCGAAACACTCACTGGCATCCACTCCATTAAAAGCCAAGGACTTGAAAAGTTCTTTTTCCGCCGTAACGATCGATTACAAACCCGAATTTCTGCTGCTCATTTTCAGGTTGCACTTTCCAATAATTTTGCACTCAACTCCGGAATGCTCTTTGGACAGATCATGACCATATCTGTTGTCTCCTATGGTGCCATCAAAGTACTGAACGGTGATATGGGAACAGGTGGCCTTGCCGCATGTCTTTTACTTTCCGGAAGAATCATGCAACCTGTACAACGGGCATTGGGTTTGTGGACAAGATTTCAAAGCTTTTTTATTGACCGAAAAGAACTTGAAGACATCTTTTCACTGCCCAGTGCCTCCTACAGTGACACCGCCCCCCTGCCACAACCAACAGGACTGATCAGTTGTAAAAAAGTCAGTTTTGGCTACAGTGAAAAAGAGCAGTTACTCTTCGATTCAATCAACCTTTCACTGACCACAGGACAATCCATATCTCTTATAGGTGAACAGGGTTCTGGAAGAACCACATTCCTGAATCTTCTCATGGGGATATACAAGCCCACGTCAGGTCAAATCACAATCAACGGGGCAAATCCTTCAAAAGTTTCTCCCGTCAAATTAGCCTCACACATTGGATATCTCCCAGAAAGAGGTATCATCTTCAACGGTACCATTATGGAGAACATCACCTTTTTTGGTACAATCCCAGAGAAAGATGCCCTCCAGGCAGCCGATAATCTTGGTGTCAGTGAGGCGGTTGCCCTGCTACCCAACGGATTTAAAACAACGCTGAGCGACTCGGTAACAGACCCTATTCCACCCGGATTAAAACAGCGAATTGCCATAACCCGGGCACTAGCCACCAAACCTCGTATTATTCTTTTTGACAACGCAGACAGAAACCTTGATCGTTCAGGGTATAATCTGGTGTTTAAAATTCTTGGGCGACTCAAGAAAAACACCACGCTGGTTATTGTTTCTGATGATAGAAATATTCTTCGTCTAGCTGACAAGGAATACTTTATCGCGGATGGACAATTCCGGGAAACGGCCCTTATTGACTCCAAACTCTTTTCGGTTCTTCCTCATAGGGAATTACGAGCATGCCTATAAATCTCCTTGAAAAAAGTAGCCACCTGCAAGCCAGGATTGAGCCCTATGGATGGCTGTCAAAAACCGGTGTCCCCTCACCCTTTGCAGCCTGTATTGCACCGCTACTCACCGCCCTTGAGTGGAACGGCGAAGTTCACCAACTTTGCGAGTCCCTGCCCCACTACCCAGACCAGATTGACCGCGTGGACTTTATCAACACCATGGCAAATCTGAATTACCAGATTCAACATACCAGTGTTGCCCTTAACAATCTTGATCCCCGCCTGACACCCTGTCTTATTGTTATCAATGAGGGGACAGAAAAAGAAAGCCCTTATATTATCTTTCCAGGCAGAAAAGACACACTAAACACCTTCGACAGCAAGACTCTTGAGTGTGTCCCATTTGAGACAATTGCAAAAAACAACGGCACAATATACACATTTAAAGCGCTGGACGAAGGTGGTCTGAACAAAAACACACTCAGCCAGCAAGTACACGAAAAAGCAAGTCAATGGGCAAAACACCTTGGCAAGCGATTCACTCCGGTTTTTAAACAGATTTTTCTTACAAGCATAGTTATTAATCTGCTGGCCCTTGTTTCATCGCTATTTGTCATGGCTGTTTATGATAAAGTAATCGGTAGCAATGCCCCTGACACCCTCCATTATCTTGCAATTGGCGCACTCATGGCAATTGCTTTTGAATCTCTGCTTCGCTATCTTCGTGCCAGGAGCCTCGCATTTTTCGGGGTTCGCATTGACGCCATTATAACCCAGTCTATTTTTGAAAGACTGCTCTACCTTCCACCACGAATAGTGGAAAGTTCCTCCATTCCTGCTCAGATTACCCGTCTGAAAGACTTTGATTCTGTGCGAAACTTTTTTTCAGGACCCGTGGGAATTAACCTGATTGAAATCCCCTTTACCCTGATTTTTATCTTCACAATCTATTTTATCGGTGGCTCACTGGTACGCATTCCCCTTCTCCTGGCCTTAGCATATGCCGTACTGGGACTTATCATGCTCCCACGCATTCAAACGAGCACTGAAGAAGGGGCAGCTGCCAATGTGCAGCGCCAAACACTTATGGTGGAAACCATGCGAAAGTTCAGGCCCATTCGTATCCATGGTGCCATGGATACCTGGCTTGAACGCTTCAGAAAGCTTTCTGGTGTTTCTTCTTACACCTCTTTCAAAAGCTCCCAGCAAACAGCTTTTGTTGAAGCTATTGCCTATGGGCTCTCTGTTGCAGCAGGGGTAAGCACACTTACCTATGGTATATTTCTCGTCTGGGATCAGGTAATAACTACAGGTGCACTCATAGCGAGTATGATGCTGGTATGGCGAGTCATTTCTCCCCTTCAATCAATTTGCAATTCACTTGTGCGCATCCGTTATATCTTTCGAAGTGTTGGACAGGTTCACAAGCTTATGCGCTCCGCACCAGAAAACAGTACAACGCTTTCAGACCAGCCCTTTCACATTAAAGGTGACATAACCTTCAGTGCTGTGGGACTTCGTTACACAACGGACAGCGGAGCAGTCTTCAGTGGCATGACACTTGATATTAAAGCGGGCGAAGTTGTTGCCGTGACAGGACCTAGTGGCTCCGGAAAGTCCTCTCTTTTAAAACTCATAATTGGTCTCTACCCGCCTCAAATGGGAGCAGTATTGATAGACGGCCTTGATATTCGCCAACGAGACCCGATTGCCCTCAGGCGAAACATTTCCTATGCCCCCCAAATGCCGGAACTGTTTCACGGCTCAATTGAGCAAAACTTACGCATGTGCAAGCCCGACGCAAGCATGGAAGAACTCGAAAATTGTCTCCATCTCGCCGGAGCATTGGATAACGTTAATCACTTTAAGGATGGCATGGCCTATTTTATCGGTGATTACAGATCAGAGCAACTCTCCACGACCCTCAGCTACCAACTGACCCTTGCCCGAACTTATCTACGGAATTCATCGATCTTTCTATTTGATGAAATGCCTTCCACACTTTTAGGAAAGAAAACAGGCATACATTTCCTCAACTATCTACGCGAGCACAGAGGCAGTAAAACCATGCTCTACGTAACAGACCGGGAAGAAGACATTCTTAAAGCAGATAAATTGATCTACCTAGCAGGAAACGGTCAGGTTTTGACTGGCGATCCAGCTGAACTTCTTGCAGCACTAAAAAAATAATACTTTAGAGGAAGCCCGCATCACCTACGGACATTCATCCATGACAAAAAAAACAAAACATGACAACAATCAACAACTTCGCCTACTCGGCCTCACTGCCATACTTGAGGAAGCCACCACTCCCTACCTGATCCGAACCTCCACCCTCATTGTCTCTCTGGCCTTCCTCTCATTCCTGGTGTGGACAGGGGTTGCCAAAATTAAAGAAGTGGCCAGAACTGTCGGAGAAATCGTACCATCCGGTCACATTCAGATTATTCAGCATCTGGAAGGTGGGATCGTAGATGACATACTGGTTGAGGAAGATCGGCTAGTGAGTAAAGGTCAGATTCTATTGCGTATTCGAGGGGAGTCCATAAAAGCTGATTTTGACCGCCTTATCGTCAGAAAAAATTATCTGGAACAACGTCGTAAACGACTGAGTGCCTTTTTAAGCAATAACAACAAACCATCAGAAATAACAAACGCTCCGGATCCGGGATACGATATCCTCTCAGGAATGCTCCTTGCACAAAATGATGAAAAACAGGTTCTTAAAGAGCAGATAAGCCAAAAGAGTGAACAGATACACCTCTTAAAACGTGAAAAGAAAACCATTCAAAAAAATCTTATCATTGCAGAAAAATCCTTTCAGACACAAAAAGAACTCTATGAAGAACGACTGGTACCACAAACAAATTACCTGAATGCCCTCCAGGAAATCAATTCCCGGAAAGGACAGCTCGATGCAATGACCATCCAGATCAGACAAGCTAAGCAATCGGTAACAGAATTCAAGTGGCGCCTCCAGTCACAGGGATCAAAAAGCAAAGACAATGTTTTACAGCAACTGGATCAGCTCGAAGATGAACTTGCTGAAAATCAAGAGATGATCAACAAGATAACGCAACAAATCAATCGACTGGAACTTCGTGCCCCGACAAATGGCATAGTCAAAGGATTGGTAATTCATACCATCGGTGGCATTATCCCTCCAGGTCAGCCTCTGATGGAGATTGTCCCGCTGGACGAAGAGCTGATCGCTGAGGTAAAGGTTTCACCCAATGATATCGGCCATATCAAAACAGGCGATCATGTCACGGTAAAAGTGACCACTTTTGATTTTTCCAGATATGGTTCCATCAACGGTACAGTCTCAGGTCTTTCAGCCACCACATTTACGAACAAACAGGGTGCTCCCTATTATAAAGGAATGATTAAACTGGAGAAACATTACGTGGGCAGCGATCCTGAGCTAAATAAGGTCTTACCCGGAATGATAGTCAATGCAGATATTATCACCGGCGAAAAGAGTCTTCTTGCATACCTGTTGAAACCCATCCACCGTTCACTTAATTCCGCATTCATTGAACGCTAATTAAAGCCCCATAGAAAATAGATATGAACAACGCACAAGACCTCCCTCTTTCGATTCTGGCTGTTGATGACAACCCCACTTCTTTGCGTCTTCTTGAATCAATGCTTGGACGCAAAGATTTTGAAGTGCGTACCGCTGTAAATGGCATGGAAGCCATGGCCATTCTGAACGAGTTCCATGACACCATTGATATCATCCTTCTTGATCGAATGATGCCGGAAATGGATGGTATCGAAGTATGCAACGCCATGAAGGCAAATGAGAAATTGCGCTACATTCCAATTATCATGCAGACCGCCGCTAATCATCCGGAAGAAATCAGTGAAGGTATTGCCACTGGTGTATTTTATTATCTCACCAAACCACTCAATGCAGAAATGCTGCTTTCCATTGTCGAGGCGGCAGGAAAACAGGTTCGACGGCATAAACTCTTACACTCCGAAATGGAACGTAGAAAGATCAGTTTTGGTCTTGTCCAAATCCTGAAGTGCACCTTCAAAACACTCGATGAAGCGGAAGGACTCTCCATTTTTCTTGCAAACTATTTTGATGATCCTGATCGAACTCTTACCGGTATTTCAGAACTGCTTGTCAATGCTGTGGAACACGGCAATCTGGGCATCAGTTACGAGGAGAAAAGCTCACTGGTTGCAGACGAAAACTGGCAGCAGGAAGTTACAAAGCGCCTTGCTGATCCACAATACGCAGAACGCATTGTAACTGTGATTTTTGAACGAAAAAAAGATGCCTGTTACATCCAGATCACCGATGAAGGCGAAGGATTTGACTGGAAACAATTTCTGGAAGTTGCCCCCTCACGAGCCATGCATAATCATGGCAGAGGTATCGCCATGGCCAACATGCTCTGTTTCAGTAAATTAGTTTACAACGACAAGGGGAATCAGGTCACAGGCATCATTGAAGCTGAAAAGAAACAGGACAAAGATGATTTCTGGGGGTAGCTATAATTGCAATTTTGTAATTACAATTACAAATCAAACTAAGTGTTTGCCTAGGCACTTTGCTTACGACACGCCAACACCATAAAATCATGACAAAATTAATACCACCCCCCCCAGCACAATAACGGAACACATTTTGCAACATATCCCTATGACTCTCATTGCCACATAAGAACAATTGGCAAACTCATCGTAAGATGAGGACGGAAAGTCACGGATCCTTTATATGAAAGGATAACCGAGTTACCACCTTTCGGGTAGTCCGGTTTTTTTTCGTGCTTTACGTTGATATTATCGAAATTTAAAACGGAGCAATCCATGCCTACAGAAAATACCAAGGGAACTTCTTCTTCCGACCCAATCGGCTCTCAAACAGACAACACCCAGCAAGACTGGCTGGAACTTGGTCAAGATAGCGTTGCAGGCGAACCCCTGAAGGCGAAAAAATGGATTGCTGAGAGCCGGATTGTTGACGATTCCAGCTCCTTTGGCAATATCCACACCGGAACTGAACGCCCTGTTGATCTTGACAAAAGCGACCCCCTCACAGGGGATATCGTAACCTACGAAACAATTAATGACACGCCCCAGGAAACACAGGAAAAAACAGAAACTGACCAACAGGTCATTGTATCAAAAAGAGTACCATCTGAATTAGATGACCAAAAAAGTGGCGCATCTGCATCAAAAGGGGCTGAGGAATATCAGGCTAGAACTGAGGTTGAGAGCGTTGGTACAAGTGGTGGAAGTGACTCGTTGACCTTTGAAGAACGTTTCGACGAAGTCAGTCCCACAAAACGATCTGAAACAGAGAATAAAAGTAGTACTAAAGCCGCACAGTCTGCCCGGAATGAAGCAACTCAGGAAACAGCTGATCCGGCACCCTCTCCAGAAACAGTTACTGAGGTAGCAGAAGCCAGCCCCGCCCACAGTAGCGTTCCAGTTCTTGAGACCAATCCCATTCCTGCCCCTGATTTAGGAATAGAACCAGCCCCTGAAGTTATAATTGAATCTTCTGCTGCTGCACCTATGCTGAGCACAACCGATTCATCTGGCCTCGAAGATACAGCAATTGCGATCGACATTTCAAGTAGCCTGACAGATATTGATGGGTCTGAATCCCTTAGTATTATCATTAGCGGTGTACCCGACACAGCAACTCTTTCAGCTGGAACAGATATGGGTGGTGGCGAATGGGAACTTAGCCCTGATCAACTCCAGGGACTGACACTTACCCCTCCTGCAAATAGTGACGAAAATTTTAGCCTGACGATTGCTGCAACCAGCACAGAAAGGAACGGCGGGAGACAAAATACTGTTTCTGAGATCATTGATGTTTATGTGGAAGCTGTGGCTGACGCCCCAACTCTCAATATCCTGGATGCTCAAGGTCTGGAAGACAATCAGATTGCATTAAACATTGAGCCAACACTTGTTGATACTGATGGCTCGGAAACACTTTCTGCCATCACAATCACAGGCGTACCAGAGGGCGCTGTAATATCAGCAGGCACTGAAAACCCTGACGGATCATGGTCACTTGTACCTCAAGATCTGGAAAACCTCAGCATCACTCCGCCTGAAAACAGCAACAGCGACTTTGAACTTAGCATCTCAGTAACATCCACCGATTCCAACGGTTCAACAGCAAGTTCAAGCAGTATTCTGCCCGTAACAGTCACGGCAATGAATGATGCCCCAACTATAACGTCCAGCACAGATATCAACATAACTGAAGAATCCATGGAAGGCTTTTCCGGGTATGGTGAAATCTGGAAAGGAGATGTTTATTCTGTTGTCACACAGGAAGAAATGCTGGAACACCTGGGGATCACAGATGTGGACAGCGATACCTTCACTGTCTCCCTGGCAGATGCAGATGTTGCATGGCATGATGGCTTACAAGCAAACGATAGTATTTTTAATTCAGACACACTTGCATCAAACTCAGTGAACGGTGACGAGACAGTTATTCAAGTCACCGAAGAATTTTTAGTGAATTACCCAACAGTTGATGCCCAGGTGGGCGACTTTTATTTTGATCATGTGGATTTTGACAAACTCAGCGAAGGTGAGCTGGCTGATATCACATTCTCAGTGCAGGTCTCTGATGGTGAAAGTACAAGCGAACCACGTGAGATGACAATACAGGTAACAGGTTCAAATGATGCCCCCACTGTCTCTGCCACCGTTGTTCTTCCAGAAGGAGCAGAAGACACATCACAGTCATTTACAAGCGATGACCTGCTGGCACATACCCAGGACATGGATACAAATGATACCCTGTCCGTCACAAATCTTTCCGTTGATCCAGCTCAGGGCACATTAACGACTAATCCTGATGGATCTTTTACCTTTACGCCCAAAGATGATTTCAACGGCGAAGTGACTATTAATTATACTGTTACCGACGGAATCGAAGTCATACCTACATCAGCCTCTCTTACACTTGCTGCAGTTAATGACAATCCCATTGCAGTTAATGATTTCTCTGTAAACCAACAACTTCAGCTTGATGGTAACGATACATCCCTTGTAGCCGACTCCTCAATAATCAATGACAACAGTGAGCCGTACACGGTCTCCATCGACATTACCCCAGCAGAACAGGACTACGGATACATCATCAGCAATGGCGGACAAACGGGTGCGGCATCGGGATTCTTCATCACAAGAGGAGTCTACAAGGGATGTATCGTTACCATCAAGCTGAAGTTGTTGGTTTACAGAGAAATCATTAACT
>CAMZLK010000087.1 GCA_947311475.1 uncultured Desulfocapsa sp.
GACCACGGTTTAATTCGTTATGGATACAGCATTTCAGGTGATTGGCATATTATTAAATTATCAATGTCTGAAAAGTGTTTGTCATATGTAAATATTGTGAAACCATGTTGGATGGAAGTGGCTGCTATCCAGAGATCATTAGTTGGGATTGGCTGGCCTTTCTTGCGAAGTTGTTGAAATATCCGGGCATAATACTCAGATGTTTCATTGTCAATCAGCAGCAAAGTGACTCGGGGAGAACAGAGGAATTCGCTCAATTCTTTTCTGTTTAATTCTTCCCTGTTTCCCAGAATAAAACCAGCGATTAGCTCTCCAAGAACAATACTGCTAATGCCAATTTTCTCCACCAGCCTAATAATTTCTATCGCATCTTTGTTGCCATTTTTAAATGCTGCATATGCGTTTGTATCAAGCAGGATCTTTTTCATTTCCACATCTCTTCATCGATCTGATTAAAGTTGCTTGTTGCCTGCAAAAATTCATCTCTCTCTGTATCACTCCAGGTACCGGATAGTTTATCAAGGTCGTAATATCTAGTACGATTCATTGGGTCGATTCCGATTCCCTTGTGGATATATGAAAGAATCAATCTATTAACGCTCATTCCATTTTTTAAGGCTTCGGCCTTAAGAAGATTTTTGACATGGTCATCAATGCCACGTAAGCTGACGTTCCCCATGGTGCCCTCCTGATTAAAATCCTAAAAATGATATCACCAATATAACAATAGTGTAACAATAGGGGACAGACCCCAATTAAATATGAGGTTTTTTAGTAACTACTCACGGGGGTAAGCGACTTACTTTCGCAAACCACCGATTTTGTAACTGCTCACAGGGGGCCGCAGTTTTTCGCAGGCAGGCTGGTGAAGCGTATAAGTCATACGTAAGCCAGCGTGACCGCGGAAAAATGCGGTGCTCTGTGAGTAGTTACGTTTTTTAAACTCTTTGCTCATAGCGCCACTTGTTTGTGTCTATTGTCTGGCTTCAACAAATTCCTCAACAGTTATTCCGGCCTGCCTGACTGCACTGCGGAGTGTTCCTATGGCCAACTCCTTATGCCTGGGAATAACGCATCCCTTATCGGCCCTGCGCATGACCACATGACTTCCTTTCTGCCGGACTTCGAGAAAACCTGGTTTCTTAAAAATCTTGATCGCCTCGTCTCCTGAAATGTGGGGCAACTCAGGCATGGACAGGCACTTCAAAGGTTGTGAGAATAGGGCGATAAGCCGGTTTCATGGGAAACTCTTCAAGATATAACTCTGTTGCCTCCTGAAGGTTATGCATTGATTCTTCAAAAGTGTTGCCTTGGCTGGCGGTTCCAACTTCCGGGCATTCGGCAACATAAATATCATTTTCACGATGAACTACAGCTGTAAAAGTATTCACGGCAAACTCCTTAGCTATGTACTAATATTTTAAAATTTTGGCGTTTAATAAATGCATCTGAAAATGATACCACGGTTTTCTGATCTGCATCTGGCAAATCGTTCATTTCTTCAATTTGATGTCATAGATTAAGATGCTTATTTTTGCTGATGGTTCCATTTTCCTTGTCCCTGATAAGGTAATTAACATTAACCTTCTTTTATTAATAGGGGACAGACCCGAATTAAACAATATAATCAGCTCGTTTTAAAGGGTAATTCGCGCTGCTTCCCAGCAATTTCTACCATTGTTTCCAATCGAATTAAACGACGGTCATGATCTCGTAATTCACCCGACATTTCAGAGAGTACCATTCCGACACGATCCACTTTATCGGTTAACAGTAAAACTTCTTTCATTGCCGAAATGACATCCTTTAATGTACTCACGCAGCTCTCCGAATTTCAGCTAATACTTTTTCTGCGTCATTCAACCCTTTTTCCAGGGAAGACTTCGCTCTGGTTGTTGCTTCACCAACCTCTTTCATCAGTGCAGCCAACAACTCTTCATCTTTGTTTGTTGATTTCTTTTCGCAACGCTGCCGAACAAGTTGTGACAGACTAACACCTTCTCTTCTTGCTTCCTGAGTTAGAAATCTCTTAAAATCAGGCGTCCCTAATATGGTAATCCGTTCAGTTTTTAGTGCCGTTGACATCTCATATCCTCCCATAGCGTAGTAGATATTTTCATTATAATGTTTATTATAATAATTGTCAAAGGCGGTCGAATTACCGACGTCAAACATGGAAATCAGAAAAAGCAAAAAAAATAATGGGGAACCACGATAAAAAATGAAACGGCTAAAAAAGACACCGAATAAAAAAATGTTCCTGACGCCGCGGGTAGCCTGGTCTTCTGGTCTGTCCCCTATTTTCTGCTTGTAGTCAGAGGAAAAAGCCATTAAAGTATTGATATCAGTATAACTGATGGGCATATTATTTGTATTGCGAATTAAATTTATGTTATGGAGGCTGATTATGGCAACAAGTGTTAAAACAGCTATATCATTACACGAAGACTTGTTTAAAGAAGTTAATATGTTAGCTAGTGAGCTTCAGGTTTCGCGAAGCAAGTTATTCGTTATGGCTGTTCAGGATTTTATAAAAAGAGAGGAGAGTAAAAAATTACTTTTACAAATAAATAATGCATTTAGTGATGCTCCCAACAAAGACGAGATCAAAGTTCAGAGTAGCATGCGAAGAAAACAGGCAAAGAACTTAAAGAGAGAATCATGGTAATCAAACAGGGGGAAATATATTGGGTAGACCTTGGAGAACCTGGTGGATCAGAACCTGGATTTATGCACCCTCATATTGTGATTCAAAACAACTTATTTAATGCAAGTAAAATCAGTACGGTAGTAATGTGTTCCCTTACTTCTAACTTAAAAAGAGGTTCCTCTCCAGGAAATGTTATTCTAAAAAAAGGAGAAGCAAATTTGCCTAAAAAGAGCGTTGTTAATATAACCCAAATTTATACCGTAGACCAGAATGATCTTTGTAAGAAAATTGGCACTGTAAACAGCAGGAGAATAAATGAAATACTGCAGGGAATTCAATTGCTTACTGAGCCACGAGGGTTGTAAAAAGAAAAACAAAATAGGGGACAGACCACGTTTTACGTTTTTCAAAAACGTAAAACGTGGTCTGTCCCCTATTTTGTCTGGTTCCAGTTTACCTACGCCGTTTGCCAATAAGTGATCCCAGGATTCCCCGAACAAGGGATCGGCCAATCTGTGACGCAAAACTTCTGCCGGCAGATTTTAAAACACTCTCCACCATGGACTGTCGCCGTCTGCCGGAACCTCTGTTCCTGGCTTTTTCCGCTTTTGCGACAGCTTTTTCTCTTTCAAGCTCGGCAGCTGCTTCCTGACGCCGTTTTTGCAGTTCTTCAGCCCTTTCGAGTAACAGTTCATAGGCTGATTCCCGGTCAACCAGGGTATCATATCGCCCCCTCATGGGAGAACGCTCCATTAGCCTGTTTTTTTCATCACTGCTGATCGGTCCTATCTGGGAATGGGGAGGTGCCATCAAGCACCAATCCACCATGGTTGGACGTCCCTTGGGATCCAAAGTGGAAACCAGTGCTTCGCCAACGCCAAGCTCTGTGATGGTTTTTTCTGTATCTATTTCAGGGTTTTGACGGAATGTTTGAGCGGCAACTTTTACAGCCTTTTGGTCTTTTGGGGTAAATGCCCGAAGTCCATGCTGGATACGGCAGCCAAGTTGGCCAAGCACCTCATCCGGTATATCGTTCGGGTATTGGCTGACAAAAAAGATGCCCACACCTTTGGAGCGGATCAATCGTACCACCTGAGTGATCCGTTCGATTAAGCCTTTGGGCGAATTATTGAATAAGAGATGTGCTTCGTCAAAGAAGAAGACAAGTTTGGGCAGGGGGGCATCGCCTCGTTCCGGTAAGTCTTCCATGAGTTCAGAAAGAAGCCACAACAGGAATGTGGAATAAATTTTAGGATTTGAGTAGAGAGATGATGCATCAAGCAGGCTGATTACTCCACGGCCTGAAAAATCTGCGTGCATGAGATCTTCAATGTTCAGCGCTGGTTCCCCGAAAAAGAGATCTCCTCCAGATTCCTTCAGTACCAGGAGTTTGCGCTGGATGGCTGAGACACTCTGGGATGCAATATTACCATATTCTTTTGCCAGTTCTTTACGATTCTCGGCAAGCCAGTTGAGCATTGAGCTTAAATCTTTCAGATCAAGAAGGAGCAAGCCCTCATCATCTGCAACAGAAAAAGCAACGTGGAGGATACCGCCTTGAGTGTCATTGAGTTCAAGGATATTTGCAAGCAACACTGGCCCCATTTCTGAAACAGTGGTACGTATCGGATGACCGGTTTTTCCTTCAATATCCCAGAACAGGGTTGGGCATCCTTCAAAAGAATGCTCTGTTACGCCCATATGATCCAGACGTTCGGTGACTTTTGGGTGTGCTTTTCCGGGATTTGCAATACCTGACAGGTCACCTTTAACATCGGCTGAAAAAACAGGAACACCAAGGCGCGAAAAGGCTTCGGCAAGTATTTGCAGGGTAACAGTTTTACCAGTGCCCGTTGCACCGGTAATTAAACCGTGACGATTGGCCATGGCTGGATTGAGAAGGATATGCTTACCTGTCTTGTTTCCACCGATGAGAACCTGCTGTTCGTCTGTCATTTTGCACTCCAGTAAGAAAAAATTAGTAAAAAGGGGCAGATGCATTGAATCTGCTTGCCTGAAATTTCCCCGATGGCTCAGTGAACAATAAATATAGCAACGAAGCAGATGGAGAGTTTTTACGACGCCATCAACTATAACGTTATCAGCCAGGATAATCAAATGTGAGAGCAGGACGCACCCTATTGTTTGTATCTTTCACGTTACAGTTAATAAATGTGGTGTTTTTCACCCGTAGCATTCCATGGTGATTATGGATATGACCAAAGATATGGAATTTGGGCGCAACGCGCTGTACTGCCTCCAGGAGATCGGAACAGCCGTGGCTGAAACCGCTGTCTTCATCCATGATTCCGCAGGGAGGACTGTGTGTTACCAGAATATTTGTATCCAGCGGAATCATATCCCATTTTTCACGGATAGCATCTCCACGGGGCAGAGCAAAGGCATTGCAGGCCTTTGTGTTGAATGTCGGCTGCCATGGAGATCCGTAGATTCTGATTCCTTCAATGGTTACGCTTTCGTCCTGAAGATAAATTGCATCCTGGAGGAGTTTACGGCCAAGTTCAGGAGCTGAAGCCAGGAGATGGTCGTGATTCCCTCCCACGACTACCTTATATTTATGGGGCAGGGTTTTGAGAAAATTGTTAAATCCTGCCACGTCCTGAATGGTTCTGCACACGGACATATCGCCTGCAAAAATGAGGATGTCTGCATTGGGAATCTCCACCCTTTGGTGGAGCATATGGGTATCACTGAATGCTGTAATTTTCACGGCTACAATGGGAGAGGAAGGAGAAGTTAAGGCTGAATCTCATCAATGGAGCGGATATCCAGGGCTTCTGTTTTGTTGTTATTATCCGGATTGGCAACAAGTCTAAATTCAAATATATTGTTTGAGTCTGTGAAGAGGGTGTCTGAACTCACGTTTGATTTTGAACAATGGAAAAAGACACTTTCTGCCTGCAACCCCTCATCCTGCATCGAAAAGTAGCGTAAAAAACCAAAGCCGCGATCCGCATTGTAGTTTATTGGAAAACCACGATGCCAGTCTGTTCCGTCGTGCTGGATGGGGAGCAGCCCCGGGATAAGGAAGCCTGAAAGAAAACTGTCGGCCTCTTCTTTCAGCTCATTGCTCACATTATTGAAAGCTATTGCTTCCACCCTGCATCCCATATTTTGCAGAGCCTGAACTAATCGAATAAAATCGCCGTCTCCTGTGAGCAGGATGATTTTGTCGAGATTTCTTGCCTGAAGCAATGCATCAATTGCCAGATCCATATCGGCATTGGCTTTGGTGGTGAGAATACCTTCGTCATCAACAAAGTGTTTTACGTACTTCTTTATTACCTTGAATCCACACTGTCGCAGGATATTGTGGTATCTATAAAGTTTTAAACGATACTCCCTGTCTTCCCTGGTGCGATCACGGTTTTCAGCAAGATAGCAATTGGCACGAAGCAGGTGGGAGCCGCCTCGGTTGGCAAGATCCACCAATACATCATAGCGCATTCCGTATCCACCGCAAAGCCGGATATTCTCGGCATCCACGTATATTCCTGTTTTTAATGTCATCGTTGCAAGTGTCTGTTTTTATATAGTAATGGACGTAACGGCATCATGCCCTATCAACGCTGAACCGATGAGTGAAAAAATGTAGCAACGAAAAAGATGAAGAGTTTTATGAATCCACCAATTCTGCGGGCATGCGAAACAGTTTAATTGTCTTGAGGCATCAACAGTCTATGTCGTATCAGTTGTTTGTTGAAAAATGTAAAAGCATAGACCTGTGGCTATTGTCTACCAAAAAAGGGAATTATTCAAGAAGTCATTGGTGAGCTGTTATCCCAAAAGCTCATTTTCTGTGCTTGTATGGAACAAAAAAAAAGGACTTAAGAGAAAATCCCCTAAGTCCTTTATATATTTGGTAGCGGGGAAAGGATTTGAACCTATGCCCTTCGGGTTATGAGCCCGACGAGCTACCAGACTGCTCCACCCCGCGTTGCGAGCGACAATATAGACTGACAATCTGGAACTGTCAAGAGCTAATTGACACTAAGTTGAAAAAGAGAGCAAACGCAGGTAAACTGCAAGTAAGTGCCTCGAAGGTCTCTCTTCGTTCGCTATCTGTTGCTATTCGTAATATTTTGATATTGTCTCACTCTCACCTATTCCGTAAGGTACTAAAGTTTGGTTCTTTTTCCGGGGAGCAGGTTTTGCAAACGAGGAATAAGATCATCCGGCAGACGGGTGAGTTTGCCATCACGCCCCACGGCAGCATGTACGGTGTAGCCTTTGGCAATGAGTTGTTCTTTATTTGAATCTGCCTTTTCCCGTAGGATCCGATAGGAAAATTTACAGCTCACTTTTTTTAATTCGACGAGTGTCGTTTCGATTATCAGCAGATCATCGTAGCAGGCAAATGCCTTGTAACGGACAAAACATTCCGTGACGGGAAGGAGAATGCCCAACGCATGAATTTCACGGTAGGTACAGACTTTTTCCCGCATAAGTTCCGTTCGTCCGATTTCAAAATAACGAAGGTAGTTTGCATTGTACACGACTGCTGCTGCATCTGTGTCACCATAGATGACCCGGTAAGTTGTGCGGTGGCTGGTAGTTGTCATTGTTTTTGTTGCAGGAGCTGATTCATCATGGTTTCTCCATCCGGCAGGGTGCCACCTTTCTTTTTCCCCGCTTCATTTCCGGTGACCTCAGAAAAGTTCTGGCCACTCCCTGCCTCTATTTCTCTTGAGTCGTAAAGAATGCTGGGGACTGGAGTGTCGGTGTGGGTGCGAATGGAGAGAGGAGTGTAGTGATCCATGGTGGCAATGAGCCGGAATTCTTCACCGCGAGCGCGTAATCCCTGAACAATGGGAGTAACAATTTTTGCATCAAAATCTTCAATTGCCTGGGACTTATCTTTCAGGATGCCTTGGTGCCCCGCTTCGTCCGGGCCTTCCACGTGGACAAAAACAAAATCCCGGGTTTTTAGACATTCTAGGGCTGCCTCGGCTTTGCCCTGATAGTTGGTGTCTATATAGCCAGTAGCACCGGGGATATTAAGAATATCGAGGCCTGCGACAACCCCTAGACCTTTTAAGAGATCAACTGCAGAAATGAGACAGCCACGGAGGCCATACCGTTCATGGAAACCTGGCATGGAAGGTAATTTCCCCTCACCCCACAGCCATATTCCATTGGCCTCATTTTGTCCCTTTGCTGCTCTTTTTTGATTCACTGGATGATTGGCCAGAGTGATATTTGCTTTTTGGATTAGTTCCTGCCACTCCGGATCTTCCGTGTAGCGCTGCCAGGGGGCTGTTACATCCTTCCCAATATAGTCATGGGGCGGAACAGGATTCATTGCAGGGTAATCACCCTTGACCACAAGGATATGTCGGTAACTGATCCCGGCTTTAAAATGAAACCTCTCTGTTGCACAGCCGGATTCAAGGGCTTCAATGAGCTGTGTCGATTCCTCGCTGGAAATATGACCTGCCGAGTAATCGATCATCTGCACCTTGTTCCCCAGCTCGTGGTGCAAGGTGACAAGGTTACATCGAAACGCTGTTTCGTCGGCGGCGAGATTCATACCCATGGCCGCAGCTTCCAGAGGGGCACGCCCGGTGTAGTACTCTTCCGGCCTGTAACCAAGAAGGGAGAGGTTTGCCACATCAGACCCTGGCGGGTATCCTTCGGGGACAGTGCGGATGAGAAACAGCCGTCCCTTTTGGCAAAGGCTATCGAGCATCGGCGTTGGCACGGCATCAAGTGGAGTTCGATTGCCCAGATCCGCAATTGGCAGATCTCCCATGCCATCGCCTACAAGGATAAGATATTTCATTTGTGATAAGCTCTTTTATTCATCTTCTGTCAGGATGCGGATTTTCACCGTTGGCTTGGTGCACATCTCCAGTGAATCAATTTCTGCAATGCTCTCCTGCACGGCGGCCTCGTTTGCAACATGACTGAGGAATACGATACTCACCGCATCATGTTCATGACGACTTTTCTGAATTACCGACTTAATGGAAATGTCGTGTTTACTGAAGATCCCGGCAATTGTTGCGAGAACACCAGGCTTATCCAGTGCTGTAATGCGGAAATAATATGGGCAGGTGAGTTCCGACATGTCGGTAATCTTTGGTGTGCCAATATTTTCGGGAAGATAGGAAAGTGCAGGAACCCGATTCACAGAATTACAGAGGATATTTCTGCCAATGTCAACAACATCAGCAGCCACAGCACTTCCTGTGGGCATCATACCGGCACCAAGCCCATAGAACAGAACATTTCCAACGGTATCACCGTTAAAATGGATGGCATTGTATGCACCATTTATACTGGCTAGCATATGTGAGTCTGGTACCATGGTCGGATGTACGCGTGCTTCTACATGTTCGCCATGATTTCTGCTGATGGCAAGGAGTTTGATGCGGCAGCCAAACTCTTTGGCGAAATCAATATCAATGGGTTTAATATTGGTAATGCCTTCGGTGTTAATATCATCAAGGTGCACATGTTTTCCGTAGGCAATGGTCATCAGGATGGCAAGCTTATGGGCGGTGTCGATACCCTCAACATCATAGGTGGGGTCAGCCTCGGCAAATCCCAGCTCCTGTGCGTCTTTAAGTACTTCATTAAATGGCACACCATGGTCAGTCATCCTGGTGAGGATATAGTTGGCAGTACCGTTCATGATTCCCATGATGGAATTAATGCGATTGGCCACAAGACCTTCTTTGAGTGACTTGATTACCGGGATACCGCCGCCAACGCTTGCTTCAAAGCCTACTTCCACATTATTTGCGACAGCTGCTTCAAAGATTTCCCTGCCATGGACAGAGAGCAGCGCTTTGTTTGCGGTCACAACATGTTTGCCATGTTTGATTGCCTCAAGCATGAAGGTTCTGGCTGGTTCCATACCGCCAATCAGTTCAACCACGATATCGATATCAGGATTTGTGAATAAATCCTTTGCATCTTTAGTGAGTTTTACTCCGGAAAATTGTTCGGGTAAGGAATCTGTCATAATGTCTGCGACCTGTGTGAGGATCACATCGGTCCCGACTTTTCTCCTCAGCCGATCTTTTTGTTCATACAGTGTTTGGGCAAGACCACTGCCAACGGTTCCAAAGCCAATGATGCCAACTTGAATTTGTTTCATAATTATTTTGTGTTAAAATTTATGTTTTGATGGACTCGTAAAAACTCTTCATCTTCTTCGTTACTGCAAATTTCTTATCTTTTCAACGTACCCTAATGCGCCGAAAAGATAAGAAATTTCCGTGCCTCGAATAGGGGAGTTTTCAAAGTCTACGCTTATCTCCAAGTCCATCTTGTTTTGACCTTTTTACGAGTTTGTCATGTTTTTTCTTATTGCTAAAGGAGTGTGTGTCAGCCGAAAATACTCGTTTTTCAGCTGAAAGTCAAAAAGTTACGTATGGATATTTTAGTGGATACAAATCCAATTTTATATTATGCTTCCCAATTGATTTTTTTTGAGTGAGGATTCATTCACAACACTATTTGAACTGGTACAGGTTTTATTGTTATTACAGGCTTGTACTAAAGCATACATATTTTTTGCCTAAAGGAGATGAACATGGCTGTAAACATTCTTGCATTTGGACCAAACGGAAGTGGTAAAGGAACTCAGGGCGCTATTGTAAAAGATAAGTACGGTATGGATCACATTGAGTCCGGCGCTATTTTTCGCGAGCACATCAAAGGTGGAACTGAGCTCGGTAAAAAAGCAAAAGCTTTCATCGAAGCAGGTGATCTGGTACCGGATGAAATCACCATCCCAATGGTTCTTGAGACCCTTGCAAAATCCAAAGAAAAAGGCTGGCTCCTTGATGGTTTTCCCCGTTCTCTTGCACAAGCTGAAGCACTTGACAGTGCTCTGAAAGAAGCTGGAATGAAGATTGATTATGTTATGGAGATTTTACTCGATCGCCAAATCGCCAAAGAGCGGATTATGGGTCGTCGGCTCTGTGCCAATGATAACAACCATCCTAATCACATCGCTTTTGATGCTATCAAGCCTGTTGAAAAAGATGGTAAACTGGTTTGCCGTGTCTGTGGCGGAGAGCTCAGTGCTCGTGCTGATGATCAGGACGAAGATGCAATCAACAAACGTCATGATATTTATTATGATACTGAAACCGGCACCATGGCAGCAGTAAATTTCTTCAAAAAGACAGATTCCAAAGTGATTTCTGTTGATGGCTCCATGGGAATCAAAGAAGTTACAGCAGCAATTCTTGCAGAGTTGGATTGATTTTGTGAGATTTGGATAATTTGTCTTTATGACGCACTTTTCCAGTTGGGCATATTCGCAATTATTGCGATATGCCCATTTTTTTTGCTTTTTATCAAATAAAATTCTCCTCCAATCATGGAAATAAGCCTTGGGTACGTCCCTGGGTGTTATTTTAAATGGCTAATATTAAAGATCTTTTCGTGTTTTCTGCTTTTTATGGTAGCTTTTCAAAAATAAGGCACTAAATTGGTTGGTTGGTGATTCTGGATTTTGATTTTTTTATTTTTTACTTTTGAGAAAGAAACCCATGGAGAAGAGTATCTCTGAAGCGCTGATTAATTCAGTGATGGCCAAGGAAGCTTTTGTTAGAGAGAGCAGTAAGGGGCTTATTGATCTGGCATGTCAGATGGTGATAAGTATAAGGCAGGGTGGTAAGATTTTACTATTTGGCAATGGAGGAAGTGCTGCGGATGCACAGCACATGGCGGCAGAATTTGTAAATCGCTTTTTGATTAATAGAAGACCAATGGCAGCCATTGCACTCAGCACTGATACGTCAATCATAACGTCCATCGGGAATGATTTTTCTTTTGATGAGATTTTCTCCAAACAGGTACAGGCACTTGGTAGGCCGGAAGACCTGGCTTTAGGGATTTCCACTTCCGGTTCATCTGTTAATGTCATAAAGGCAATTATTGCTGCAAAAGAGATCGGAATGCGAACAGCAGCACTTACCGGTGGTGTGGAAGGAACCGGTGGAGATCTGGGGCAGCTTGCAGATATGACATTGAATGTACCAACCGTGAAAACACAACATATTCAGGAAGTTCATCTCTGGGCTGAACATCTGCTCTGTGAACTTGTCGAACGGGAGATATTCGGTGAAGACTGAACCCCTTGATTTTAGCGGTCTAAAAACGTATTCCCTGCATGATCGTTTCTCAAAAGTCACGGTGGAACATTTTGGAAAAGCCGTAAAGGAGAATGCCACCATTCGCAGCTTTATGAGTTCCCTGCCGGATCAACTTCTTGGACACGATTTCCCGGAACTTGTTCAGCGTCTTGCAAGGTCACATCACAAAGGAAAACCGATTCTCATGGGAATGGGTGCCCATGTGATAAAGGTTGGCCTGAATCCTGTGATTATTGATCTTATGGAACGTTCTATCATTACCGGTCTTGCCATGAATGGAGCATGTATTATCCATGACGCTGAAATTGCCATGGCAGGATCAACCAGCGAAGAAGTTGGAGATGTTCTTGGTGATGGTGCTTTTGGTGCGGCTAGAGAAACCGGAGAGGTTTTAAATCTGGCCATTGCAGAGGGAGCGAGCAGGAATATTGGTATGGGGCAGGCAGTGGGTGAACATCTGCTTGGCAGAGATTTTCCACATAATGATAAAAGTATCCTTGCGATGGCTGCAAAGCTTGGTGTTCCTGTGACGATTCATGTTGCCGTGGGAACAGATATTATTCATATTCACCCTTCGGTGTCGGGTGCCGATATTGGGCAGACTTCCCATTATGATTTCAGGTTGTTTTGTTCTGAAGTTGCATCGTTGCAGGGAGGCGCTTATCTCAATGTAGGTTCTGCAGTATTGCTTCCTGAAATCTTTTTGAAGGCTTTGACTCTGGTTCGAAATCTTGGTCACTGTGTGGATGATTTCACAACGGCAAACTTTGACTTTATGAAGCAGTATCGAACGTTTACGAATGTGGTAAACAGGCCCACTGCAACAGGAGGCCGTGGATATAATATAATCGGACATCACGAATTGATGATTCCTTTACTGGCAGCATCATTACTTGATGAATTGGTTGAAAGCTGCTAAATAGACTGACGCATTATGCGCTGCTTATTCTTCTTGATGTTACTTTTTTCCAAGTCCATCAATTTTGATGGCGTCGTAAAAACTCTTCACCTGCTTCGTTGCTGCATTTTTTGTTTAATTACGACGTACCCTAGTACGCCGAAATCAAACAAAAAATGCAGCAACGAAGCAGGTGAAGAGTTTTTACGACGCCATCATAATTAATA
>CAMZLK010000088.1 GCA_947311475.1 uncultured Desulfocapsa sp.
GATGATAATTAAGCTTTGTTTTACCATCGGGATTTTAACCTTTTTACGAGTTTATCAATCATGATGACGTCGTAAAAACTCTTCACCTACTTCGTTGCTGCATTTTTTGTTTAATTACGACGTACCCTAGTACGCCGAAATCAAACAAAAAATACGCGCCTCGCATCTGAAGTTTTTTACTTAGCCATCTCTCAATTGACCTTTTTACGAGTTTATCAATCATAATAAGAGAGTATTTCAATGAAAAAAAAGATGGAAAAAGCGTTAAATAAGCAAATTAACGCAGAACTGTATTCCAGCTATCTCTATCTGGCAATGGAATCTTATTTTCAATCAATCAGTCTTACCGGTTTTGCAAAATGGATGCGTGGCCAGGTACAGGAAGAAATGTTTCACGGTATGAAGATCTACGATTATGTTCATGAGAGGGGAGGCCGTGCGCAATTTGAGGCAATTGCAAAGCCGCAAACCCAATGGGATTCGCCACTTGTTGCGTTTGAGCATATACTTGCCCACGAGGAGAGCGTAACCGGCCTTATTAATAACCTTATTGACGTTGCACTCGATGTGCGTGATCATGCTGCAAAGGCATTTTTGAATTGGTTTATTACAGAGCAGGTTGAAGAGGAGGCCACAGTGGGTGAGATAGTAGCCAGACTTCGGCTGATTGGTGACGATTCCAGCGGCTTATTTCTTCTTGATTCTGAACTCTCCAAAAGGGTATTCACCTTACCATAAAATAATTACAAGGTGCCTTGCCAATAGTTTCCATATGTTTACTGTCTTTTGATAACAATTATTGTTTGTGGGAGATTTGTAAATGAATAGAAAAATAAAAAAAGAGGTTCTTGCACTTCTGGCTGCTGGAGATCTTGCCAAAAGCCGAAAGGAACTTGCAAAATATGATGAACACGGGCTGGTAAATCCGCTTTTTTCTGCACTTTACCGGCCCGAAGAACTGTTGCGATGGCATGCCATAACCGTGTTTGGAGAGGTTCTTACAAGGCTTGCAGAGAAGGATATGGAGGCGGCGAGAATTGTTATGCGACGATATATCTGGAGCCTGAACGATGAATCTGGTGGCATCGGCTGGGGAGCGCCGGAAGCCATGGCAGAGGCAATGTTTCACCATGACAGGCTTTGTTCTGAATATGTTCATATGCTGATTTCTTATGTTCGCCCCGATGGGCCCCTTGAACATCAGGATGGCAACTACCTGGAGCTTCCTGAGCTACAGCGTGGCCTGCTCTGGGGGATTGGGCGTCTGGCAGAAAAACGAGCTTCTGTGTTGTTAAAAAAAGAGGTTGTGCCGGATTTGTTCCCCTATCTTTTTTCGGTTGATCCGACAGTGCGGGGATTGGCAGCAAGGGCTCTGGGCTTGCTTGGTGTAGTTGCTCCGGATGGTGCCCTGGAGAAGTTGTTGGATGATGAGCAGCCAGTCCGGTTTTATCATGATGGCGAGGTCTCAGTATTGTCTGTTTCTCAGATGGCTGCTACTGCTTTAAAAAAATGTGCAGCATAATCAATAACCCTGGATTTAAGAGTTGAAAGGTGTTTGAAAAATCAGTTTCCCATCTGGGGTTTCTCCAGTTTGATATACAGGCAGGTGATATATCTTCAAACCTTGCACTTGTCAAAAAATGTTTAAAGGAACAGGCTCCACCTCCTGGCAGTTTAATAGCTCTCCCGGAAATGTGGGCCACAGGTTTTGTTTATGAACAGTTGAATCGGCTGAGTGCTGAGATACCGCCTCTTCTTGTGGAAATGGAAGAGTTGGCCCGGTCCCATGGGGTTGTTCTTGCAGGATCGCTCCCCATGAAAGAAGGTGATTCTCTTTATAATAAACTATTCTTTTCTGGCCTTGGTTCGCCGGAGGCCCATTGGATTGCCAAACAACATCTTTTTTCCTTCTGGCAGGAGGATCAGTGGTTTTGCACCGGTGACAGGCCAAGCCCCATTGATTTAAATGGTGAAGACATTGTGGCAGGCTTTATCTGTTACGATTTGCGTTTTCCTGATACTGTAAGGCCTCAATGTTGCCAGGGGGCGACCATTATCCTTATGTCTGCCGAGTGGCCTTTGGCCCGCATCGAACACTGGAAAGTCCTTTTGCGGGCGCGAGCCATTGAAAATCAGGCGTTTGTTGTGGCGTCAAATGCCTGTGGCAGGTGGGATGGCTTAAAGTTGGGAGGACATTCCTTAATTGTTGCTCCTGACGGAGAAATCCTTGCCGAAGCAGGGGAGGCCGCAGAGTCGGTCGTTCTTCCCATCAATAAAGAGGTTCAAAAAGAATTACGACAACGCTTCAACAGCGTAGCCCCTTCTCCATGGGCAACAGATGATGCGAAAAAGCTAATGTCTATAGACGATTTAGTAGATGATGTGGTCAGTAGAAAAAAAACAGGTCAGAAAATTGTGTTTACCAATGGTTGTTTTGATATTCTGCATGCAGGCCATGTTGATTATCTTCAAAAGGCCAGGAGACATGGAGATTTTCTGGTGCTGGGATTAAACGATGATCAGTCAATTCGTTCCATTAAGGGTCCTGAACGACCCGTTAATAATGAACAGCAGCGAGCTCGGGTTCTTGCGGCAATTGGATGCGTGGACGCTGTTGTCCTGTTTGGGGATGATACTCCTCTGAATCTGATTACAAGTATACGCCCTGATGTGTTGGTAAAAGGGGCTGATTGGGAAGAAAGTGAAATTGTGGGTGCAAAAGAAGTTAAGGCTGATGGCGGAAGGGTGGAGAGAATAGCCTTTGTAAGCGATACTTCAACGACAGGGATGATTAACAAAATTAAGTCAACAGATTCATAATACTATCACCTTGTCAGTCTGAACATCAAAGGATAAATAAATCCTTGATGTTCAGACTGTGCGACTATTTCTTTATTCTGCTGTCTCGGGTGTTTCACCTTCGCCGGCCTCACTCTCACCTGGGTCAACCAGGCCAAATCCCATACGTACTTTCTGGTCAATATCAGTGAACATTTCCGGATGATCCTGGAGGAATCGCTTCGCATTTTCCCGGCCCTGGCCAATACGTTCATCCTGATATGAATACCATGAACCGCTTTTGTCCACAATGTCCTGATCCACGGCAAGATCAAGCAAGTCACCGGCCTTGGAAATACCTTCACCGTACACAATATCAAATTCTGCAAGTTGGAAGGGCGGTGCGACTTTGTTCTTTACAACCTTGACCTTTGTTCTGTTACCAACTATTTCCTGACCATCCTTCAGTGCTCCGATTCTTCTGATATCCAGTCGCAGAGATGAATAAAATTTTAAGGCATTTCCACCAGTAGTGGTTTCAGGGTTGCCAAACATTACCCCAATTTTCATTCTGATCTGGTTAATGAATATCAGAACCGTGTTACTCTTATTCAGAACTCCTGCAAATTTACGCATGGCCTGTGACATCAGACGGGCCTGCAACCCCATATGTGAATCTCCAATATTACCATCAATCTCTGCTTTTGGAACAAGTGCTGCCACTGAGTCAATGACAATAACATCTACTCCACCTGAACGAATAAGGATTTCAGCGATCTCAAGTGCCTGTTCACCAAAATCAGGTTGAGAGACAAGGAGATTATCAACATCAACTCCAAGGCGTCCGGCGTAGGCAGTATCGAGTGCATGCTCAGCGTCAATAAAGGCGGCCGTTCCACCTTCTTTTTGGGCTTCAGCGACCACATGGAGTGCAAGGGTGGTTTTACCAGAAGATTCCGGGCCGTAGATTTCAGTTATTCGTCCTTTGGGGAAGCCGCCCACTCCAAGGGCAATGTCAAGGCTTAAGCAACTTGTGGAAATAACGGGGACTTTGTCGATCTCTGCTGCGCCGAGCCGCATGATGGAGCCTTTCCCAAATTGCCGTTGAATCTGGCTGATCGCATTGTCAACACTGCCTTCCTTACCTTTTGCTGCCATATGAGAACCTCTTTAGAGTTTTATTGATTTATGATCCTGTCTTAACAGATGTCGTCGGACAATATCAAGTGCTGTCTGTGCTGTTAATCGTTGTATTTCATATCTGTTTCCAGAAAAGAGAAAGTGTTGTACTTTGGTTTCGTTCCTGTCAGAAAACCCGATAAAAACGGTTCCAACAGGTTTGTCCGCCGTTCCACCACCGGGGCCTGCAATGCCAGTAACAGCAATGGAAATATCTGCATTACTTTTTACTCGCATTCCCTCTGCCATGGCAATGGCCACTTCAGTACTCACTGCGCCATGGTTTTCGAGCACACTCTCATCCACTCCCAGATATCTTGTTTTCATGGAATTGGCGTATGATGTTACTCCACCAAGGTAGTATCCCGAGCTGCCGGCGATGGAGGTCATCAAATGACTGATAAGCCCACCGGTACACGATTCTGCGACTGAGAGTTGTTTGTTCTGTTTAAGTAATAATGTTCCCAGCACCGATTCCATGGTGTCACGGTCACAGCCATAGATAAATGAGCCCAGTTTATCTGCAATAAGGCGGCAACTGCGTCTTGCCAGATCATCGGTTTTGTTTTCATCATTGCCACGGACAGTCATACTGAGGTGGACATCGGGAAAAACCGGATAATATCCGATCTCTACATTGTCATCGAGCACGATATTTTTCACCAGCTGATTCACTTCAGTCTCAGTTTTGCCAAAAATTCTGAATACCCGTTGGCTACTGGTTAACTGGCGTCCTTTGTACCATGTGGCCAATCTGGGCAAAACCTGTTCAGTTAGCAGGGTACGCATCTGATGGGGGACGCCGGGGAGAAAAAATATGGGTTTATCGTTATGAATAAGTTGGAAACCGGCCATTCTTGTCTTGGGGCTCAATGTTTCCGCTCCTTCAGGTAACCAGGCGAGCTTTTCGAGAGAACTGATGGACTGATCTGTATTTTCATCAAGATGTTGTCTGATAAGGGAAAGAATCTCAAGATTTGGCATGGTGGGCCGGTTTAAGGCCTCAGATACTGCTGCAGTTGTAAGGTCGTCATCAGTGGGGCCAAGGCCGCCGGTAACCAGTACAAAGTCAACTCTGCCAAGGGCTCGGTTCAGAGCTTCACCTATGAGCGCCGGGGTGTCGCCGATGGTGTGCATTGCATAAATGTCAAACCCTGCCTTAAAGAGGTGGTGGGCAGCAAATCCGCTGGTGGTATTAGGGATTCTCCCTGAAGTGAGCTCGTTTCCTATGGCGATTATCTCTCCAAGCATGATTACTTTTCCACCTGTAGACCTTGGACAACACCATCTTTTATTTTGGTCAGTGATACCTGGATGACTTGTCCCATCAGTTTGTCTTCACCCGAGAAAACCACGGGGATATAGTTATCTGTGTATCCACTGAGCATGTTGTCTTTTGTGCGTTTATGTTCCACTAACACTGGACGAGCAGTATTTAAAAAACGCGAATAAAATTTCTCTTTTTTAACTTCCATCAACTGACGCAACTCTGCAACCCGCTGTTGGCTAATCGCTTTTGGTACCTGATCCTTGTAATTTGCTGCTGGAGTTCCCGGGCGCTTGGAATAGGGAAAAACATGGAAATAGGTAGAATTAATTTCCTGGAGCAGGGATTTGGAATTTGCGAATTCCTTCTCACCCTCCCCTGGAAAACCAGTAAGGATATCAATACCAATGGCAGCATCGGGGAAAACTTTTGTACACTTTTGTATGACCTTACGGAATGTTTCCCTGTCATAGCCACGACGCATGCGGTTAAGGATATCGTCATCGCCACTTTGCAAAGGGATATGGAAATGGGGCATAAAGTTGTCACAGGATTTCATTGCAGCAAGTAGAGTATCTGTGATTTCCTGGGGCTCAATGGAGCTTAGTCTGAAGCGGATGTCCGGATGTTTTTGGCATACCGCTACCATAAGATCTGCAATATCATGGCCTTCTTCCAGGTCTTTTCCATACATTCCCACATGGATTCCTGTAATCACAATTTCTTTGTGGCCAGCTTTTTCAAAGCGTGCTGTTTGGGCCAGTACATCATTTAAGGGAACACTGCGGCTGGGGCCTCGTGTGTAGGGGACAATACAATAAGTACAGAAATTTGCGCAACCGTCCTGAACACGGATATAGGCACGTGTCCTGTCTCCGAAACGTTGCATGGGAAGGTCACAAATCTCCTTTTTACTTAAAATTCGCCCCATGAGCATGGTGAGATCACAAGGTTTTTCCTGCAATGCTGTTTCAACAAGCAGATGTTTATTCCCATTGCCAATAATGCAGACGGGAGATTCCACAATCTCAGCCAGTTCCTGGGCTGCCATTTGTGCGTAGCAGCCGGTGATAACGACCTTTGCTTTGGGGTGACGACGCATGAGCCTGCGAACGGTCTGGCGGGATTGGGCTCCTGCTTTAGCTGTTACCGTGCAGGTGTTGATCACAATAATATCAGCATCTTCTCCGGATTTTGCAATAACACAACCGGATTCCTGGAAAGAGCAAAGAAAGGCTGCAGATTCATACTGGTTTACTTTACAGCCAAGCGTATGAATGATGATTTTTTTCTTCACAGGATTTCACCACTTCCAATAACCAGGCCCTGGTCATAAATTACTGCAAATTGCCCGGGAGTGACTGCTCGTTGTTCTTTTAAAAAAGTAATTCTAAAATGGTTCTTCGTTAGTCGTTTGATTGTGGCCTCTTGTCCCTTGTGCCCATAACGGATTTTCACAAGGTATTTATGATTTTCAAGTGGGGCGTTGTCACAGGCCCACAAAACTTCTTCTATTTCAATCTGTTTTTGGAAAAGCTCGTGGTTTTCTCCAACAATAATACGGTTACTCAGAGCATCAATCCGGATGACATAGAGAGGCGTTGCTGCAGCAATTCCCAAGCCCTTGCGTTGCCCGATTGTGTAGTTGTAGATACCGTTGTGCTCCCCTAAATGCTGGCCATCAGTATTTACAATTTCCCCACCTGGTACGGGAGTTGTTTCCCGCATTTGCAAAAAATGCCCCACAGAATGTTCTCCAAGAAAACAGACATCCTGGCTTTCCTGTCCCCTGAAGTCTGTGAAACCATGTTCTTCGACAAAGTCATAAACATCACTCTTTGTCATTTTGCCAAGGGGAAACTCCACACGTGCGAGCTGTTGCTGAGTGAGCCGTGCCAGGAAATAGGATTGATCTTTCCGGTCATCGTCTCCCTGCTGCAGGAGAAAACATCCATTGTCGCTGACGATACTTGCATAATGGCCAGTGGCAATACGTTCCATACCGCTTTGGCAAATGGCATCCATGAACAGGCCAAATTTAATTTCAGGGTTACAGATCATGCAGGGATTTGGGGTGAATCCATTCTGGTAAGATTTTGAAAAATATTTCAGTACTTTTTCTTCAAAACGGTTTCTCAGGTCAATAACTGTTAAGGGAATGTTGCATTGCTCTGCGATTGTTTTAACACGCGCAACTTGCTCGTCTAAATCAGGCTGGGCAAGCTGCATAAAAAAGCCATGAACATCATATTTATTTTGTAAAAGCAAGGCGCATGCAGTGGAGTCAACGCCACCACTCATGGCTATACCGATTTGTGATTTTCCCACTTGATCTCTTGATTTAGCGCGCAGTCTGCTGTATGGAACGTCAGTAATACGAAGTCTTAAACAAGATGGACTTGAAAAAAACTTCATATTCGAGGCGCGGAAATTTCTTATCTTTTCGGCGTACTAGGGTACGTTGAAAAGATAAGAAATTTGCAGTAACGAAGAAGATGAAGAGTTTTTACGAGGCCATCATGACTGAATCTGTAACTGGAACCA
>CAMZLK010000089.1 GCA_947311475.1 uncultured Desulfocapsa sp.
TCAAGCATCTTTGCCAGGAAGAGATTGTCCATAATTATTGAGAAAGACCTTGAATAAGAAGAATGGGATATATAGACAGGACATACCTGAATATAGTTGATGGACTCGTAAAAAGGTTAAAAACAAGATGGACTTGGAGATAAGCGTAGACTTCGAAAACCTTCATATTCGAGGCACGGAAATTTCTTATTTTTTCGGCGTACTAGGGTACGTTGAAAAGATAGGAAATTTGCAGTAACGAAGAAGATGAAGAGTTTTTACGAGCCCATCAACTATATTCAGGTATGTCCTGTCTATATATCCCATTCTTCTTATTCAAGGTCTTTCTCAATAATTAATGGACAATCTCTTCCTGGCAAAGATGCTTGAAACAGGCTACACCGAGGATCCGCTTGATGAGATTCTTGCTATCCTGACCCTGATGTCCCCGGATTTTAAACGGGCATCACTTCTGGAATTGCACCGGGAAATTGGTCTTGTTTTCGAGGGAAGACATCCCGATTACCGACAAAGCAATACGAAATATCATAATCTGGATCACACCTATAGTGTTGTATTGGCAACTCTTCGGCTGTTTCACGGTTTGTATTGTGATGGCTGGCCCGTCTCAAGAGATACCCTAACAAAAGCATTGTTCAGTGCCTACTTTCATGATTGCGGACTCCTTTTGAAAAATTCAGAAGAGGCAGTTACCGGAGCAACATATACCATTGGCCACGAAAAACGTTCCATGTTCTTTATGGCTGACTACCTTAAAGAAAAGAATTTCAGTCTGCCGTTTATCACCGATTGTTCACTAATTATCCAATGCACAAATCTCAGCATTGATCCAGACTCGCTCTTCTTTCCATCTGCTGAGATGCAAATGGCTTCCTTTGCAGTAGGATCCGCTGATGTTCTGGCTCAAATGGCAGACAGATATTATCTGGAACGATTGCCATCCCTTTTTCAGGAGCATCAGGAAGGGGGGATTGCAAATTATAACTCAGTCATCGAACTTATGCAGCAAACCTCTGCTTTTTATCATGATGTTGTGGTTGATCGTCTGTCACGTGTCTTTGGAAATCTTACCAAATATATGCAGATTCATTTTCGTGAGCGATGGGGAGTAGACAAGAATTTATACCTCGATAATATAAAGAAAAATGTTAAGTATATTCAGCTGATTTTAAAATCCTGTAATGATATGGATTCTTTAAGGTTGTATTTACGACGATTACCGCCTCGTTGAGTGAGTCTTTTGGGATCTGTCTACTTCTGGCGTGGATCCTTGCCCGTTTCAAACATTTCAAACAGATCAAAGAATAACCTGGCCACAGCACTGAAGTGGGTGGCAGAACCGGAACTTGCGTATGCTTTTGTCAGTTCCATGGCTCGTGCGAAACTTTCCTGACACTCTGACTCTTCAGGTGCTTTCAGGACTTCCACAAGGCGTTCTCCGATCTCATTATTTATGGGATTATCTTTAGACATTTTCTGTTTCCTTGAGCATATTTTCTATTACGGTTAGTCCGCCCTGCCAGAAAGACGGGTCATTCAGGTCAATGTTGAATGGGGTAAGTAACTCGTATGGTGATTTACTTCCACCTTCTGACAGGAGGTGCAGGTATTTGGGTATGAAATCTTTTCCTTCAGTTTCGTAAAGTCGATAGAGTGCAAGCACCAATAATTCACCAAAGGCATAGGAGTACACATATCCAGGGGTGTGAAGGAAATGTGGAATATAGGCCCACCACAGGCGGTAATGCTTGTCGAGCGTGACGGAATCACCAAACATTGCCTTCTGGCTGCTCATCCACAAAGAGGAGAGATCTTCAGCTGAGACTTCTCCCTTTTCCCTGCGCCGGGTGTGGATCATATCTTCAAAACGGTTCATTGATATCTGCCTGAAAACAGTTGCAAATATTGATTCCAGTTTCTGACAGATAAAGGCCCTTCTTTCTTCCGGGTTTTTAAGGCTGTCGAGCTGTTTGTGGAAGATCAAAAGCTCAGCAAAAACTGAGGCTGTTTCAGCAAGAACCAGCGGAGTATCACTGTTAAAATACCCTTTTTCTCTGGCAAGGTACTGATGAATGCCGTGGCCAAGCTCATGGGCCACAGTTGAAATATCACGGAGGGTTCCGGTATAATTGACAAGGACATACGGGTTGGCATCCGGTACTGCCGGGTGGGAAAATGCTCCACCACGTTTCCCGTCAAGAAGCGGGGCATGTATCCAGTTTTGCTCAAAAAAGAGGGTGGCGATATCGGCCATTTCCGGTGAGAAGGCTCGAAATCCGTCCAGTACCATTGCTCTGCATTTCTCCCAGGGGATTGATTGACCAGGCAGGGATGGGAGTGGCGCATAGCGGTCATAATCATGTAATTCATCAAGGCCCAGGATTTCTTTTTTGAGCCTGTAATAGTGCTGCACTATATCATATCGTGCTGTGGTACTGCTTACGAGCGTTTCAACTGTTTGATCATCCAGTTCATTTGAGAGGTTTCTGGCACTCACCCAGGAGGGGTAGTTCCGCAGCCGGTCACTGATCATTTTATCAGCCAGAATGGTGTTAAAGATGTGGCTGAGGATATGCAACTGGCTTTGTAATCCTTCTGTTAATTCAAGCGCTGCTTTGTGGCGTATATCACGATCTGCATCATACAAGTCGGAAAGAACCTCTTCTTCACTTCTTTTGTCCTCCCCAAATTCAAGGTGCCCCATCAGTTTTTCAAAAAGGGTCAACCAGGATTCCGTGCCCACCGGGGAAAGTTCAACAAGCAGTGTTTCTTCAGATTGAGAAAGGAGATGATTTGCGTACCTGCGTATATTTGAGAGATAATGGCGATAGGGAGCAACTTCATCATCAGTAAGGAATTTGTCTGCTGATTTCTGATCCATTTTGGCCCATTCCAGATCAAAAAAGACCAGTTCGCGGTTTACCTGGCTGGCATCTTCTTTACTTTTCTGGAGGAAGGCTCCGGCTTCATCGTTTTTGACCTGGGTTGAGAAATTAAGAAAGGCGTAGGTGCCAATTCGACCCAGATTCATGTGGATACGCTCAAGCCGTCTGAGGGATCTTGCAAAGAAGGCAGGCTCGAGATCAGCAAGCTTGCCACTGCACTCGTCTCGAAGCATTTCTGCTTCCTGCTTGCAGAGGTCAAGGTCATCCAGCAGGAGTTCATCCTGTAAAGAGTCATAAAGGGCATCAAGGTTCCATGTTATATTAGTGGTTCCAAGTTTTTTGTTTAAAGATTCTGACATAAAATATCCTTTTGTAGAAAAAGAGTTGTATTTCGGAAGCTACGGATACTTATTTTTCCATAAATTCTACTACGATAAAAGAAGAAAAGAGCCAATTTCCATCTGTTTTTATCGCCTGAATGTTTAGTTCATAGGCATCTGTGAAGCGACTGCCTTTTGTTTCTCCGTCCAAACGAACAGTGCTTACGATGTCAGCTTTGCCATCCATGGGGAACTCAATACTCGTATCATGAAATGAAAAGCGTGTATCAAGTGTCATTTTTTTAAGCATGAGGATATGGTCGGTAAATTCTTTTTTACTGAAATTATGATTTATATCAAAGGACTCTATTTGAACGTGGCAGGGATCACTACAGAGTTTTCCCGCCAGCATAACTTTTTTTAATGCGGGAATTGCTGTTTCTTCACTTGGAGATGAGCAGTATTCAGCAAGCGAGTCAAGATTTTTACGGATTTTCTTCTCATCATTTGGCAGGAGCAGATAGAAAGCAAGGGCTGCAACGCTGAGCAAAAGGAATATTCTTAATAGTTTCATGTATGATACATCTCCAGCTATTTTTTTTATCTTAATGAAGAAGACGGAGAGTTTTTACGACGCCTTCGAGATTTTAACCTTTTTACGAGTCCATCAAAATATGACTCCACCAATAATACGATCAATTCTTACCTGTCCAAATTTATGCCGTGCCATTGACGTGCCTCGATTATCACCCACAACATAAACAAATCCAGGCTTTATCTTTCGCACAGGAAGGTTCCACGAAGAGTGGTGCTGAACATATGGCTCTTCAACCTGTTCCCCATTTATATACAGTGTTCCTTCTCTAAATTCCAGAGTATCTCCTGCAAGAGCAATAACACGCTTCAGCAGCATCACGTTATGTCCAGAGAAACGAATAGTTACCACGTCAAACCGTTCGATCTCTGAGAAGAGGTATTGCTGCCGTGAACAAAAAGCAAAGGATCCGTCGCGATAGGTGGGGTCCATGCTATGCCCCTGAATACGTAAGGGAATAAGCACATGTGAAAAAAAGATGTAGGTGCCCAATCCAAGAAAAATAAGACGCTTGAGGTAGTTCCTGGTAAGGGCTGGAAACAGAAATTTACGAAGAGGATTAGAGGTAGCCATCTACTTCATCTCTTGCAAAAGTTTCAAAAAATTCCCTGGCAGGCTTTTGGGAAACTGTGTTGTCGGAATTGATAAAGGTTACAGTATCTGCAAGGCGTCTGGCCTGACTGATGTTATGCGTTACCAGAATGATCATTCGCTTCTCTTCTTTCATTTTACAAATGATAGTCTCAATTTGATGGACATTATGTGGGTCAAGAGACGATGTGGGTTCATCGAGTAAAATAACATCAGGGGTTACAGCCATGGCCATGGCCATGCAGAGACGCTGCTTTTCTCCGGAGGAAAGAGTCAGGGCGTTGCAACTTTTAAGGTGTGAAAGATCCACCGCTTCAAGCGTTTCTGTAACTTTTTGCAGACGTATTTGTTTGCGTATTTTACGAAGCCTGAGGCCGTAGTGAATGTTATTTGTCACACTCAAGTTAAAGAGGCCTTCGGGGTTGGGAGCCAGCACAATACGCCGTTTCGTTATTTGATTGCGGGTGAGGGGTTTTTCGTTTTCTGCCAATAATATCTTTCCACTTTCAGGGGTGTCCATCAGAGCCAGAAGTCTGAGCAGACTGGTTTTACCACAGCCATTAGGGCCAAGGATAACATGGAGGCCATCCCCTGAAAAATGGAGGTTCATTTCAAGGATGAGGCGTTTATTGTGATACTTTTGAATGTTACGTGCATGGAATGAAATCATTTTTTTCTCCCTATTCGTTGAAATCCGTATAGGGCAGCATTTGCAAGAAAGGAGAGGCTGAGAAGAATGATACCGAGGGCAATGGCCAGTTCGAAATCGCCTTTATCCGCTTCCATGGCAATGGTGGTGGTCATAACCCTGGTGTAGTGGGCAATGTTGCCACCAACCATAAGTACAGCACCGACTTCTGCCATCACCCGGCCAAATGCTGCTGCAATGCTTGCCATGATTGCATATCTGGTATCATTAAATACTGCGAGTAAGGCCTGGAATTTGGTGGCTCCAAGGCCAAGTGCAGTATCACGAACCGGCTGACCTGTGGCAATGATTGCAGCGTGGCTCAGCGCGGCTACAATTGGAGTTGCAAGCACGGCCTGGGCTATTATCATGGCAACAGGAGTGTAGAGCAGGCCCAGAAATCCCAGCGGCCCACTTCTGGAAAGAAAAATGTAGAGAACAAGCCCTACCACAACAGGAGGGAGCCCGGTTAGGGTGTTGAGGATTGAAATAATCAATCCCTGTCCGGGAATTTTACGGAGTTCAAGCAGCAGGGTAATTCCAAGCCCAAGGAGTGTGGCGATCAGAATTCCAATGCAGGTGACCCTGAGACTTAAAAAAACAATTTCAAGAAGATCGGAATCCAGCTGTATAATGAGAAGAAGTGCCCTTTTCAGGGTTTCAATCAGCAAAAACTGTTTACCTGGCGTTGGGAGTGAAAAGGATATTTCCCAATTTATCCCTAAAGTTACCAATGGCTTCCTGGCCTTCAGGTGAGGTCAGCCAGATAACAAAATTCATGGCTGACTGGTAATTTATATGGTCAAAATTCTTAGGATTCACAATCATGACACCATATTGATTATACAGGACGGGGTCTCCTTCCAGAGTAATGGTAAGTCCCAGTTTGTCTTTATCTTCCATGGCGTACCAGGTGGCTCTGTCTGTTAGTGTGTAGGCCTGTTTCTCGGCAGCAATACGGATGGTTTTAGCCATTCCCTGGCCCACCGCAAGGTACCAGGCATTGATCCTTTCCGGCATGGAACCGGTCATTGCCCATATCCTGTTTTCCCGCATATTCGTGCCGGAGTTATCACCTCTGGAGATGAAATTTGCTTTTGCTTCCCTGATTTTTTTGAAAGCATCCACTACTTTCCTGGTGGATTTTACCCCTGCCGGGTCATTGCTTGGTCCAAGAATAACAAAATCATTGTACATGATCTCTTCCCGATCAATGAAGTATCCTTCATCCACCAGTTGCTTCTCAAGGTCTTCTGCATGGGTGAGTACAACATCCACATCACCTTTTTTGCCAAGTTCCAACGCAGCACCGGTACCCACCGCGATAACCTGCACATCAATGCCAGTTGATTTTTTGAATAGAGGCAGGAGATAGTCCAGCATTCCTGAATTACGAGTTGAAGTGGTGGAAGCACATTTGATTACTTCACTCGCTTGCAGAATGGAAGGAATGAAGGCGATAAGTAAAAGAAACGGGAGGAGTTTTTTGTACATGGCGTTTTCTTATAATTTGTTGTTTTCGGGGAGAGTTATTCGGATATCTATGGTCTTTGCATCTTTGTTTGTGAGTTTCAGGGAATCAACAAAACCGTTAATGGTACCGGCGAGTGCATCCTGGACAAAACCCTTCAGGGGAATGCGATTACCGTCTATGAGAAGGGTTGTATGGTCTGCCCCTTTCGTGGCATTCTGAAGAAATCGTTTTTCTATAAAAGATGCGATTTCAGCAGCTTCATTTAAGCGAAATATATGATCTCCAGTAATCGATTTATCACTTGCAACAGCAATAACTCCTGTTATCTTGCCACGAAGAAGTGTATCTGTGTCAGCATTACGGGATACTTCGATTTTTGAAATATGACGAGCTTTCTTAAACCCTTCCCCAATTACAATATCCACTTCCGGGAAATGCCGATGTGCAAGACTTGTGAGGGATTCCCCCCTGTTGTCAGTCATGATAACCATTTGATCAGGAGCCACCAGCATAACTGAATCTGCTCCTGCACTTCGATGGGTATGGGTGTCTGTTCCCGGTGTATCAAAGGTGATACCGGTGTCTTTTGTGGATTTGATAACTGCCACCTGATACCCAAGTTGTTTCAGATGGTGAACAACCCTGGAAGCCAGTGTTGTTTTGCCACTATCATGCCAGCCGATAAATGTGACAATTGGGGGCATGGAGAAACCTCAAAAAAAATAATAAAAATAATAAAAGATCAGTCAGTATTTCAAAAGATTACAGTATTTTTATTGGTATTTCAAGGAAGCTCTTTTGCTGATAGTTGTTGCTGAAAATTCTGCCGCCATAGCTTGCAATGAGTTAAAACGCCGTAATAATGGGTAGTTGTGTGCTGTGGCTAAGTTGGACAAGCTCCTAGCAATAATTATCTTGACATCAGGAGTAGATAATATTCTATTATAAACGAATTAAACAAACGTTTGATTCGTTTGTTAAGGTAAGAAAGATAAACTCGTAAAAAGGTTAAAATTTCGATGGCTAAACAAAAAATGTAGCAACGAAGCAGATGAAGAGTTTTTACGACGCCATCAAGAAATATTCAGGAAAATAATTGGAAAGTTTATCCCCCAAAGAGCGCATTTATACCACAGCAGTATTATTGTTTGCCAGGCAAGGATTTGCTGGAACAGGTTTACGTGAACTTGCTGTCAAAGCGGAAGTGAACCTGGCCATGATTAGTTATTTTTTTGGTTCCAAAAAAGGCCTGTTAAAAGAGATTCTTGATGGTTTTTTTGAAGAGTACCTTCACATAGCCAGAAAGGAACTCATTGGTGATGCCTCTTTGAATACGAAGCTCTCTCGATTTATTTCCAGTGCGGTACGTTATTTTGCATCAGAGCAGAATTCTCTTCTTGTCACCATTGCAGAATTGCCCCATGATGATCCTGAAATTATAGAACATAAGTCAAACTGGGGCAGACAGATGGCTCGAATATTGAGCAGAGAAGTATGTGAACCTTTGGCAGTGGAAACCGGGAAAAAGATTCCAGTCACCTGTCTCGGTCCCATGCTTACATCACTCATGGCTTCCAGATTTTTATTTTCTCCGATGATGGAACGTGTCGGGGGAGATGCTGAAAATCCTGTAAGTGTTGAATCATATACTGAGATACTTGTGGCTGTTTTTCTCCAGGGGCTGCTGGCACAGGGACAAAAGAGATTAAATCCATCCTTATCTGACAAACTCGTAGAAAGGTCAAAAACAAGGTGAAGAGTTTTTACGAGTCCATCATCAGGCTAATTTAAAAAAAAACAGAAATATGACAAATAAAAAGAAACGCATGGAATTACTATTTGCCGCAATGACCAGAACAATTATCAGATTTCGTTATCTGGTTGTCTTTGTTGTTTTGCTCTTGAGTGTGCTATTGGCTTCGCAGGTTCGTTATCTCGCAATTGATACCTCCAATGAAGGACTTTTGCACCCGGATGACAAAATTCTGCTTACTTACAATGAGTTTCGTGACCAGTTTGGGCGTGATGATCTCTTGGTATTTGCTGTTCAGAGTAAGGATATTTTCAGCCTTTCCTTTCTTAAAAAGCTAGAGAAATTCCATAATAAACTTGAGGAGAAAGTTCCTCATGTGACTGAAATAACATCTCTTATTAATGCCAGGAACACCAGGGGTGTTGGCGACACCCTTCTTGTTGATGATCTACTTGCCAAGTTTCCCGTAAATGACCAGGAGTTTGCAGAACTGAAAGAATTAGTTCTTTCAAACCCCACATACTCCAATATATTAATCTCGGCTGATGGCACCTTCACAACTGTGCTTCTGCAAAGTGACACCTATTCATCGGCTGGTGTGGAAAATGGAGAGTCCGCAGTCATCGATGACGAGTTTGGTGGGTTTGAAAGTGAGGCGAATACTGAAAAACCTGAATTCCTGACAGATCAGGAAAATGCAGAAATGGTGCGTGTAGCAACGGAAATTGCCAAAGAGTTCAACGGCCCTGATTTTCAGATAATCATGGCCGGAAGTCCAGTGGTCACCCATACCGTCAAGCAGTTGATGATGGCAGATATGAAAAAATTTCTGCGCCTGGCAATCCTCACCATTGGTGTCTGCTTGTTTTTTATGTTCAGGAGAGTCTCAGGTGTGGTTCTGCCACTTTTTATCGTTGCTTTGACTCTTGGTACCACACTGGGTGCTATGGCGAAAATGGGTGTCTTTTTTAAGACGCCAACCATCATCCTGCCCTCATTTCTTTTGGCTGTTGGTGTCGGTGCCAGCATTCATGTGTTGTCGCTGGTGTATCAATACCTGCGTCGTGATCCCAATAAAAATGATGCCATTGTGCACGCCTATAGTCATTCCGGTTTTGCCATTGTTATGACATCACTCACAACGGCAGCAGGGCTTGCATCCTTTGCCACGGCAGAGGTCGCTCCCATTGCAGACCTTGGGTTGTTTTCGGCAATTGGTGTGATGTTGTCCCTGTTTTTTACACTTGTTCTTCTCCCTGCATTATTGGCTATTATTCCGTTAAAACTTACAACTTCAACCAGGGAAAACGATGCCACTCTGTTTGATCGTTTGATTGATTGGGTTACAGATGTTACCACCGGCCGCCCTAAGCTGGTCGTGAGCCTTGCCGCCATCAGCATTGTAATAGCTGCCACGGGTATTCCCCGCTTGCAATTTTCCCACAATCTTTTGAGTTGGTTACCTGAAGATCTTTCGGTTCGCACTGCAACTGAAAGTATTGATCGTAATCTTCGGGGGAGTGTTGCTTTGGAAGTTGTACTCGATACCGGAAGGGAGAATGGTCTGTATGATAAAGAAGTACTCCTTGCAATAGATACCCTGGCAACTGAACTCGAACAGTTTAAACAGGATGATCTTTTTGTTGGAAAAGTCATTGCCATCACCAACATCCTGAAAGAAATTCATCAGGCACTAAACGAAAATAATCCAAGAATGTATGCGATACCTGAAAACGGAGCTCTGATTCCCCAGGAATTTCTTCTTTTTGAAAATTCAGGCTCGGACGATCTGGAGGATGTTGTGGATTCAAGATTTCAACTGGCGCGAATAACAATTAAAGTGCCCTGGCGTGATTCTCTGGCTTATGTTCCTTTTATGGAGGAAATTGAACACCATTTTACTCTTGCCTTTGCTGACCTTGACCAGGCAGGCAAGCCAGTGAAAGTAAGCATCACAGGTATTATGTCCTTATTTGCCCGTATTCTTCACGCCACCATGTATTCGGCAGCCCGGAGTTATGGTATTGCCCTTGGAGTTATCAGTTTGATGATGATTTTGCTTATCGGGAACTTTCGTCTTGGGGTTATGGCAATGATCCCCAACCTTGGACCGATATTGATGGTCATGGGGATTATGGGCTGGTTTTCAATTCCGCTGGATATGTTCACCATGCTGGTGGCATCGATTGCCATTGGACTTGCTGTTGATGATACGGTGCACTTTATAATTAATTTTAAACGTTATTATGGCGAGAGTGGTGATGTAAGGTATGCTGTTGGGCATACCCTGCACACAGCTGGACGTGCCATGCTTACCACTTCCATCGTTTTATCAATTGGTTTTTTTCTTTTTATGTTTGCCTCCATGAACAATGTATTTAATTTTGGCCTGCTTATTGGACTGGCCATTGTTTTTGCCCTCATTGGAGATTTTTTCCTGGCTCCGGCTTTGATGGCCTTGTCGGCGGATAAAATGCTGAAAAGGGAAATCCCGATGGCTAAGTAGAGCGCAGACTTTGAAAAGATGCGGTGCTTTGTGAGCAGTTACGTTGATAAACTCGTAAAAAAGGTCAATTGAATTTATAGGAGTTCACCATGTTTCAAATAAAACATTTTACAGTGGTCTTTTCGTGTTGCGTTCTGTTGTTTTCCTGTATTGATACTGCCCAGGCAATCTCAGGACGGGAGATCATGGAAAAGGTTGATGCACGAGATGACGGAGATAATCTCACAGCCAATGTGGAGATGATTCTTATCGATAAAAAGGGTAATGAGCGTATTCGCAAGATGAAGATCTTTACCAGGGACAAGGGAAAGGATACCTGGAAATTACAGTTTTTCATCTCTCCTGCGGATGTCAAAGATACCGGTTTTCTCACATATGATTATTACGAAGGAGAGCGGGATGACGATCAGTGGCTCTTTTTACCCGATCTCCGAAAAACCAAACGCATTGCAAGTTCAGACAAATCTTCGGCTTTTATGGGCTCTGATTTTTCTTATGCAGATATAACCCGGCGTGTACTTGATGAATGGACTTATAAACTACTTAAGGAAACAGAAGTTAATGGCCATAAGGTTTGGCTTGTTGAGGCATTGCCTGTGAGCAAAGAAGTAGAGGATCGTTACGGGTTTACAAAATCTGTGATTTTTATCCGTCAGGATATTTTCATGGGCGTGCGAGCTGTGCACTGGTTAAAAGAGGGGAAAAAGATCAAATATCAGGAAATGCTGGGAATTAAACAGATTGATGGTGTCTGGACATCCACTGAGGCTCGCATGAAAACCACCAAGAATAAGGTAACTCTGCATAAAACTGTGATGAAATGGACCGATATTAAATATAATCAGCCAATTGATGATGCACTGTTTACAGTACGACGTTTAGAGAAAGGTATTTAGTGCCTTACTCCTGAAAAGCTGTAAGAAAAAAACAAGAAACTGAGGAAGGTTAATTGTTATCATATTGTTATGTTATGCCACCAAGGCCTTGCTTGCAGTTTACCTGCGTTAGTGAAGGCTCATGAAGCAGGCAGCTGTCCATATATTTTGTCTGATCATTTTATCGGTTTCGGCATCAGCCCTTTTTGCCGGGGAACTTGATGATGTCCTTTCCGGTTTTGATGCGGAAGTGCCTGGGCAGGAAAACAGGGATACCGACACTGGGCTGGATGAGCTTTTGTCCGGTTTCGATGATGCATCGGCTGATGTCGCAATGGAAAATACACGCGACAAAAGCAGTATCCCGGAATGGCTTCAATTAACAGGGAGTCTCGGGCTTTCCGGTTCCCTTAATTTTTCCCATGACGCCCCGGAAGCAAACGAAGCTGATTTTCGAGGTCTCTCCATGCTGCGAAGCACTGTCTCGCTCAGCAGTGAAATGCGTTGGGGAGAATGGAAGGCAAAGATTAGTGGCCATGGTTTTTATGATTCCTCTTATTCTGTTCAGGGGCGTGGTCAGTATAGTGATGCTCTCCTTGATGAATACGAACAGGAACTGGAGATTGATGATCTGTATCTTCAGGGGAGTCTCACTTCCAGTCTTGATATCAAAATTGGCCGACAGATTGTGGTTTGGGGAAAATCAGATAACGTGAGAGTGACCGATGTCCTGAATCCACTGGATAACCGTTCACCGGGAATAGTGGATATCAAGAATCTTCGCCTCCCTGTGACCATGACCAAACTTGACTATTACACCGGCCCATGGAATCTAAGCGCGATTGTGATACATGAGTCCCGTTTTGATAAAACCCCTGTGTTCAACAGTGATTTTTATCCGGGAGCAGGGCCCCTACCTCCGGAAAAAGAACCAAATGTTTCTGTTGCTAATCAGCAATATGCCCTTGCCTTAAATGGAATATTCAGTGGTTGGGATCTGTCTTTTTATGGTGCCTGGGTGTTCGACAGCAGAACTCATATTTCAGAAGATCTGAATGGTATCCCGCACCGGGAACACAGTAGAGTTTTTATGGCTGGAACAACGGCCAATATCGCCTTTGGTAACTGGTTAATTAAAGGGGAAGGTGCCTGGTTTGATGGCCTGGAGTTTGCGACCTTACCTGATGAAGACTTCTCACGCCTTGACCTCATGGCTGGTATTGAATATATGGGTTTTTCAGAAACAGTACTGTCTCTGGAAATTGTTAACCGTTATCTTGTCGATTTTAATGAGAAATTGGCACTGTCACCAGATATAGCACAGGAAGATTCCATACAAACTGTTGCGAAACTTGTACGGGATTTTGTCAATGATACCATCCAGGTCAAAATTCTTTTCTCAATCTTTGGCGCCCATGGTGAAGATGGGGCTTTTGAACGATTTCAGCTTGATTATGATTTAACTGATTCCATTTCAGTTACGGGCGGGGTTATCTTTTATCAATCTGCAGACCAGGGATCCTTGAGCTCCATTGAAGATAATGACCGTGTATTTTTTGAGTTAAGTTACGAATTTTGAGGTTAAGTCGGGGCTCATATCGGTATCTCCCATATCGGTGAGGCCGCAGGCCATGCGTAACAGCCACAGCAATGATTGTTTGGCTTCGAAGGAAAAAAGTGCGGTCATCGCAATGTCACCCTGGCTGTTGCCATTCTCGCTCTGGCTTCAAATGATAGAAATTCCCTGTTTATTCTACTCTATTCTATTCCATTCTGTTCTCCTCTCCGCCTCATTGCCAATCCTGATGTTTTTGGGCTTGAATGCGTATTTTTACCTATATACAAATATCTTTATTTATATTATAGAAGTGTTGGGTGGAAGGGAGTTTTGTTGCATGAAATCGACTGGATAGGCCTGTCAATCTCTTGGAGTGCTGGTGGTTTTAAGAAGATGTTGAATGGCTGCTAGTATCAATGAAATTTGGCGTAATTCTGGGCCACAATGTCATTTTGGTGATCTGTCCATGAAGGAAACAGTATTTCCATTAATCGTAATTCTGGATTGGGCTTAAACTTTGGATTGTTTTCCATGTTGGGTTCGCTAACATTATGTATGTGAGAACAAATAACCGATATTCAGCAACACTGGACAAGTTTTTCACATATTACGTTTAATATCGGGAAACAAGGAAAGTAGCGGTATCTAGAGTTGTTGATATCATGGAAAATGTCCATTTGTTGCAATGTTACATTGTTTTCACTGAGAATTACTGAAAATAAAGATATTGAATATATCTTATTATGCGTACTCCAGATAATGGAAGCCAATCGTGTATCTCCATTAAGTAGAGTATTGTATTTGTACGCTAACGATAATAACCATTACTGCCTGTAATTTCGAGTAGTAACCTATAGCGTATATTTCCTAAACAGAACATCTTTCTGCACTTATGTATAAACCTGAACGATTGGGCTTGTTCCAGCAGAAAGATAATAAAACGAACAGGAAAGTGTTAGAGATATAAAAAAGTTATCACCCCAAAGCACCAAGAATACTCTTCTCAGCATTAAGCAGATAACTACTAAAAATTTTCTGTTTATCAATGACTACGAGCCCCTCGTCGCGCAGACCAAGAATACCGTTTTTTACTTCACCGTACCCCGGAAGATTAACAAGCGGAACCTGATGCTTCATCGCGCTTGTTTCTAAGAAATCTTGAGCCTTTGCACATAACACGCTGGCAGGGAAGAAAATGTTACCCTCATTCTCTGACGACTCTAATATATATAGTATCGCAGCCATTACTCTTGAATGATTCCGTGGTGCGATCCCGGCCTTTAAAGCAATACCATCTACCCGTGAGAAACCAAACCCATCAATATCAGAGATCATTTGGTACGGTTCGGACGTGACAATCTTTACAGCGTCCTGCCCGTAACAAGCGATTACTTTGTTTATTTCATGGTCAGTCATGCCAAATCCCAGCAGGGCCACAACTATTTCATAGTTCACTGACAATGAAATAGCGATTTCTTTTGCCCGGTCACAATCGGATGGCTTAACACCAATCTTTCCAGGATCGGACAAAGCACATTCCCATGCTTTTGAATATCCGAGTTCCTTAATCGCTTTTTCGGCTTTTATCCTACCGATTCCAGGCAACTTCATCAACAACCTGGTAACACCCTCTTCTGAATCTGTATCTGGTGGTTCAGGAACAGCGGAGTCAACTTTTAATTGAGCGCCATACTTCAGATGTTGCTCAATTGTCCCTGTAATAGTGACAATATCACCTATCTCTGTTGTAGCGGGGAGAAACCCTTTGCAATTCACTGTTGGCCGGCTACCAAAGACTTCTTCACTGCCAGGCGAATCCAGCACAGAGAAGATGCAGAAGCCATCAGACGAGCGATATCTAATGGCTTCTATTGTCCCCCTAATTGTTGTTTTTTTGTCTGCCTTCATTTTAGTTTCTGTTTTTGCTAGTGATAACAGTCCCGTGTTATGTTTTAAATCGCAAAACAAGGCAACGTGCAATAATGTGTAGGCAACATCAACTCATAATCATAGCAAGACGGACCATCAGGTAGTCCGAACAAACACCATCCTCCGTCTTCGTAGTCATAGACCACAGTGCGTTGCTCAACCTGCCCTGTAACGGCATTAGCTATCAATACAGGGACAGAGTACCTAGCTCCATAAAGCTCGTCATGGGCTTGTGGTGGGGGTGCTACTTCGTCAAGATTAAACCAAGTAATAGTACATTGCTCAACAAAATCAACATGACAAGGCGTTTTACCTGACGCTTTGCTCGGTGCGGTCTTGGTTGGTTTATCGGTCATGGTTACTCCTGGTTAATTTATTGATTTCTGCATGTAAAAACTGGCACTCCTTTTTTAGCCAGAATATTAGCGACAAAAGTACCAAGTCCACTTGCGTCATGGTCTTCATTGGTCGTTCCAACACTCATAATGAAATCCTCTATAAAAAGAGAACAAATCATTCAACACCGACCCCAAGAACGCCCGATCTTTGAATGAAATTTGTCGTTGATTTAAAGTCCCGTTTTTGTTCAACCTTTATCGGTTAAATTCTTGGGGCGGGTTAACTTGGATCGTTATCTATACCAGTCCATATGTTTCCAGAAAGGTACAAAGAATCTTTTGCATGTGTCTTTATGCACTGCTAAGATCACGGCAGTAACTGATTTATCGTCGCTATCATCTTTCATTACATTCTTTTCTACCCATGTCTTAGCTGCTCTCCATGGCAGTGATTCCCCTGCACTTGTAAGAGACACTTGTCCATAAGCAATGTAATTCATGGCCTCTGTTGTGTAGGTGTAAGAAACGTCCCAAGTGGTTTTCTTCTCAGTGAAATGATTCTGAAAAATGAAGGTTGAGGTAATTACTGCCAGCCAGACCCAAACCATGTCAATGCTCATAATAAAAACTCCTTAAAAATATTAACAGATAACAATTAGTTTTAACCGACCCCGTAAATACAAAAAGGGGGTCAGACCAAGCTAACTAGCTGATGTAAATGAATATGAATCCTAAAAACAGGCTGTTTTTACTCTTAAAGCACTCTTTTTGTATTTACGGGGTCGGTTAAAACTAATTGTTATCTGTTAATATTTTTAAGGA
>CAMZLK010000090.1 GCA_947311475.1 uncultured Desulfocapsa sp.
GTGACTTCAGATAAAAGCATGATATCTCTCAAACAATATTTACAGGATAACTAAGGATATCTTGTTTGAGAGAAAATGTCCAGTTTTAAACGTAACTTCTTAAAGTTGTTTTATAAAGGTGATAGGATAAAATCACCCTGGGGGAGCAATGGAGTTATCCAACCCTTTTTTGAGCTCCAGCAGGTTGACCATGGTTCGTTTTTTCTCTTCAGTGTTCATGTGGGGGAAGACCAGTTCGTAGTCCCGCTTTTTGAAATCGTTCTCCGGTCTCAAATCGTTATAGGATTGCATTGGATGGTTTCCCCCTGGTAGTTGGCACGTTCTTGATTAATTCTTGAGACCTGGTTGTTTTACTCCTTACCCCGGCCCAGTGAGTCTATTTTGTCGATGGCTGTATGTTTATGGTCAAGGAGCAGGTGAGTATAACGCTGTACCATCTGCAAAGTCCGGTGCCCTAAGATATCGGCCAGGGGACGAATATCTACCCCTGACATAATCAAATGACTTGCTGCGGTGTGTCGAAGAGCGTGCATGTGGATATCCGGCAGGCCAGCTCTCCTTTTTGCGGCGTTGAATGCTTCTCTGAATTTTATTCCCGGCCTTGCCTTGGCACGAACCGTTTTGAACTGATTGTCCTTCAAAAAAACCAGGTTTTCATCCTTCCCTTTGCTGTTTTTCTTCAGGTTTGAAAGTTCCTTTGTGAGTTCCAGGTCAGGGGAACCCACCTGATGTCTTTATTTTTTGTGTCCGGCAGAAAAATCACTCTTTCTTTCAGATTGACTTGATTCCAGTACAATCCCGCTGCTTCCGATGCCCGCATGCCCGTGTGGAGCAGCGTTAGGACGTAATAGTAAAAGTTTTTATTTCTTGCTTTACGGCTGGCATCAAGTAATTTGGAAGCTTTTTCATCAGTCAAAAAACGGGTTCTTCCTCTGGGTGGTGCAGGGCGTTCAATTTTAGCAACTGGATTGTCGACCGGTATCCCCCATTCTTTTTTGGCTTTGGTGAATAAGTGAGAGAGCAAGGCCAGTTCGGCTCGGACAGGATAGGCGGAAACTTCTTGCAACCTGGCGTCTCTGTATTTGGCGGCAATGGCAGGGGAGATGGAACCGAGAGCGATTTCCGAACCGATTTTTTCCAGTAATCGTTTTGCCGCAACTTTCTCCCGCAGGTGAGTGTTGAATGCTTTTTTACTGGAGATAGTTTCGAGGTACTTGGTGAGGGCCTGCTGAAGGGTTATTTGAAGGGCCAGGCGGGGATCGTTATATTTCTGAGCATTTATTTCTTCAGAGGTTTTTGCAGCCCAGGCGGATGCTTCACCCTTGGTGTCAAATGTACGACTGACGGAAGGGTGCCCTTTAATGCCAACGGTTGCCGTATAGCTCCAACCGTTTTTTGTTTTAAGAAGCGTGCCATTGATTACGGGCCAAATTTTTTGTTGCACTTTTTTAGAAAAAGATAGCATGAAACAGCAAAAGGTAGCAAGAGGAGATGAAAAGTATCAAGACACAAAAAAAGGCTTTATCCGCTATTACTGGGATAAAGCCTTAAAAATTGGGTGGTGCCGAAGAGAAGACTCGAACTTCCACGAGCGTGCGCTCACTAGACCCTGAACCTAGCGCGTCTACCAATTCCGCCACTTCGGCAACGCTGGTAAATATGCTTGTCCTGAAGAAATTTGTCAAGACTTTCTTGGGGGCAATGAAAAAAAGAACGTTTTTTAAACATTGATAAATTCGTAAAAAGGTTAAAATCCCGATGGCTAAGTAAAAAGTTTCATATGCGAGGCACACATTTTTTGTTTAATTTCGGCGTACCAAGGTACCTTGAAATTAAACAAAAAATGTAGCAACGAAGCAGATGAAGAGTTTCACGACGTCATCAAACATTCAAGTAATATGAAAATATATAGAGATTTAAAAGAAATTAAAGAACCGTTTGCCAATGCCTGCGTTACCATTGGTAATTTTGATGGGGTTCACCTGGGGCATCAGATTCTTTTTGGAGAAGTGGGGCAGCGAGCATACCACTGCAAGGGCACAAGCGTTGTTGTTACGTTTGATCCTCATCCTTTGCAGGTTTTACGTTCGGAAGGAATAAAGCTTATATCTAACTACGAGCAGAAGGTTGAGCTCATTGAACATGCAGGAATTGATGTACTTATCGTCATACCATTCACAATGGAGGTAGCTGCTATCAGTGCGGATGTGTTTGTTGATGATATTCTTATTAAGACCATTGGTGTCAGGGAACTTGTTGTTGGGTACGATTACGCTTTTGGAAAGGGGCGAAGCGGGAACACGCAGTTCCTTCAGAAACAGGGACGGGAGAAAAGCTTTTCTGTGACTGTAGTTGAGGCTCATTATGAAGAGGGGACTCTAGTCAGTTCCACAAAAGTTCGGGAACTGGTTGCTGAGGGAAGGATGGCCGATGCCAGAACATTACTTGGCAGATATTATCAGATTCGAGGTGAAGTGCAGCTTGGTCAGCAACGTGGTGGAAAGGAAATCGGATTTCCCACAGCCAACCTGCATATGGATGAGAATGATCTGATCCCAAAGATGGGCGTCTATGTTTGTCAGGTAATCTCTGAAGGGAAGTGTTACGGCGGTGTTCTCAATATTGGTATTAATCCCACCTTTGACGAAAAACGTTTGCTTGCCGAAACACATATTTTTGATTTCGATCGGGATATTTACGGAAAACCAATCAAAATAAATTTACTGCGCTTTCTGCGCTCCGAACAGAAATTTTCCGGCATTGAAGAGCTTTCAGCCCAAATAGCCAGGGACGTTGTCCTGGCAAAAGAGATTCTAATTGAACAGCAGGATGAATTAGTTCTGGCGTGTGAGGAGCGTTTCAACTGCTAACGCGGATAAACCGCAAGTAAGTGTCTTGTTGCTTATGCTAATAATTTGAGTTTGAAACACTTTTGATTTTTTCGGAGTCTTCGCTACCTGTTTTTTTATTACAGCTTTTCAGGAGTAAGGTACCAAATAAAAAATTCTCAATGGCTGGCTCTACCCGGATTTTATCCTTGCATGTCAGGGGATGGTGTCTATAGTGTAATCGCCTCGGAAGATGAAAAAGGAGCAAGTGTCATGGACAGGCTTCAGTGAGAAATGATTTTCATCTCAAAATGTAACTGCCAACAGGGCACCGCATCTTTCCGCGGTCACGCTGACTTACGTATGACTTATACGCTGCGCCAGCCTGCCTGCGAAAAGTTGCGGCACGCTGTAAGCAGTTACAAAATCAGTGGTTTGCGAAAGTAAGTCGCTTACCCCCGTGAGTAGTTACCTCAAAATTTAATGATGGGTACTACAGTTAGTGTTTATAATACATGTTGATATAGAGGGATATCATGGCTCAGGAAGATATGGAGAATAGCGAGACGTTGACCGAAGACCTGCCAACTGTCATCGCAGAGATGGAGAAAAAATGTAAACAGGCTCCTGATAATGTAGTCGCTTTTCATCATCTTGGACTTGTTTATATGAAAGCTGGAAGAATTGATGAAGCAATTACCTGTCTTACCAGGTGCATTGAAATAGATGGGCAGGCCAATCAACCCATGATTAACCTTGGTGCAATCTATTTTGGTCAGGGAAATCTTGACAAGGCTCAAGAGCTTAATGAAATGGCCATTGCAGCCCAACCTGATCTTTCTGCTCAGGCTTATGCCAATCTTGGTCTTATCTGGCAGCAGCGTAATGAATTGGATAAATCCATTGAGGCGTATGAAAGAGCAATCCAATATGACCCTAAACTTGCCACTGTATGGATGAATCTCACTTCTGTTCTTACCATGAAAGGTGATGATGAGCGTGCCTTGAAATCGGCCCGTAAAGCCACTGAACTTGAACCTGATTCTGCCCTTGCCCAGAATAATCTTGCAGTGGCGCTCTTTTTCAGTGGTGATTACACTTCTTCTAAAAATCACATGGAAAAAGCGAAGGAATTGGGCTACTCTGTTGATCCTAATTTTGAAGCTGGGCTGAACGAAAGATTGGCTTAGTGTCCGGATTCCCCTAGGAGCTTGTCCGAGAATAGGCATTTTGGTCAAAATCGAAGAAATTTTGAAAAATAAGCACAGCCATATGCGTGATATTGCGAGCATTATTTTTCAAAATTTCTTCGATTTTGACCAAAATGCCTATTCTCGGACAAGCTCCTAGGGGAATCCGGACACTAAGCCAATCTTTCGTTCAGCCCAGCTTCA
>CAMZLK010000091.1 GCA_947311475.1 uncultured Desulfocapsa sp.
CCGCCACCACCTGCTGCGGCTTTGACAAGGATAGACGGACGCTCAACATTCTCGAGCTTCTGGCTTTCCAGCAGATGTAAGGCGATTTCTTCAGCCTCCATTTCATTGTAAATAGGGCTGTCAGTTCCAGGAATGGTCGGAATGTTCAGTTCATTGGCAACTTTTTTGGTGTTGATCTTGTCACCAAGATTTTTGATAACTTCCCAGTTCGGGCCAATGAAAATGAGTGAATGATCACGGGTTGAAGCGCGTCTTGCAAAACGGAAATCCTCCGAGAAAAACCCGTATCCGGGGTGGATTGCAGTACAGTGGGTGTGAGTGGCTACGGCAAAGAGATCATTGGGCTCAGTATAGCTGTCAATGCGCCAGGCATTTTGCTTCGGGCCACTGGTAATGTTACGATGAACGTGTTCTGAATCTTTATCTGCTTCAGTGTAAACAACCACATATTCAAGATCTAAATCCTTACAGGCTTCCATGATACGGATGGCGATTTCGCCCCTGTTTGCAATAAGAACCTTTCCTTCCAATTTAATCCTCTTATCATGAGACAGACGCAGAAAAAGAAACTACTTTAAGCTGCATCTTAATGCTATCGTTGAGATATTTTATAAGGTCACAAAATTCATTGAGACGACCTTTTTTGAGCAACAGTATTGAATTATGCCCACTATAGTCATACGATACTAATTAGAAAAGAGAAAATGTTTTAATATGACACAGATTCTTCCTGAATGGTAATATAGTTACAATAAATAGTATGAGAAATGATCCTCCATAAAAAATAAACATGACAAAAGAAAAAACAGTTGAATTAACAAATCAGACAGAAAAAAAGAATTTTCTATCCCGATTGGCATCCCTGCTGCGTTTTGGAAGATCTCCTGGAACCACAGAGGATTTGGAACAGGAGATCCAGGATCTGCTTGAAGATGGTGAAGAACAGGGCTTGATCTCTTCACTTGAAGAGCGGATGATCAATTCCATTTTTGATTTTCATGATACTCTGGTGGGAGAGGTTATGACCCCGTCCACTGAGATAGTGAGTGCTGATGTCACCATTGAAATATCGGAACTTGTTGATCTGGTGATTGAAAAGGGCTTCACTCGAATCCCCATTTATGCAGATAATACAGATAATATTGTGGGAGTTGTTCATGCCAAGGATCTGTTGCAAATATGTGCAAGGGGGCAGGAGGCGAAGGGCTTAACAGATTTTCTTAATCCCCCCTGGGTGATTTCCGAGGAGAAACCCATTGTTGATCTTTTACGGGAATTTCAAAAGCAGAAAGTTCATGTGGCAGTGGTTGCGGACGAATTTGGAACAGTACGTGGCCTGGTTACGCTGGAAGATATTCTGGAAGAGATCGTGGGTGAAATTGATGATGAGTACGACGTGGACAGAGGACTTATACAGGAGATTGATGAAAATAGTGTTCAAGTTAAGGCTCAGGCTGACATTGAAGTAATCGAAGAGCGCTTTGGGGTGAAGATGGTGGAGGGAAGTTACGAGTCAATTGGCGGATTTGTGATCTTCAAACTTGGGCGTTTGGCAAAAGTTGGTGATAGTGTTGATGCGGAAGGGCTTCGTTTTTCAGTGCTCGCGGCGTCAGAGCGTCAGGTTGATCTGTTACGGGTTTCGCGTTTACCTGTTTCTGCAGAAAAGGACCAGGAATGAAAGATTTTTCCGCCCGCACTGCAGTGCTGGTAAGCAGTATTTCCATTCCGTTACTCTGGTTGGCCATGCCAGGTGGTGGTGAATTCTGGCCTTTGCTTGTTGTTGCCTGTGTTCCTTTTTTGCTTGGTGTAAGCAGTGGAAGTATGAAGCGGGCGGCTCTTTGTGGCTTGCTCATGGGCACAGGACATTTTCTGCTTCAGCTTTACTGGATTGTTTTTGTTCTTGGCCAGTACGGTGGGTTACCGCTGTTTGTCTCTGTTCCGGCTTTAGCTTTGCTTAGTTTGTATATGGGTGGCTACCTGCTTGTTTTTGGGCTGCTTGTGCGTCGTTTTATCCATTCTTTTTCTCCATTTCTTTGTCTGTGGATTATTCCATGCGCCTGGGTGGGGCTTGACTGGTTGCGTTCTTTTCTCTTTAGTGGCTTTCCCTGGATGGATCTCGGTTACGGATTTGCCAATATACCCCTTTTGTTTCAATCTGCTGATATCCTGGGGCACTACGGACTTACCTTTCTGATTTTGCAGATTAACACTTTTTTCGCTCTCCTTTTTTTAAATACAAATGGTAAAAAGGCGGTGACCCAACTGGCAGTAATTGTGAGCCTGGTGCTTCTTGTGATACTTTCGTATTCGAGCTGGCGCTGGCAGCAGGTGGAGGTTGCTCTCAAGCGTGCAGAAAACATCAATGTTGCAGTGGTTCAGGGAAATGTTGACCAGGGTCAGAAGTGGAATCCGGCGCGTCAGGAACGAACGGTTAACGATTATGTTGCGCAGAGCAGAAAACTAATGCAGAGCAAACCTCAGCCGGAACTCCTGGTCTGGCCTGAGACATCATTGCCTTTTTATCCGGTTAACCATCCGCTCCTCTTCCCGGTTCTTAGCTTATTGCACGAAGAAAAGGTTATGTTGTTGACGGGAGCGCCCTGGTTTGAGAGAACAAATCAGCAGTCTGACGAAATACGGTTTTATAACTCAAGTCTTCTTTTTAACGAAAAGGGAGTTATCGTTGCACGAACCTCCAAGAGCCATCTTGTTCCTTTTGGAGAGTATGTTCCCTTAAAACGCTTTCTACCCTTTATTGCGCCACTGGTTCAGTCTGTGGGGAATTTCAGCCGGGGAGAAGTTAAAGATCCCCCTGCTTGTAAGAAAGCTCGAATTGGAGTATTAATCTGCTTCGAATCCATCTTTGGTGAGATATCCAGAAAATGGGTGGATGCGGGAGCAAATTTACTGGTGAATATGACCAACGATGCCTGGTATGGAAAGTCCAGCGCACCACACCAGACTCTAGCCATGACTCGGTTGCGAGCCGTGGAAACAAGACGTTCCATTGTACGTTCTGCAAATACCGGGTTTTCCGGTTTTATTGATCCCCTGGGGCGTGTAGAACAGGTCTCGCCGCTGTTTGTTTCCTGGGAAGCAACAAGGCAGGTACCGATCATGGAAGAGAGAACATTTTATGTGCAGGGCGGGTATCTTTTTGCACCTTTATGTTTCATGCTTACATTCCTGTATGGAATAGTTACGATCATAAATCAGAGACAAATTAATACTAAGAAAAAGTTGGAGTAGTACTATGTCAACGGAAACTGGAGCTGCAGTCTCGAAACAGAAACTGCAGGATCTGAAAGGTCGAATGCTGGCCTTGAAGGAGCATCTTTGACTTGGATCGACGAAAAGACGATCTGGAAAATCTGGAACAGCAGACATTAATGCCCGGGTTTTGGGATGATGCAGAGACTGCCAAGAGAGTTCAGAAGGAGCTAGGGCGCCTCCAGGATGCTATTGAGGGCTGGGAACATGGCTGGGATGAGATGGATGAGGCCGAGCTTCTGCTCGAAATGGCAGCTGAAGAGAAGGACAGTGATACAGAACATGAAGTGGCGACATTATTACCTGGCATGGAAAAAGCTCTTGAAATAGCAGAGCTTGAATGCATGTTTTCAGGAGAGCATGATGCTTCAAATGTGATGATATCCATCCATGCAGGAGCTGGCGGTACCGAAGCTCAGGACTGGGTTGGGATCTTGTTGCGCATGTATCTGCGCTGGGCGGAAGCAAAAGGTTTTAAGGCTGCTATTCTGGATATTCTCGCTGGTGATGAAGCTGGCACCAAGAGCGTAACCATTTTAATAAAGGGACGTTATGCCTATGGCTATATGCGTTCAGAGCTTGGTATTCATCGCCTTGTTCGGATTTCTCCCTTTGATGCAAGTGGCAGGCGTCATACCTCTTTCGCCTCGGTTATGGTGATGCCTGAGCTTGATGACAACATAGATATCGAAATTGATGACAAAGATCTTCGGATCGATACTTATCGTGCCAGTGGTTCCGGTGGACAGCATGTCAATAAAACAGATTCGGCCATTCGCATAACCCATATTCCAACTGGAGTAGTGGTGCAGTGCCAGAACGAGCGTTCTCAGCACAGGAATAAGGATATGGCCATGAAGATGCTGACATCGCGTCTCTATGAACTTGAACAGGAAAAACAGGCAGCACAGCAGGAAGGCCTACATGGAGATAAAAAAGAGATCTCCTGGGGCAGCCAGATTCGTTCGTATGTCCTGCAACCTTACCGCCTGATTAAGGATCATCGGACTGAAGTTGAGGTGGGGAATGTGGATGCTGTACTTGATGGTGATCTGGATGCATTTATAAAAGCATATCTGTTGTGGGCTAAGTAAAAAGGAGTATTCCTTGTCAACCTGTGCCAAATGCGGTGCCTGTGCCCCTGTGTGTCCCGTTTTTAAAATAAGCGGCAGAGAATCACATACCGCAAGGGGCAAACTGCATTTACTTGTTGCTCTTGGACTGGAAAAAAGCAGTTCTAATTTTATAGATATTTTTTCTGCCTGCCTGCTTTGCGGGGCGTGTAGTGATGTCTGTTCGAGGCAAATTGATATCAGCAAAGAATTAGTTGCTGCAAGGAGCACTTTTGCATCCCTTTCCGGCCCCCATGCCTACGAAAAATTTCTGGCCCGTAAAATTCTGGATTCTCCTGAACGGTTAGCGGGCCTTCGATTTTTGGCTAAAACCTGCGGAAAGGTGCTGAGTGATAAATTACTTTCAGGGACAGGCCTCAGACTGCGTCTGTCCCTGTTTCATGAGGATGCTTTTTCTGTCGGCAGTGAAGCCCGTCATCTCAAAACTCACCCTGGCGGAACATCTTTGACCTGGTTCCCCGGTTGCTCTACGCGCTATCTTTTCCCTGACATTCACTCTTCCTGCATATCGCTTTTGGCTGATACTTCTTTTTCATTGGAGTATCCGGAGTCCCTTGCCTGTTGCGGGTTGGCTGATTGGGCAGCAGGTGATCTTGAAGGTGCAAGAAAAAATGCACGCACAAATGTTGAAGCCATGGAAACGACAGAGGGACCGATTATGGTCTCTTGTGCTTCCTGTTATGCACATCTGAAGAAGTATCCGGAAGTTTTTGCAAAAGATAGCAATTGGCAGAAACGTGCTGCAAAAATGGCCTCACGAGTGGTTGAGATGAGTGCATTTCTGGAAGACCACCCCCGAGGTTCCCATAAATCTGTATCAAACCCTGAGCGAAAACTACGGGTATTTTATCATGATCCATGTCACTTGCGAAACGGAACGGAAGCTGTTGACAGGGCGCGGCAACAGCTGACAAAGAAAGGGAATATTGAAATACTTGAGCTTCCAGGTGGGCCTCGTTGCTGCGGGCAGGGTGGTCTTTTTCATGTGGCTCATCCTGAAATCTCTGCATCCATCCGTGATGAGTTGGTAAAGGATGTTTTGGCTCTACAACCTGATGTTGTCACATCCACGTGCTCAGGCTGTTTAATGCAATGGCAACAGGGATTAGCAGCCGCAGGGAGCAGAGTGAAAATACTGCACCTTGCACAACTTCTAGGAGCCTGTCCGAGAATGCCCTTTTGCCCAAACTCTTTAGAATTGTCAAAAAATAATGCTCGCAATATCAGTCATATGGCTGCGCTTATTTTCTGAAAATTCTTCGATTTTGACCAAAATGCCTATTCTCGGACAAGCTCCTAGAGCAGAAGTGAAAATCTTGCAAATAAAAAAGGCCACATGAAAAATCATGCGGCCTTTTGTGTTACTTAAGTTATTGCGTGAGGGTGTATTAGAAGGCGTATGTAAATTTCGCCCATATATTATATCCTTCAGTCTTGTTCTTAGCAGCCATCTCATATTGGTTTCTTAAAGAGAAAAACATGTTTTTATGATTATACCAGATACCAGGGCCAACAGCGAAAACCTCACTGTGCATTCCTTCATCAGCTCGTAACAGAGATTGAACAGGGGCAGGGATGGCACTGCTGATATCGTATGAATCATCTGTGGTCTGGGTGTAATAGTATCCATTTATTCCAAGGCGAAGGCTAGGGTTTACAGCATAGGATATGGAGTAGTCAGCATGGAATTCCTGACCTGGATCCCGATCAACATTAAAGCCGTAAACAGTTGGGGCATCATCCTGAGTGGTGCTGAAATCATACATGAGTTTTGCGGAGAATTCCCAGTTGTTCAGCATGTATGTGATGCCGATTACCGGCTCAATGGTCCAGAAGTTTCTACCCACTGTTGCCATGTTTCCGTCATCCTGTCCAGTGGGAACATAGACATCAACCAGTGATGTTACGAGATGGAGTTTTCCCTCCTGAAGGTGCCAGGAAAGGATGAAAGGGCTGAAGATAATATAAGGAACACTGGTGTCATCATATGATTTTGTACTACCGGGACCCACAGGAACATTGAAGTTCAGATCTGTGTTGAGAACTGGTATAAAGGCATGCATGCAATAATTACCACCTAAAATTTGAGTCTCTGTGGACCATAGAAAACGAAATACATTAGCAACTACTGAAACTTCGTCAAAAGCTGCAATGTCATCGCCATTGTCGTCTTTCATTGTGTCCGCATTGTAATAATACATATAGTCCAGGAAATAAAATCCAGGAGGTGGTACTGCTCCTGCCAGAAAGGCTTCTGCACCATTGGGATAGCTTTGGCTGCCGCCGGCCATGGCCTGCCCGCCAAATGGTAAAAGCAGTGCGACAAGAATCAGGGGGAGTAATTTTCGCATCATTTTTTTTCTCCGTTGTGTCAAATAGTTATTGATTGTCCCTATATTTTTATAGCGGATCATTGTAATATTATCTCAAATAAATGCACGTTATTATACAAAACTAATAAAATCATAAAATGGAATTATAGATGAGTAATCAATATGCGTTTCCAGGTGAGCAGAAAAATGGAGTGTATCAGGCCATTATGCAGCGCCGTGATATTCGGGCACAATTCATTGATGAGCCTGTTTCAGAAGAAATTCTTGAGAAAATTCTTCGTGCGGCACATCATGCTCCTTCAGTCGGCTTTATGCAGCCATGGAATTTTTTGTTGATAAAAGACCCAGAGACTAAAAATCTTGTTCACAAAGGTTTTTTGCAGGCACACGAAGAATCGGCAGAGATGTTTACCGGAGCGAAAAAGGAGCAGTATAAAACATTCAAGCTTGAAGGGATTCTTGAATCCCCTGTCAATCTGCTTATTACCTGCGACAGAGCAAGGACTGGGCCCGTTGTCATCGGCAGAACTGTACAGCCTGAAATGGATCTGTTTTCAACTGTGTGCGCTGTCCAGAACTTATGGCTTGCAGCAAGGGCTGAGGGTATTGGCGTGGGGTGGGTCTCCATTATTCATGAAGAACTCTTACGCAGGATATTTAAACTCCCGGAATCCGTGGTTGTGATCGCTTATCTTTGTATTGGTCATGTAAGTCATTTCCCTGAAATGCCGGAACTGGAAAAAGCAGGATGGCTGCCACGGTTGAATCTTGATGAACTGGTTTTTTACGAAGAGTGGGGAAAAACAAAAGCTTAACAGCTGTTAAACCTTGCAGAGTAGGCATAGTACGTGTAGAAAAAGACAGAAAGTCCATATATTAGTGCCTTACTTCATGATTTCTGTAGTAAAAAACAAGAAACTGAGGAGGGTTAATTGTAATCATATTGTTACGTTATATCTCCAAGGCACTTACTTGCAGTTCACCTGCGTTAGGTTATTTATTGGAAGGAGCCATGGCGTACACACCGGTTATAGGGAGATCTATTCGGCGGCAACTTGAAGACAGAGAAGAGGAAATTCTTTCCCCCCATGCCTGTCTTAATAAAAACAGTGCTGGCCGGATGCGTGTTGAAGAAGATGATGAGTGCGATATTCGGATGCCCTTTGCAAGGGACAGGGATCGTATTACCCACTCCAAAACATTTCGCCGTCTGAAACATAAAACCCAGGTATTTCTGGCGCCTGCCGGCGATCATTATCGGACACGGCTCACCCATGTTCTTGAAGTATCTCAGATTGCAAGATCCATAGCCTCGGCCCTCTGTCTGAACGGAGATTTGACGGAAGCGATTGCCCTGGGACATGATCTCGGCCATACTCCGTTTGGCCACGCTGGAGAAGCGACTCTCAATGAGTTGCATCCAAGTGGTTTTCGTCATTATATCCACAGCCTCCGGGTGGTTGATTTTTTGGAAAACAAAGGTGAAGGGTTAAATCTTACCCATGAAGTTCGAAATGGAATTGTGAAACATTCCAAAGGGCGCAATGATATCTTTCCGGTTAATAATGCAGAGCTTCCGGCAACACTTGAGGGACAGGTGGTACGGGTTGCGGATATAATCGCTTATGTTAATCATGATATGGACGATGCCCTTCGCGCTGGAATTTTAAAAGAAGATGATTTACCGCAGGATATTCGTGCTGTTGTGGGAGCGCGGCATTCAAAAAGAACTGGTGCTATGGTACGGGACCTGATAGTTGAAACTCTCCGCGCAGGAGATGGCAGGCTTCATGTCAGCAAAAAAATGCTTGCAGCAATTTCGGATCTTCGCATGTTCCTCTATGAAAATGTGTATCGCTACTACCGTGTACATAATGAATTTGAAAAAGCACAACGTGTTATTCGTGATCTTTTCAATTATTTCATGGAAAATGGTCTTGGACGTTTTGAGGGGAATCATTGGGTTTCTCTCGGGCCGGAAGTGTGGGAAGATGAAAAACAGGCCTGTCGCCTTGTTTGTGACTTTATTGCCGGAATGACAGATCGCTACGCCATGCGTATTTATGATCAGATTTTTCTTCCCAAGCCGTGGAATGCTCAAGTATAAAAACTGAGCGTCTACTATTTATGATGGACTCGTAAAAACTCTTCATCTTCTTCGTTACTGCAAATTTATAATCTTTTCAACGTACCTTAGTACGCCGAAAAGATTATAAATTTGCAGTAACGAAGAAGATGAAGAGTTTTTACGAGTCCATCATAAATAGTAGACGCTCAGTTTTTATACTTGAGCATTCCACGGCTTGGGAAGAAAAATCTGATCATAAATACG
>CAMZLK010000092.1 GCA_947311475.1 uncultured Desulfocapsa sp.
GGACAAACTCCTAGGAGCCTGTCCGAGAACGCCCTTTTGCCCAAACTCTTCAGAATTGTCAAAAAATAATGCTCGCAATATCAGTCATATGGCTGCGCTTATTTTCTGAAAATTCTTCGATTTTGAACAAAATGTCTATTCCCGGACAAGCTCCTAGTATCTGTAATAGTCCGGTTTGTAAGGCCCCTCAACTGGAACACCTATATAATCGGCCTGTACCTTACTCAAGGTAGTAAGGTGGACACCGATCTTCTTAAGATGCAGTCTCGCCACTTTTTCATCCAGATGTTTTGGAAGAAAATAGACTTTATTCTCATATTTTTCCGAGTTTTTCCAGAGCTCAATTTGAGCCAGAACCTGATTGGTGAAAGAGTTACTCATAACAAAACTTGGGTGGCCTGTGGCGCAGCCAAGATTCACAAGACGCCCTTCAGCAAGGATGGTTATTTTCTTTCCATCGGGGAAGACCACGTGGTCTACCTGTGGTTTGATGTTCTCCCAGGGAAGATCTTTGATACCGGCAATATCAATTTCAGAATCAAAATGTCCAATATTGCAAACAATTGCTTCGTGAGGCATCTGTTCCATATGAGCTCTTGTAATAACATTAAGGTTACCGGTACAAGTGACATAAATATTTCCCTGGGAAGCGATCTCGTCCATGGTCACAACCTGGTAGCCTTCCATTGATGCCTGGAGGGCACATATTGGATCAACTTCCGTAACATACACGGTGGCTCCCATACCGCGAAGGGCCTGGGCACAACCCTTTCCAACATCACCATATCCAACAACCACTGCTTTTTTGCCAGCAATCATTACATCAGTTGCTCGTTTGATTCCATCAAGCAATGACTCACGACAACCATACAGGTTGTCAAACTTGGATTTAGTAACTGAATCGTTCACATTGAAAGAGGGACACATGAGCTTTCCGTCACGGGCCATTTCGTTTAGACGATGAACTCCAGTGGTGGTTTCCTCGGAAATTCCCTTGATATCTTTCATCTCATTAATATACTTTTCATGCATAATGAGAGTGAGGTCTCCACCATCGTCAAGGATCATATTGGGACGCCATCCATCAGGGCCAAAGATCGTCTGGTCAATGCACCACCAGAATTCTTCTTCAGTTTCACCTTTCCAGGCAAAAGTAGGGATACCGGCATCTACCATGGCAGCAGCAGCATGATCCTGAGTTGAGAAGATATTACAAGATGACCAACGCACTTCTGCGCCTAGTTCTACCAGTGTTTCCATGAGTACCGCAGTTTGGATGGTCATGTGAAGGCAGCCTGCAATACGGGCACCTTTCAGAGGTTGTGATGTTCCATATTCTTCTCTTAGTGCCATAAGTCCTGGCATTTCTGTTTCGGCAATCTTAACTTCCTCACGTCCCCATTTTGCAAGAGACATATCAGCTACTTTGTAGTCGCTCATTATTGTATCCTTATATTAGTGCGTATAAAAAGAAATACCCATCTCCAAACAGGAAGATGGGTTGGTTGATAATTGTTTTTGGTCCTGTCTATAGACCAGCATCACTTTTAAGTAGTTCTGCTTTATCGGTTCGTTCCCATGTGAAATCATCAAGTTCCCGGCCAAAATGACCATAAGCAGCAGTTGCCTGATAAATGGGTCGTAACAGGTTGAGCTGTTGAACAATGGCTTTAGGGCGAAGATCAAAATTACGACCAATTAATGCAATGATGGCATCGTCACCAATCTTGCCTGTCCCAAAGCTGTTCACATTGATAGATACGGGTTGTGAAATACCAATGGCATAGGCAATTTGAACTTCAAGCTCTGATGCAATGCCTGCAGCAACCAGGTTCTTTGCAACATAGCGCCCCATATAGGCGGAGGACCTATCAACTTTAGAGGGATCTTTACCGGAGAAGGCACCGCCTCCATGTGAGCCCTTGCCACCATAAGTGTCCACTATGATTTTTCTGCCAGTGAGCCCACAGTCACCAACAGGCCCTCCAATAACAAAACGGCCAGTGGGATTAATGAAATACTTGGTGTTTTTGTCAACCATGTCTGCCGGTAGAGTGGGTTTTATAATAAGCTCCATTATGCCTTCCTGAAGATCCGAGTGGCTTATGGATTCGTCATGTTGGGTGGAGAGCACAACCGCTTCGATACGTTTTGGTCTGTTATTTTCATACTCAATGGTGACCTGACTTTTAGCATCGGGACGGAGCCATGAAAGTTTACCGGCTTTGCGCACATCAGCCTGGCACTTTACAAGTCTGTGCGAATAAGTAATCGGCATTGGCATAAGGACTCTGGTCTCATCACACGCGTAACCGAACATAAGCCCCTGATCACCGGCTCCCTGATCAAGATCCATACCACTGCCTTCATCAACTCCCATTGCAATATCTGTGGATTGTTTGTCAATGGATGTAAGGACTGCACAGGATTGGTAATCAAAACCCATTTTGGAAGAGTTGTATCCAATGGATTTAATAGTATTTCGAACAACCTCAGGCATGTCAACCCAGGCACTTGTGGTAATTTCACCAGCAATAACTGCCATGCCAGTGGTTACCATTGTTTCACAGGCAACACGTCCGGCTGGATCAAGTGTAAGGATGGAGTCAAGAATGGCATCTGAAATCTGATCAGCTACCTTGTCTGGGTGTCCTTCTGACACAGACTCAGATGTAAACATATGGTTTGACATGGAAAATCTCCAGTATGGTTTTGCGGTTTTATAAAAATGAAAAGTTGGGGAAAATTAAGCGACTCAAAAGTTTTCAATTATATGGTCAGTGTGAATTAACCTCGCATTATGACGCTGAAAGGCTACGATGTCAAGAATTAATAGATGTGGCCAATGGTAGATTTCACAAGAACGAACGCTTTCTTGACATTGATTTGGCTTGCTGTTTTCTTAACAGTGGTTATTTTTAGCAATTGTATCTGTTTTGTAACCTGAAACATAGGATTTTCCCGGAGGTAATGGAGATGTCCATAAAAGAGGCCAGAGAAGTTTTGGCCATTGAAGAACAGGGGCTGGCCGCAGTTCGTGAGAGTATCGGAGAGGAATTTAATCAAGCGGTGGAAACAATTCTTTCCTGTCCCAGCAGAGTGGTCATTACTGGTATTGGTAAGTCTGGAATTATTGGGCAAAAAATCAGTGCGACCTTAAATTCCACTGGAACTCCATCATTCTTTTTACATCCTGTTGAAGCTGTGCATGGTGATCTTGGGATGGTTGCTGCCTCTGATGTCGTGATTGCCATCTCATATTCCGGTGAGACTGCTGAATTAAATGGTTTACTTGTTAGTCTGAAAAAACGGGGTACAAGGATCATTGCCATGACAGGGGGGAAGGAATCTTCGCTTGCAAGGGCAAGTGATGTTATGTTGAATATCCATATTCCCAGGGAAGCCTGCCCCCTTGGTCTTGCTCCCACCGCATCAACCACTGCAACTCTTGCCATGGGCGATGCCCTGGCAGTTGTCCTTTTAAGGCGTAAACAGTTTCAGCCTGAAGATTTTCGAGAGAACCATCCAGGTGGCAGTCTCGGTGAGAGGTTAAAAGTAAATGTCAGCGAAGTCATGTTAAAAGGAGAGGCCATCCCCAGTGTAACACAGGGCACTCCCTTACTGAAGGCTGTTGAGGTTCTTAATAGAGAGAATCTGGGCGCAGTATTGATTGTTGATGAGGGGCGTAAGGTTACTGGTATTATAACTGATGGTGATGTGAGAAGGGCGATTGCAGAGGGAAAGGCCCCCGGGAGTGTTAAAGTTGAAGAGCTAATGACTGAGTGCCCCGTTACTATTCCTGACTCTATGCAGGCTGTTGATGCGCTGAGTATCATGCAGCAGTATGAGATCACAATTTTGCCAATCGTTGGGGCAGATGAGAAATTGATTGGAATCCTTCATCTCCACGATCTTTTGGGAAAAGGTGAATTTAGATTTTTGGTGTGAGGTAAAGATATGTGCCAGATGAGTGTGTTGGTTCTTGAAGGTACGGATGAGGAGCTGGTGATGGAAAGTGTTACCAGACTGGAAGCAAAGAATAATGGGGTAGAAGTAAGTACCTTTTTTGAGGAACCTAGATTTGTCCCGGATGTTCGAGTACAGAAGATCGACTTTCTCGGGGGAAAGGTATTCCTGGAACGAACTGTAAAAGTATAGGAGCTGTAAATAGAATGAATCAAATGGAAAAATTACAAGTTCTGTTGCCCCATTGGATTGAACATAATGAGGGCCATGCTGAAGAGTGCAGGAAGTGGGCAGCTGATGTTGAAGATAATGACGTGAAGTCGAGTCTTCATGCGGCCCTTGAAGCTATGGAGATTGTAACTGATAATCTGGGGAAGGCGTTAGAGGCAGCGGGCGGAGCGAAAACGGATGCTTCCCATGAGCACCATCACCACCATCATAAATAAAACATTCACACGTTTCTTTTCTGCTGATTCGAGTCTTTTTAATCCTCAGCGTAGAAACGCCAGCGTCCGTTACTGGGTGAGTACAAATAATCCATTTGGAGGCGCAGTGGTCTTCCCCCTGCTTTTTCAGTGCATTGCATTCTAAACAGAAGTTTGTTGCCGATATTCCGCAGGAATTCTACTTTAGGGGCGCTTAGCACTGATCGCCTTGAGGCAGGATAGTGTTTGCGAAAGAGTTTCTCGTAGTTTGCAGTAAGGTATTCTGCTTGCTCGATAAGGAGTAACTGATGTTTCGCGTCTTCAGCCTGTGCTTTGCTCTCTTTGACGATGGCCTGGAACTCTGTCTGTTTGGCAAATGGGCTTGTTGAGATAGATTGTTGAATATGCTGTAATTTCCCAATTACTGCCTCATACTCTTCGGATTGAAGATATTTTGCTATATCCTGTTTGTCTTTAATTATTTCAGCATGTAGCATTATGCGGGATAATTTCACACGACTTTCCTCAGTATTTATCTTACTGAGTAGTTTGGAGTTTTCTTTAAGGAGGACAATAGCCTTCTCATATTGGGCAATAACGGTTTCCCAATGTGAAGCTGCAAAAGCTTTTTTTCCTTTCTCGATGGCCAGGTAAATTTTCGTTTTGGCGATGTTCTCTTTTAAATTGCCAACTGTTTCAGGGGCAGAATGGTTGAGTTTTGTTGCAAGGGCAATGGCTCTTTGGTAGCTGTTAAGAGCTTTGTCCCAGTCTCTGGA
>CAMZLK010000093.1 GCA_947311475.1 uncultured Desulfocapsa sp.
AGTAAGTGCCTCGAAGGTCTCTCTTTGTTCGCTATCTGTTGCTTATGCTAATATTTTGAGTTTGAAACACTTTTGATAAACTCGTAAAAAGGTTGAAATCCCGATGGCTAAGTAAAAAACTTCATATGCGATGCGCGCATTTTTTGTTTAATTTCGGCGTACTAGGGTACGTTGGAAAGATAAGGAATTTGCAGTAATGAAGAAGATGAAGAGTTTTTACGAGTCCATCAAACTTGAAGCAGAGAATAGCCATTAGCAAAATTTGTGAAACTCGGAAACTTATATGGTAGCTTTACATCTTTTTATAAACATACCAAAATTAATAGTCTAAACAAGAGGAAAAAACATGGGATTACTGGACCTCAGCAATAAAATAACCGCTGAATTGGAAAGTGGTTTGAGTCGTGAAAATATATTCCAAAAGTATGTGAAAGCAGATCCGGATAAAGCTGTGAAGTACGCTTACTGTATTGCCAGTATTCCCAAACCGGAATTAAGGAAAAAATACCTGACCATCAATGCCCTTCTCTCTGTCCTTCTGGTTGCTTATTCTGCGCTTACAGTGGTGGCAGAACTACCCATTAATCCACAAGATCCAACACTTTTTATCGTACTTAAAACATTAATCCCGCTGGTTTTTGCGTATTTTACCTTTCGCTTTCATGGTGGAGCGTATCGTTTGATTGGCATGTGGTGCGTATATGATATGCTGGAAAGCCTCATGCTCACGGGAGTTTCAAATCTTGCCTCTGCCCTCAAATTGTTAGTTCTTTTCTTTGTTATTGTGTTTGCCTTTCTTATTGCCAGAAGGGTTTTTTCAAATCTGAAGGTATTGGGACCGAGGATAGATCGAAACGGGAGGTATCTTCTGTAGTCTCGATTTCCATCTTCGTTCAAAATACAAAAAAAGATGGCGTCGTAAAAACTCTTCACCTGCTTCGTTGCTGCATTTTTGTTTAATTGGGACGTACCCTAGTACGCCGAAATCAAACAAAAAATACGCGCCTCGCATCTGAAGTTTTTTACCTAGCCATCTCTCAATTGACCTTTTTACGATTTTATCAGTTTTTACTTAAAGGAAAGTATTCAATCTCCGGAGAAAGTCAACCTGCTATCAGGAATCCAGCAAAAGAGACATCGGGAAATCACCTGTTCTCTCCTTCATTGTCAACATGCTATCTCATCAAAAGGATTATGCTTTTTTTTGATATTATTTTTTTCCTGAGAAATGCTGTCTCGAAAAACAATTTATGTTAAAGTAGTTCAACTTTAATACTGGCATCCTTTGAAATGCCCCCAATATCCATGAATGCAGATAACTAATCATGAGTAAATTCCTTTCCAGATTTTCTTTACTTCCGGCCCTTGTCCTCATCTTTAACACATTCCCGCCACAGGTTTTACAAGCGGCCCAGTTGGTTGATCGAGTGGTTGCAGTGGTGAATGATGAAGTTATCACCATGTCAGAAGTAAATGACGCAGGAAAAGGCTACTTCAAAAAGATTAACGAACAGGCTCCACCAGCACAAGTTGAAGATGCCTTAAGTCGTGCCCGACAGGAGATACTTGGAACGCTTATAGATAAAAAGCTCATCGCCCAGGTAGCTGCGAAACAAAAGGTGAGTGTTTCCGAGGCAGAACTCCAGGCAGCAACAGAGCAAATGCTCAACAGGAACAATATAACACTTGAAATGCTTAGAACCCAGTTAGGTCAGATGGGGATGGAGTTTGAAGCATACAGGGATACCTTGCGTAACCAAATCCTGCAAACAAAACTGGTTAATTACGAAATCCGCTCCAAAATTATCATCACCGACAATATGATTCTTGACTACTACGACGAAAACTACACAAAACATGTAAGTGGTGGCGGATACTATCTTATGCAAATGGGGTTTGTCTGGAAAAAACCGGATCAGCAATCATCAACTGCTGATCTGCTTGCCGATAAAGCAGAAGCAAAAAAACGGGCGGAACGGGTTCATGCCCTCGCTGTGAATGGCCAGGACTTTCGCAGCCTGGCGAAAAAATTCTCCGAATTACCTTCAGCAGCAGATGGTGGAGACCTTGGTGTGTTTCAGAAGGACGAAATGGCTCCTTATATGCAGGATGCCGTCCTGGGCCTCAACCCCGGAGAGATCAGTGAAATAATCGAAACTCCTTCCGGCTATCAGTTTTTCAAACTTCTTTCCAGCCAGGATGGACAAATTGTTGTCCAGGCATCCTTTGACTCCGTGAAAGAAGAGATACGAAAAAAGCTCTACGATCAGCAACTCAAAGATCAGTTTGACCAATGGGTAAGGGATATCAAAGAAACAGCATACATTAAAAGGTTGTAAGAATGGCAGGTATATCCCACGACGATACACAAGAAGAGTCCCAAACACTTGGTGCCTTCCTCCGTAGCCACCGCGAACAAAAGGGTGCATCACTTGAAGAGGTGAACCAGTCAACAAAAATATCTCTTCCCATACTTAGGGCCATTGAAGAAGATGATGATGCACGACTACCGGCAGCAGTATTTTGTCGCGGCTTTTATTCGCTTTATGCTGACTATCTTGAGCTTGACCCCAAAATAATCCTGGAACGTTTAAATCTGGCAAGGGGTGCTATTGGGCAATCATCAAAAAAACCATTGAAGCCTCCCATATTAAAGAGCCAAACGACAAGCAACTATGCGGAATCTCCTTTTCTTTCTCCTGCAACCGGTAAAGGTTTTATCACCCTGCTCTTTCTTGCCATTATTATCGGATTATGCTGGTACTTCAACTGGAACCCTGTTGAGTATATCGGCAACAAATTGCGCCCGCCAATGCAAAATCAAGTGCTCCACAAACTCCCCGAAGGGAATGCATCCGGAGAAATCATTGTCGCTGGAGAAGTGAACGATATTTTTTCCCCGAAAACCACACCACAGGTCAAACCGTTCTCAGCAGCAGAAACCAGAGAAAAAACACAGGCAAATATCACGACAGAACCATACAGTCTTGATATTGATTTTTACACCAGTGGTACCTTAAAAGTCACACTCGATGACGGTTTTGTTCTTGATAAACATTTTACGGCCGGAAAAACTCTGCGATGGCAGGTGAAGAAAAAAATCATTCTCGATATGCCTGAAGACATACAGGGAAACCTTCGTCTCAATGGAATTGAGATCCCTCTTCCCGATGCGGAAAATGGTCGGCGGAGACTATCACTTCCCGACGATCTCCTTGATTGATTGGGCAGATCCACGATTCCTGAAAGGTGAAAAGCAAACAACAGGTTGAATCGGCAGCAATTGTACTCGAATGTCGTGATCACGGAGAGTCAGACCTGATTGTCACGTTCTTTTGCGAGCACCACGGAAGACTTACAGGCATTGCAAAAGGAGCCAAACGAAGTAAAAAACGATTTGTCAACAAACTGGAAATTTTCAGTTCCCTGCGCATCCTCCACTCCACGCCGCAAAACAATCGTCTGGTGTTTATTGCGGAAGCCGACCTCCTGAATGGATTTCTCACCCTGCGTGAAAACATATCCTGCTACACCACAGCAAATGTCATTCGTGAATTTATCCTGCTGGCCACAAAAGAAATCGAAGGCGATGATGAGCTCTACCCTCTTTTGATATGGGCCTACCACAGCCTGAATACTGGCCATGCCTCCCTACCGGTACTTATTCTTTTTCTCATCCGTTTTTATGCAATTATCGGTTATGGTCCCCAGCTGGAAATCTGCCACCAATGCAGACAACAGATCCATATGGATAGAAGCTACAGCTTCAACATAAGCACTGGCGGAATACACTGCAATAGATGTGACGGCACAGGCGCAAAACCACAAATACAACTCTCCAAAGGTACACTAAAGACTCTGACCGCTGTCCTGAACCAGCCCCTGAACCGACTACATCGACTCCAGTTCTCAGAAACCAGCCAGAAAGAGGCTCTCTTTTTTTTACACTCCTACGGGCGCCAACTGTTTCAACGTGAGATCATATCCTGGGCATTTTTGGTTGATGAGCGAAAACATTGACAACTCAGGCACAACCGAAAGACGAGCCTCGATTCACGGCAAACTCGTAAAAAGGGTAAAAACGGATGGCTAAGTAGATACGCGCAGACTTCGAGAAATTTCATACGTGAGGCGCATATTTTATGTTTAATTTCGGCGCACTAAGGTACATTGAAATTAAACATAAAATGTAGCAACGAAGCAGATGGAGAGTTTTTACGACGCCATCATTCATGGCAATAGCGAATTTCCCCACTGTGCTCCACACTGCAGGTCGCATCAGCATGTTCCAAAACAAGCCCTCCATCTGCGGTAATACCAGTCGCCAACGCCATGTACTGAGGGTTTCTCACAACATCATAGCCAAACTGCACCCGTTTCCCCAAGGTATCCGACAACTCTTTCCAGCGTTTAATAAGGGGATGCTCCCCCAGATATTCATCACCGCCACCACATGCCAGCCACTGCTCTTCCTCGTATAAAAGAAGTCCAATATAGTAACGAAGTTTTGCAAGAAAAGAGAGTGCAAACGATGCAAGTTCGATGGGGTGCCCCAGAACCTGAGCCAAGGAAACCGCTGTTTCCTGTAGTTCAACAGGGAAAGAATCATTATTGATATTCAGACCAAACCCCAGAAGGTGGTAGTTTTCTTTATACACAGGGCTGCAAAAGCCTTCAATGAGGAAACCAGCCTGCTTTTTTCCCTCAACAAGCACATCATTCACCCAGCGAATATGTGAAGTCGAGGCTCCCGCCCGATGCAACGCTTCGCAACAGGCTATTCCCGGGATTAGAGCCAGGTAATTTCTAAATTGGGGGAGAAAAGTATCGGCAATCAGCAAACACCCCCATAATCCACCGGGTGGAGCGTGCCAGGAACGGTCAAAACGACCTTTTGACAAAGAAAGAGAAGAAGCAAGAATCAGACTGCCATTGGCTATGGGCTTGCCTGATTTTTCATGCGTACTGATATGTTCCCGCGCCGTATCCATAGCACGTACCAATGAAGGATAAACCCGGATAACAGAGCCGACATAAGCTCCGTAGCGGAAAATCAGCTCACTGTCCAGCCCTCTTTCCTTTATACGCCAGGGAAGTTCGACTGTGGCAATGTAATCCTCAAGGATGGAGGGGATAAGAAGGTTTAGATTGTTCACGCCATCAATCTTTATTATCCCAATCAGCCTTTACTCGTGTGATAATCTTTTCAATAAGCGGTAATTTATCTGTGGGACAAACTCCGATCAAAGGTGCACCCTGATCTACCGAAACTCCCGGTTTAAAATAAACCGAATGAATAACACCCTGCACTCCCCGATAATAGACGGGAGTGTCGCGTTTCATAAGGGACATGATAATAATATCATCACCCGGTTTGACCGAAACTTCACGAGCCCCTTTTTTGTCTATACGTGACTGTACATCGAGGGAAAAAAAGTACTTCGCACGCTCAGGAGCCGGAAAAATATAAAGAACCTCCTGTAGAATAGACTCGATAATCTCTTTTTTCTTCAACGGATGCCGAATGGTCATCAACTTCTCACCGGCTTCAACAAATTTCCCTTCTAATTCTTCACAGAGATTTGAAATCACACCATTGGTCATGGCAGTAACTTTTTTGGGATTCCGCTCTCTGGTTATCTCAAACAGCACAGTTCCTGGAATATGTTTCCACTCGCCAGTGACAGCATCAACAGTATCGCCTTCTTTTACAAGAAACCGAACCTTACCGGTATGACTCGCGTGAATATCCACATAGTCGAATGGATCAGAGCGATACTTCCCCAGAATTTCATCAAAATCTATTTCGTTAGACATCGTATATATTTAAAATCAGTGTTTAGTGGTTTTCCCGGTTTCGTGTGTTGTGCTTCCATGTTCAACCGGAGCACCATGTTTGGTCTTCTCTCTTGGTGTTCTGGCAATTTGCAGATCAATAATCTCACAATCAGAACGAGTAACAGCTTTACTAATAAACATTTTATCCGAAAAAGTGAAAACTCCACTATCCTGCGATTTCACCGTTTTAAAAACGATCCACTTATCCCGGCCCTGCTCTTTGCCTGCATCATTAAAAAGAGTACAGAGAATGCTAATATTTTTTATAGCATGTGTTCCCTTATTTTCAATAGCAAAAGAAGCATCAACCGTATGATCAGTCTTTGAAACGTTCACAGAAGAACTCGTTAGACAAACTGAATGCGATAATTCTTCAGCAAAACCTGAGGGCGTAATCTCTGGAAGAAGAACGCCGGTAATACCGGTTGGTGATGCACTGATTTTTGTCACGCCAAAAGCAACAAGGCCAAAAACAACTGCACTCAGCCCAACATTTCCCCAGAATTTTCCATTCATGAGTATTCCTCCTGAAAACCTGCCATAAAGAACAAGACATCCGAAGATGTGACTTTTAAATTAGAATTCAGGAGAATCATCAAGACCCTCCCCCTTAAAGAGGTACTAACGCAGATAAACTGCAAGTAAGTGCCTCGATGGTCTCTCTTCGTTCGCTATCTGTTGCAATTCAAAACGGTTTGCTATTGTTTACTCTCACATATTCTCGGAGTCTACGCTTACCTGTTTTTTATTGCAGGAATTATGGAGTAAGGCTCTAGAAGAAGTCCAGCGATATTAATAAGTTTCATAGCTCATCGAGTTAGACAAATAACCAGCATCATGTAACAATGCAAACGTAAGCCCTTATTCTATACTGATATAATTGTGTGTTGGCAAGCCTATTCGTATCCCCAAATTGGTATTGTACCCAGCGATCGCCACCAGCTGATCAATGACACAGGTTCCGGTTTTCAGGTACAGATACAATCACCACTGCTACTGGGAACCTTAGATCTACCCAGGGCAAGTATCTGGCAGGAAAGGATAATGCCATCCCCCTTCTACGCAGCAGGATCCCGTTGTTATTGTACCAATCCTCAAGCTGCTCCTTCTGCAATAAACAAAGCAGCGTAACGCCCCTGACCACACAACCTGTCCTGTATTATGATCTGCCATAACCAGTCTGATTTTTTGTGTTGCTGTTGCCTGGCAGATCGTGGCTTTTTCCCGTTTCAAAAACCATGGCATAAAATGTACAACAGAAGACGATGTTACCTGCCGCAGGAACGCATATGACAATGTTCCTTTTATCCCTTTATCTGCACAACTAGCGCAGCTAAACTGCAAGTAAGTGCCTCGAAGGCCTCTCTTCGTTTGCCATCTGTTGCTATTCATAATGGCCTGATATTGTTGACATACTCGTCAAAAGGGTAAAATCCCGATGGCTAAGTAAAAAGCTTCATATGCGAGGCGCACATTTTTTGTTTAATTTCGGCGTACCAAGGTACGTTGAAATTAAACAAAAAATGTAGCAACGAAGCAGATGAAGAATTTTTACGACGCCATCATTGTTTACTCTCACATATTCTCGGAGTCTACGCTTACCTGTTTTTATTGCAGGAATTATGGAGTAAGACACTGTCCGAATTACCCAGAAACACTCAATTCTGGACAATTAACGTTTTTTACGATACGTTTTCGCACTATGATCAGAAACAAAGCTTCCATACACCCTCTGCTTTTTCCGATTCTTTTCTTTGGAATAGCCATTTTTAGCGGAGCTCTGCTACTCTTGGCTGATGGGTTTGTCACAGGTGAGCGAATAAGTATAATAAACGCTTTTTTCACCGCGACTTCAGCAACATGCGTTACGGGCCTTACTGTTGTTGACACAGGTACAGCGTTTAGTCGTTTTGGGCAGGGAGTGATCCTTTTCTTAATCCAGATTGGCGGGCTTGGTGTGATGACACTTGCCTCACTTGGACTCTACCTGGTCCGGCAAAGAGTCTCTTTAACAGACAGACTGGCAGTGGGGCAAAATTTACTCCATGATCCGGGCTTTAGTCTAGGCAGGTTTCTTATCTCCATTGTGCTGCTGACCTTATTTATTGAAACCCTTGGTGCAAGGCTGCTCTATACCTCACTCTCTGAAACAATTTCACCATTTTCATCGGTTTTTCATGCAGTTTCCGCTTTTTGTAACGCAGGTTTTTCTCTCAACGCTGACAGCCTTGTCCGCTGGCAGGGAATGTGGGGAGTGAACGCTATTTTCATGATTTTAATTATAGCGGGCGGCATCGGATTTTCTGTGATGGTTGAAACGTTACAATGGCTCTGGTCACGGTTGCCCTGGAAGATAAAACGGAATCGGCTCAGGTTATCATGGTATTCCAGGGTGGTGCTTACTACCTCTGTGACTCTGATATTTGGTGGCGCCCTGATGCTCTTTTTAACCGAACATATTGCCTTCTCTCGCAACATGCCTGTTGGTAGTGCAGTGTTAACCAGTCTGTTTCAATCTGTTACCTGCCGTACAGCCGGATTTAACAGCGTTGAAATTAATCAGATGACCAATGTTTCATTACTGTTTATGATGTTTTTAATGCTGGTTGGCGGTGCACCCGGGTCAACGGCAGGTGGAGTCAAGGTGACAACATTACGGGTAATGGTGGCTTTTTACCGCGCCCATCTTCTTGGTCGGAAACAGGCGGTTATCGGTAATATGGCTGCATCAAGAGAGACAGTAAATCGTGCCCTTGCTCTTACCCTCTATACACTTCTATTGGTTGCCATAGCCGTACTTCTGTTACACATCACAGAAGGTGGCGATATCCCCCATGAGGGAAGTCGTGGCCTGCTGCTTGAGATTGGATTTGAAGTAACCTCTGCTCTTGGCACTGCCGGTTTGTCAACGGGGTTAACATCAAGCTTAAGCGCAGCTGGAAAGATTATTATTATGATACTCATGTTCATCGGCCGCCTTGGACCATTGATTTTTCTGGCTGTTGTTCAGGAATATAACAAAAAAGAACTTATAGCCCATCCTGAAGGGAATTTGCTTATTGGCTAAACCCGCAATGGCCTTAATGGATGTAACCATCAAAACGAAAGCGTTTAAAGTAATACAGGTGTGAGATGAAACAGGAAATAGCTGTTATTGGTTTAGGGAAATTTGGCTATTATTTTGCCAGGACACTCACCGAACTGGGGTTTCCGGTTATCGGCATTGACAGTCATGCTTCAAAAGTACAGCAGGCCAAGGATGCGCTGACCAAAGTATACCGGGCTGACGCCAACAAAATTGAGGCTCTTGAACAACTCGGACTTCGCCGCATGTCTTATGTGCTGGTCAGTGTTGGCGACTCTATTGCCGCATCAACCATGATCAGTATGTATCTTAAAGAGCTTGAAGTGGAACAGGTCTGGGTAAAGGCGGTCAATCCTGATCATCAACGACTCTTATACAGGTTGGGCGTTGACACAGTCATTATCCCTGAGCAGCTTGCCGCTGTTCAACTTGCCTCTAAAGTGGCTATCCCCGGTTTTTTGCAATATGCTGCCTTTGACCCGGAACTTTCATTTCAAGAGATTATTGTGGATAAATGGGCTGGTAAAAATTTACGTGAATTGAATTTGCCGCATAAGAAAAATGTCATGGTCATTTCTATCCGCCGAAAAGACGATGACCGGGGTGGTGTTCTCCCGGATGCCGAGTATAAACTGGAGAGAGGTGACAAACTAATTGTTATGCGAAAAACCAATGATACAGATACGATAAAGGCATAAGCCAGAGAATGATACTGGTATTTGATCGAGCGCATGGCTTTGGCGGGGAAGAACTACTTATACGTCTATTGTCCGAACATCCAGGAATATTTTCCAGACAGTTTCTCACCACTACCCCATGCGTTGAGTGTGCCCCCGTGACCTCTTACGCATAAAACAAATGTACTGAATTGGGCAGAAGAAAAACAGTGCGTAAGAATCTTTTCAGAAAACGCGTGGTAAAACGCGGCACCATCGTGCCCCACACTCCTTTTATATTGTACAATTGATACACTCGTAAAAAGGTTAAAATCCCGATGGTTTAGTAATTATTATCGCCATCTGTATGGCCAAATAGTTTCCAGCTCATAGTAATCTCCATTCTGTAATTTCACTATTGTTTTTAAGAATAGCAGACCACCACTTTCTACCCGATAAACGTTCATTGTGTCTTCCATCCAAGAGTATGCTTACAGAGGTAAAACTGATGGCGTCGTAAAAACTTTTAAAGTAACAAAACCCAAGGGGAAAGGCCATTCCCTGAAACGACACAAAAGACAGAAGTTTATAGAAAACAGGGTTCCGTAAAAATTTGATCCCATAATTACCATAGGTTACTCGACACTTTCCACAAGACCCTACTTCGCAGAAACTGATTGACAAATAATGGGAAATCTGTTCCTTATAAAAACACAAATCAACATAACTACTTGATTCTACGTGAAGTCAAGTTGTGCCTTACAGTTCTTTTAAAGCTATCCCGTTGTAATCGTACATTTATTTGTTTTTTTCTTTTCAATTCCTGACAGATTAATCTTTTGAGAGCTTCATACCGATACAGTAGTTATCCGTATGGGAAAACAACAGCTTTTTTATTAGCAGGAACATATCCATGCATCATAAACGAATCAAACGAAGAACCTTTCTCAAAGTTTCAGCTGCAGCCGGCATAGCCGGTGGTGCGGGAATCTTTTTATTTAATGATCATATTGACCATTTTTTGCAAACATCACTGAAAAACACCATAGATTTCAAGTCACTACCAGACCTCCAGGATACGGGAAAAAAGCTCTATCCCATTAACCTGGATCACGAAAAAAGAATTCACCCCGGTGACCTCCCAATCTATTCGGGATCATCTGCCGATACTCTGGCCTTAACCAGATACTATCCCCAACTGGCCTATTCCAGGAATAATCCTGCAAAAATACAGATAATCAATATTCATCATCAGGATTTCCCCAACCTGCATACCCGCCTGACAAACCGTGCAGTTGTCCATGACAGTGTCTTCCCTTTTATTGATATTCCTCAACGTTTTATTGTACCGTGGGCACCGCTCTTCGCCAAATGGACGCCAATAAAAACATTAAAACACCAATTGTTTGCTACCCTTAAAGAACAGGTCGTATACGTCAAAGATGAAGGCAGTGACTCGGTGGCTCTGTTTGGTAACAAAGCACGAAAATATGAATTTTCATTTCCTTTTTGTCTGCAAACCGGGGCAAAATTTCTTGTAACATTTGGCAGTCTTTCGAGTAATCATTGTGTTTTCACTGCATTAACTGCAGCTTGTGCGCAACTGGGAAAATGCTTTAATGGTAACGACCCCAAGGTACTGGTAAACCTTTACCCCCAACGTTTTTATCCGCATATCATCCATAAACTAAAATATCTTCTGGCACTGGGAACCGGAATACGGTTTTTGCCCAATGATATGGAAGTGGCGTATTCAATTCTTGCCAATCAAACCAGGGAAAAGTTCTCCCAGGATGATGATCTTGCGTACTGTGAACCTGGTGGATCAAACCCACTGACAACCCTTTCTCATGTAAACGCTATTTTTGAAGTAAATGAACAGATTGCTGACGGCTCCTCTGTTCTCCATGAACCACCTGATTTTATCTATGCTCCTCTGGGTTCCGGGGGGACTTGCATGGGACTGGTTCTTGGCTGTCACCTGCTGGGATGGAAGACAAAAGTGGTTGGTACGACCTCACAGGACAAATCACTCTGGACACGAACCCTGGTCTTTGGCAATCCGACCCGGCCATTTCTTGTCCAGAATGCGGCCCGATTACTCCGAAAAACGATCGATTTATTTGCATTTCTTGAATTGCCCGGCTCTGCCATGTCCCGGCTTGATCCGGACACGATTTTAAAAAAGCATTTTTGTTTTGATAACAACACCTGGAAACCAGCCTATGGCATCCCATCGGACAGAACCAGTGCAGTTATTGATCAATTTTCAGATGGCAGAAAACTAACCCTGGATGCCACTTTTTCCGGAAAATCATTTACCACCCTGCTTGACCATATTCAGGACGGCCGGCTTGCCGGAAAAAAAGTACTATTCTGGAATACCCACCAGCGGTTTGATTTTATGGCCCACAAAAAAATCAAAGATACTGATCTTTCGCTCTTACCAGTGGAACTTCAGGACTATTTAACACAAAATGAGCTATCGTAGCTTCATGGCTATCGCAAAGGTACGACTCATAACCAGTCCCTCAAAGTCAAAAAATATTTTTCTGCTGCTGGCTTATTGTCTTCCCCTTACTCTGTTTCTCTATCAATACCTTGTCAACGACTTTTCCGCCGACATTCTGCTGGATTACAAAGACAACTTTTTACATTTGAAACACACCCACCCCATACTCTTTTCTGTGGTTTTTATCTGCTGCTATAGTGGATTAGTGGCTGCATCCATTTCCATTTCCGCGGTATTGAATGTGCTGGCCGGTTACCTTTTTGGGCCGATTGCAGGCGCCCTGCTGGCCAGTGCCGGTGTTGTTTCCGGATCCTATTTTCTCTTTTTATTCAGCCGATACACTGCTAGAGGCTTGAGGGTGAGTCTGCCGGAAAATCAATCAATGCCAATTGAGTTGAAAAACAATTTTCTCCTTTTATTTTTTATGCGTCTCTCTCCCTTAGTGCCGTCCACACTAATTACAGTAGGATCGGCTGTCATTCGCTTGAAAGACAGGACTTTTCTTAGCGCAACCTTCCTGGGCTCCTTTCCTCTGCTTCTTGTTTATGCAATGATCGGCAAGCAACTAAGTAACATCCATCATATGGAGGAGATATATGATTCTTCCCTGGGATATCTACTTTTATTGTTCACGGTAATTACTTTTGTTCCCCTGCTAAAGCCTGAACTCAGAGAACAACTGCAACTCACGAAAAAGGATATCTTCCTCCCGGGGCTGTGTTCAGGAAAAAATTCTTTGAGCAAACAACATGCTGACAAACGGGCAGCAATCAGGATTCCTTCCAAAAAATTTGCAGAGCTGCTCATGATGAATAATGACAGTCTCAAGATCAAGGTCATTTCGAAAACACAGGGAGTAGACCAGAATAGTGCCCTGCTCGATATCAGCAGGATGGGGATGGGTATCCGGTTGGCAGGCCACCAATTGCAGGAAAAGGATGAGATTATCCTGGAAACGCGATTTGCAAAAAAGCAATTTTCAATATCAGCCATTGTTCGCTGGATACAGGAAGATCGAATGGGCGTCGAATACATTGGTTCTCATTCGGAAGGGTGTGCCTTTTGCGAGAGTTTATCAACCTTGATGGCGTCGTAAAAACTCTTCATCTGCTTCGTTGCTGCAACACTGCCGTAGAAAATCCTCTCACATCTGTAACATCACCAACAGTTCCGCACGCTCTTCAAGCCTTTGTCTGAAAGCGTTTTCAAGCTCAGACAAAGATTCTTCGTCAGGAATGAGATTTAAGCACAAAGTCCCCAAAAGGGTGACCACAGGAGTCATTCACATCTTTGAAAAAATCAAGATCGAGAAGAAAAACAGAGATGGCTGCATCATAGCGACTGGCAAGGGATATTTCTCTGGCCAGACGCTTCTGAAGATATTTATGGTTGTACAGCCCGGTCAAGCTGTCACGGATGGCACGCTCTTGAAGCTTGAGGTTCTGCTTCTGGATAGTTGCTGTTGCAAAAGCCAGCTGTTGCAAGAGCCAGCTGTTGCTGTCTGGCATCAAGCTCAAGAAAGGCTTTCACCTTTGCCAGCAATACCGCCGGCCTGATCGGTTTGTGTAAAAAATCGACTCCACCTGCTGCATATCCCTGTTCAAGAAGCATAGGAATATGCTCTATTTTTGCCTGAAACATGATGGGAACATACCAGGTTTTCTCATTATCATTGATAACCACAGCCGTTTCAAAAGGAGATAAATTGTCAGGCCCGACACCGAAAACAATCAAGGCAAAATCATATGAAAGTACAAGATCAGACACTTCTTCAGTGGACTCTGCAATGATTATTTCCAGTTCCAGTTCTTTCAAAGCAACCTTGATACCGGCCTGATTCACAGGATCAGCATCAACAAGAAGCATGGATTGCTTTAGATTGTTGCTCATTTGCCCTTACCATCTCTCGCTTCAGCAATAATAAGTTGACCATACAATTCCACCCGGAAACCTAACGCGGATGAACTGCAAGTAAGTGCCTTGTTGCTATTCATAACGGTTTGATATTATTTCATTCTCACATATTCTCGGAGTCTACGCTTACCTGCTTTTTATTGCAGGAATTATGGAGTAAGGCACTAAACAAAAGCCACCCTGTCGAATCAATAATTAAAGAACAGGAGCTTGCCCGAGAACAGGCATCTCAGTCAAAACCAAAGAATTTCTCAGAAACAAACACGTCTATATATGTTTGATATTACAAGCATTATTTCCTATCAGCTCTAAAAAGTTTGTGCAAAAGACCATTCTCGGACAAGCTCATAGTCATGCTATATTATAGCACAAACAAAAACAGAAGGCGGAAACATGGACAATCTACCTTTGCAATACAAGGCAATCCGCAACATTTTAAAGCCCCCCTGTTAGCAATCTTCTTGACATTAACAGTGAGCGGATTATACATTTAGAGTAATAATGTTACCCCAAAAAAGAACAAGACAATAACTATTAATTTTATCACACATTTTCAACACTATACAAAGATAACAACTGACAACACGACTGAAACAACTAACAAAAACACATGAAAGATGACAACAGCCAATATGTCTCTGGGCAAAAAAAAACCATGGATTTCCATGAGCGCCTCGGAGAAACCATACTGGAAATGTTCTCTCAATCGGATTTCCATGCAGTGGGCATTAGAGATATTGCCAAGAATGCGGGTGTGAGTTTTGCTACAATATATAAACATTACGGCAATAAAGAACGTTTGGTTTTTGCCTTTGTTGATATATGGATGGGCCGGCTTACAGACCGTATTATTGACCACCTGCAGGGCATGGCCGACCTCAAAGAAAAGCTCCGGAAAATTTTCTGGCTACAGTTGGATTGTTACGAAACACACAGTGATTTTGCAAAAATAGTCTTTCTGACGCTACCCATGAAAACATGGATGACAGATGAGAGCTTTGAACAGCACAGAATGTTTAATCTTCTGATGGATGTTCTGCGGCAGGGGCAGGAAGAAGGAAGATTAAACTCGGATGTGGATACCCGAATTCTGCTGGATTTTATGCTCGGTTTTGTGCAACGCAGTTTTATCATGTGGGTACAAAGGGGACAAAAAGAGAGCTTAGTTAATCAGACAGATGTTATGTTTGAAATGATATGGCGCGGAATTTCCTCACCAGAAATAACGGATTAACAACTCTTGATGACCTCGTAAAAAGGTCAACAACAGGATGGACTTGGAGATAAACGTAGACTTCGAAAACCTTCATATTCCAGGTACGGAAATCTATCATCTTTTCGGCGTACTAAAGTACGTTGAAAAAATGATAAATTTACAGTAACGAAGAAAATGAAACGTTTTTACGAGTCCATCAACTCTTAATATATTTTATTTCACAGTAAACCAAACAGAGGAAGAGAATGGGACAATTTGACACTTTATTCCAACAAAGTATTGAGCAACCGGATGAGTTTTGGGCAAATGCAGCAAAAGGTATCGATTGGACAAAAAAATGGGACAAAGTGCTTGATGCCTCAAACCCTCCTTTTTACCGCTGGTTCAGTGGAGCTACGCTCAATACCTGTTATAATGCCGTTGATCGTCATGTGGAAGCTGGAAGAGGTGAGCAAACCGCTATTATTTATGATTCCCCTGTCACCGAGACTATTCGTAAAATTTCATACAAGGAGCTACAGGCTGATGTTTCTAAATTTGCAGGAGCGTTAAAAGGCCAGGGCGTAACAAAAGGTGACACAGTCATCATTTATATGCCCATGATTCCTGAGGCCGCTGTTGCCATGCTTGCCTGTGCAAGACTCGGTGCCATCCATTCCGTGGTTTTTGGCGGGTTTGCTGCCAGTGAACTTGCCATCCGTATCGACCACGCCCAACCCAAAGTGCTGGTCACTGCATCTGGTGCTGTTGAGGGCAAGAAAATCATTGCCTACAAACCCCTTGTTGACAAAGCCATTGAGCAATCCGAACACAAGCCTGAAAAATGCATTCTTTTTCAGCGTGATGTTATAAAGGCTGAAATGCTGGAAGGAAGAGATCTTGACTGGCAGGAACTCGTTGCAGCAAGTGAACCGACAGATTGTGTGCCAGTAGCCGCAACTGATCCGCTCTATATCCTGTACACTTCGGGCACCACAGGTATGCCAAAAGGTGTTATGAGAGACAATGGCGGCCATGCTGTTGCCCTTCACTGGTCCATGAAGAACATCTACAATATAGAGGCGGGAGATGTTTTCTGGTCAGCATCTGATGTTGGCTGGGTCGTTGGCCATTCCTATATTATTTACGGACCATTGTTAAAAGGTGCCACCACCATCATCTATGAAGGAAAACCCATTGGTACACCGGATGCAGGAGCCTTCTGGCGGGTTATTTCTGAACATAAAGTAAAGGTTCTTTTCACTGCTCCAACAGCATTTCGAGCCATTAAAAAGATGGATCCCGACGGCTCACTGCTTGGCCAATACGACATGTCTTCTTTTGAGGCTCTGTATCTTGCCGGAGAACGTCTTGACTCGGACACCTATCACTGGGCCTCAGAGCTTCTGAATGTTCCTGTTATTGATCACTGGTGGCAAACAGAAACCGGTTGGGCAATCGTTGCCAACTGCCGTGGCATTGAAGAAAGAGAAGTGAAACCCGGCTCCCCCACACTCCCCGTTCCCGGTTATGATGTCCGTGTCGTGGACGACGACGGTAAGGAGCTTCCCAGAGGAGAGGATGGTAACATTGTTATCAAGCTTCCACTGCCTCCTGGAACTCTGGCTGCATTATGGCGCAATGAGGACCGATTTATCTCTTCTTATATGAAGACATTCCCTGGATTTTATGAAACCAGTGACGGTGGTTACGTTGATGAGGATGGCTATGTGTTTGTCATGGGCCGCATGGATGATGTTATTAATATAGCAGGGCATCGACTATCTACCGGTGCCATGGAAGAGGTCATTGCCACTCACCCTGATGTCGCAGAATGTGCAGTTATCGGCACAGATGATCAGTTGAAAGGTCAACTCCCCCTGGGCCTTTTTGTTTTAAAATCTGGTGTTGAACGTGACCCTGAAGATATTAAAAGCGACCTTGTTAAAATGGTAAGGGAAGAGATCGGGCCAATTGCCTGTTTGCGCGAAACCTCACCAGTAAACCGACTTCCTAAAACACGCTCCGGGAAAATCCTTCGCGGAACCATGCGGTCAATTGCCAATGGCAAAGAGTATCGAATGCCATCCACCATTGATGATCCGACAAGTCTTGATGAAATAACAGGCGCCCTTGGAAATATGGGCTATCCCAGGAAATGATGGATGTATAAAAACTTCGCCTTCGAGTGATTTTTTACGTGTAATTAGAGCATTACTTCACAATTCCTGCAATAAAAAACAGGTAAGCGTAGACTCCGAGAATATGTGAGAGTAAAATACTATCAAACCGTTATGAATAGCAACAGATAGCGAACGAAGAGAGACCTTCGAGGCACTTACTTGCAGTTTATCTGCGTTAGAGAAAAAATATGAAAATCCAAGAATATCAGGCAAAACAGCTTTTTCTTCAATCAGGAATTCCTGTTCCTACCGGCCAGACCTGTACAACGAAAGAAGATATCTCCCCACTGCTTGCAAAGATGAAAATGCCTGTGGCTGTAAAAGCACAGATCCTTGCCGGTGGTCGTGGCAAGGGCGGTGGCGTGGTTCTTGCCAAAACAACAGCCGCTGCACAGGAAGCTGCTGAAAACATTCTTGGTATGCAGCTTGTCACCAAACAGACCGGCGCTGAAGGAACAGAGGTCAAAACCATCCTTTTTGAGCAAGGCGTGGATATTGCGAAAGAGCTCTACCTCTCCATGCTGGTGGATCGTGAACATGCAGGTATTGTAATCATCGCAAGCCGTGACGGCGGAATGAATATTGAGACAGTTGCGGAAGAAACACCTGAGCGTATTATTACAGTACATGTGAATCCCCTGCTGGGATTGCAGGGGTACCAGATACGGGAACTTATTTTTGGCCTTGGTATCGAACCTGCTGTTGTGAAGAGTTTTGGTGGTATCGTCAGAAAGCTTTTTTCATTATTTATGCAATACGATTGTTCACTTGTTGAAATAAACCCCCTTGTTATCACATCTGATGAAGAGATAATTGCACTTGATGCCAAAGTGGACATTGATTCCAACAGCCTCTTTCGCCACCCCGACATCCTGGCAATGCACGACAGCAGCGAAGAAGATGAACTTGAGGCGGCAGCTGCCAGTCATGGCCTGAATTACATTCGCTTAGACGGTACCATAGGCAGCATGGTCAACGGTGCGGGGCTTGCCATGGCAACCATGGATTTAATTAAACAGGCAGGAGTCGAACCTGCAAACTTCCTGGATGTTGGTGGCGGAGCAAGTGCTGAGATGGTTGAGAAAGGTTTTCGCATCATCCTCAGCGACTCCAACGTACGGGGTATTTTCATTAATATATTTGGAGGTATACTGCGTTGCGATATTTTGGCAGAAGGTGTGGTAACAGCAGCTAAGAAGGTGGGTTTATCGCTCCCTGTTATTGTTCGTATGGAAGGAACAAACGTGGAGGAAGGGCGAAGAATCCTGGCGGATTCCGGCCTCACTCTCACCAATGCCACAGACCTTAGTCACGCAGCAGAACTCCTGGCAGCCATATAGCATAATCTATCACCTCTTATGATAATCATGCCTGACGGTTCTTTGCATTTTCACCAGCTCTGCGGAGAGTTGAATTTAGTGCCTTACTCCATAATTCCTGCAATAAAAAACAGGTAAGCGTAGACTCCGAAAACATGTGAGAGTTAAACAATATCAAACCGTTATGAATAGCAACAGATAGCGAACGAAGAGAGACCTTCGAGGCACTTACTTGCGGTTTATCCGCGTTAGGGAATAAATAATGTCAATATTTGTAAATAAAAGCACAAAAGTTCTGGTTCAAGGGATTACCGGAAAAGAAGGTACGTTTCATGCCGGCCAATGCAGTGATTATGGCACAAACATTGTTGGTGGAATCACTCCCGGGAAAGGCGGGCAAAACGTAAATGGAATCCCGGTATTCAACAATGTAACCGAAGCTTGCCGGGAAACAGACGCAGATGCAACAATGATAGTAGTACCGCCCCCCTTTGCGGCAGAAGCCATCCTTGAAGCGGTGGACGCAGAACTCGACCTTATTGTTTGTATAACAGAAGGGATTCCTGTTATGGACATGTTACGGGTGAAAAATGGTATGGCGGGAAAGCATAGCCGCCTTATCGGCCCTAATTGTCCCGGTATTATTACTCCCGGTGAATGTAAGATTGGCATCATGCCCGGTCCCATCCATATGCCGGGCGGCCCTGTTGGTGTTGTCTCACGATCCGGAACACTGACTTATGAAGTCGTGCATCAGCTCACACAGCAGGGCTTAGGCCAAACCACGTGTCTTGGCATTGGTGGAGACCCTGTTAACGGAACCAATTTCATCGACTGCCTGACTGCTTTTCAGGACGACCCTGAAACGAAAGCTGTTGTAATGGTAGGAGAGATAGGTGGCAGCGCTGAAGAAGAAGCTGCAGCATGGATATCAGCAAATATGAACAAACCCGTGGTTGGCTTTATTGCAGGACTTACCGCTCCTCCCGGAAGACGTATGGGCCACGCAGGAGCCATTGTCAGCGGAGGCAAAGGAACAGCCGAAGCAAAGCTCACAGCCATGCGGGAAAATGGTATTCATGTTTGTGAAAGTCTTGGGAAATTGGGGCAATTATGCAAAGAAGCTTTTACTGAATGTATATAAAACAGAACAACTATGAAAGAAATTAACTGGCAGGCATTTGAACAGGTCGAACTGCGTACGGGTACTATTATTGAGGTCCATGCCTTTCCTGAAGCAAGACAAGCTGCCTGGAAACTGCTCATCGATTTTGGTGGTACCATTGGTACACGAAAATCAAGCGCACAAATTACCGATCTCTACAGTAAAAAAGACTTGCTTGGTAAACAGATTATCGCCGTCATTAACTTCCCACCCAAACAGATCGGCCCTTTTATGTCGGAATGTCTGGTCACTGGTTTTTCTCGGCAGGATGGATCAGTGGTACTTGCCGTTCCAGATAAAACAATAACAAACGGTTTAAAAATATCATGACAACAAAACAGGCACCCTATCGGGTACTCATAGGAAAACCCGGCCTTGACGGCCACGATCGAGGGGCCAAATTCATTGCCCGAGCACTCCGGGATGAAGGTTTTGAAGTAATCTATACAGGCATCCGTAGAACAGCTGCTGAGATTGCAGCCACAGCCATCCAGGAAGACGTTGACGTTGTGGGGCTCTCTTCACTGTCAGGCGCACATCTGCGTCTCTTCCCGGAAGTTGTCAAAGCGCTGGAAACAAGAGGCGGTGCAGATATTCCAGTACTCGGGGGTGGTGTTATCCCTGATGAAGATATAGAATTGCTGCTCAGGCAAGGCCTGAACGCAATTTTCACAGCAGGTACCCCGGCAGAGACCATCATCGAATCTTTTATGATGGCCAGCCAAAAGCATCGCGATCATGACTCCCAAAAGTGAGGCCCTGCTCACAGGACTGAAATCTCAGGATCCCCGCAGTATTGGCCGGGCCATTACTGCCGTTGAAAACAACAACGAAGAAGCAGCCGCCATTCTTGCTGAACTCGATCAGGATCTGATTGACAACGTTCTGGTGCTTGGCATAACAGGCCCCCCGGGAGCCGGAAAATCCACCCTGACCGCAAGTTTAATCAGCACCATGCGAGATCAGGGACAACGCGTTGGAATTATTGCCGTGGATCCATCTTCGCCCATTAGTGGAGGAGCAATTTTAGGTGATCGAATCCGGATGATGGATCACGCGCTCGACGAGGATGTTGTAGTGCGCTCCATGGCAACAAGGGGCCGGCTTGGTGGACTGTGCGCCTCAGCTGGAGCCACAGTACGAATAATGGCAGCATCCGGATGCGAGGTTATTCTTATTGAAACCGTTGGTGTCGGTCAATCTGAGATGGATATCGTGCGTCTTGCCGACATCACTCTCATGGTACTTGCACCGGGATTTGGTGATGACATCCAAGCCATGAAGGCCGGGCTTCTTGAAGTTGCAGATTTTCTGGTGGTTAACAAATCTGATCTGGCAGGAGCCGAAGCCCTGTGCATGGATATGGAGCAAATCTTCTCAGCCAAGCAGGAAGAAAGCGGTATCAAGCGGGTTATACAAACCATAGCCAGAGACAATAAAGGCATCAATGCACTGTATGATACTGTAAATAAGTTTGCGGACTTCATAAGCTCCAGAGGTATAAAACAACAGCGACGCGACAAGGCGCTGGACGCAGAAACCCTTGACTGGATTCTGGAAATGCTTCGTCCAAAATTCATACAGGCCATGAAAGAAGCCACTGGAAAAGCTGATCCTCGTGTACGAGCACAGGAACTGATCAACACGTTAATTTCAATCCATTAAATATTGATGGACTCGTAAAAAGGTTAAAAACAAGATGGACTTGGAAAAAACTTCATATTCGAGGCACGGAAAATTCTTATCTTTTCGGCGTACTAGGGTACGTTGAAAAGATAAGAAATTTGCAGTAACGAAGAAGATGAAGAG
>CAMZLK010000094.1 GCA_947311475.1 uncultured Desulfocapsa sp.
AATGCTCTTCACAAGCCCATGGGCAATGGGGCTTCTGACATATTTTGCCTGCAACATCCCGGGCATGGTGAAATCATCGGTGAAACGAGTTTTGCCAGTAACCTTTGCCCTGACATCTTTTCGTATATGTGATTGTCCAACGGCCATAATCAGATCTCCGTGACTTGTCTTAGTTACAAATCACCTTAAAAAATTAGGTTCGATTTATGTATTCATCCCCTATGAACAGCAATTAAAAGTGTTCAATATTGCTTCAAGGACACCGCCACCAACTGCCAGAGCTTTGTCTGATGCAGTTGTACAAAAGTCTGCTTTACCGCGGGGATCAATATCCCCGAGTTTTGTGTTTTTAGCAACTGGTGTCCCGGTACGTAACAATCCACGCATCACACCAGATATATTTGCATAAACAGGCATTGAATCTACCCTTGCTATACACTCCCCTTTTTCTGCTTTGTCACCTATGTTGAAGCTTGTCTCAAAGACTCCATCCCGGGGTGCCCGCAACAGACGCTCACTGGTATAACCCCCTATATTCCCAGGAATTCCTGTATCCGGGGCTGCAACACCATTATAAATAACTCTGCCTAATGTGTGGCCCCGTTTTGTTTCAATGGCACAGTTAACATCATGGCCAGCCTCAAATCCCGGGCCAAGACCAATAACAAGTTTGGCACAATCGATACTGGTACCGAGATTGCGCTTGGCTATAATAGCATCAATTACAATATCGGGCTGAAGTTTTTGGATACTTTCTCCGGCAGGATCAATTAAAATCGGAACAATTTGATCTGCTGTACATTGCTCCAACATTCCAATATCGTTAATACGTGAGGCCGTTACTCCTTCAATGGAGACTCTGCCAATGTTAATTGCTTCTGAAAAAGAGACCAGACGACGTACTGCAAGGGGATGCTCTGTTTCGAGGAGCAGTAATTGTGTGAAACCTGCCCGGTGAAGCCTGAGTGCTACACCTGTTGCCAGATCCCCGGCACCTCGCATGATGATTTTGAGATTTTTCATACTTGATAAACTCGTAAACAGGTCAAAAACAGGATGGACTTGGAAAAACTCTTCATCATACTTTACTGCTGATCAATTAAACGGGGTTCTTCCATCAAGGAGTCCGAATAGAATTGCTGCTTCGGCCACTTTTCGTAATTTTTTATTTTTCACTTCCTTTTTCAATACAACATTTGATGCTTCTAACGTTCTCTTCGAAAGGGTAAGCGTTAAGACAGCATCTTCAAAAAGAAATGTTTCCCCCCTGTTAGTGAGAGTACCCTTTTTACCACCCGCCATAATGTGCATCACACCTGGTTCTGCCATAAAAAAACCTTCTCCGTGTGCCTCAAGACTTGCACTGGAAAGGTGAACATGGGATTTAGCAAAATAGGGTGCACCACTCGTTGGACAAAAAGTCTTACAATTTCCGCATTCATTGCAGAAATCAGGGATGTTAATAATTTGATACGCCTGAGTAAGTTCGATCTGTCCACTGGTCTCTACGGTGCCATCCGCAAGAACAGTCTGCAAGGGGTAGGTTACCGGATCAGCTCTCAAAGCAATATTTGCTCTATTTGGGCAAACCGTCACACAAATATTACAGACAAGATCACATTGCAGACAGCGGGAGGCCTCAGCCATTGCGCTTTCTTTGTCAAGAGTTTCTGTACAAAGATCAATGTTCAGACTTTTATCCGGATACAATTTTTGTATATCGGCACCGAATATTCGGATTGCATTTTGTTTTTTCTGCCTTGTAAGATCCAGTTTGCGGTCATCAGCCGGTGCAATATCAACCTTTGATGAAGACCCGCATGCAGCTAGAATGGATTCTGTTACCCGCCTGCCATGACCTATGGCGTTAATGAGTGACGAAGCTTCAATCACATCACCTCCTGCAAAAACAAAAGGTATCGTTGAACGTAAGGACTTTCTATCAACACTCAGTTCTCCTTGAGGAAGAAAATGTAAACTGCTCCCTTCCTGAGCGCCGATTGCAATATAGATAAAATCATGGGAGTTCTGTAGTTTTGTAAATTTTTCTTTATCAACAGTCACTCCCGTATGCAGACGGGCACCAAGCTCAAGGATTCGATCAATATCTTTTTTCAGAATGTCGTCGTCAAGGCGAAGGTCAGAAAAAATAACAGAAGCCATCCCTCCGGCACATTGTCTGGATTCGTAGATATCAACTTGATAACCTTCAAGGCGCAGAAAAAATGCCGCAGAAAGTCCAGATGGTCCGGCACCGATAATGGCGACGGTTTTTCCGTTATCTGCCACAGGAGTAAGTTTAATATCCTCTTTCTGACTCGCGGCAATAAATCGTTTAATTTCCCGGATAAGCAGAGGTGAATCGTAATTCAATCTGGTACATTTAGACTGACAGGGATGACCACAAACCATGCCTTGTACATTAGGGAACGGGTTGCTTGCAAGGATGGTTTTATAAGCATTCTCAAATTCGCCTCGCGCCGTATAATCCATATAACGTGGCACATCCTGAGAGGCCCCGCAGCTGGTCACACATGGTGCGCCTGCACAGTCAAATCTTGGCAGGGGACGCTTGGTTTTAACATTTTGATAAGGGAACAGATCTTTGTTATAATTGCCGGTATCAACGACAGTTGCGGCATAGTTTTTTAAGTTACTCAGTCCCGCAGCAGTTCTGTCTTCCATACCCGCCCGGTCACAAACCAGTTGTTTGATGGAACTTGCACCTGCTTCCTTCATCCCGTCAAGTACAGTTTCCGCATACTGCTTCACACGAGCATAGCCACCGGGCTTAAGAATATCAGAACAAACAGTGATGGGTGCCATGCCGCAGATCAGCGTTTCAAAGACATTAAAGGTATCGATACCTGCACAGAATGAAACATCGAGTTTTCCCTCAAACTCTTCCTGTAAACGGGCAGCAAGGTTTATACTGATCGGATGAAGGGCCCGGCCGGACATATAGCACATGGCCTCTGTCTTGGGCAATTTCTGGTCAATATTGGTGGTTTCAAGGGTGTTTGTGAGCTTGATGTTAAATTCAACACCCTCTGTTTTGGCGGAATCAAGTAGAGAACTGATTAGAGTAATGGCATCGGGATATGTCAAGTCGTGATCAAAAGCGAGATCTGGAACATCTATTTCAAACTTCAGCTGATTATTTAAGATATCTCGTAAACGCTCAGGTCCAAGCAGGGTAGGATTCAGTTTAATGGTGGTGTGATATCCTCGCTCTTCAATAAAGTACCGGGCAATCTTTTCAATTTCATCCGGGGGACAGCCGTGCATGGTGGAAATCGTAAGATTATCAGATATCTTACTGGGGATATGTAAGTCTTTTACCCGTGGGTAAATATCGGCAATTTTTTCTATCTTCCGGGAAAGTTCTTTTGAACAATCTTCCATATTATCAAAGAACTGTTGAACCGTTGGACTGTGGATTCCTTTTAATTCGTAACCAGCACTCATATTAAAAATAAAACCGGCGTCATCCCCTGCAAAACCAAGCTTATCCTTTAATATGTGGAGCAGGATAAAGGCGTTCAGATATTCGTTATAGGATTCAGTAAGTTTCAACTCCTGAGACCATTCACAGTTATAGCCTTCATCGGTCATATCGATACAGGGCTTGGTCACATCGAGTTCATCAAGTACCTGAATTGTTTTCAGCTCGATATAACGACTACCGGTAAGCCAGGCCGCAACAATGTTCTGGGCAAGCTGGGTGTGGGGCCCTGAGGCAACACCAAGAGGCGTTTCCAGAAGCTCTCCATAACGATGCATGCGAAAAGCATCGGAGGGATCAGGAGTAAAAAACTGCTCTCTGGCAATTCCGAATATTTCATTTCGTTCTTCCAGATCCGTGAGGATCCATTGTAAAAGAACGTCTATATCTGTGCAAAAAAAGAGATCTTTTTTCATGTAACTCTTACTCCTGTATTATTGTACGTGTCGCTTGATATATTGCCCAAACCCTTTGGAGGCACGGAGTATTCCATCACGAACCAGAACTTTTCCCCGGAGCATAACGATTTTGGGCCAGCCTTTTACACTCATTCCGGTAAAAGGGGTGTAGTCACAGTGTTGATGTAAGATTTCTGTGCTTATTATTTTTTCTTCTCCTGGGTCAAGGATCATAAGATCCGCATCCCTGCCAATCTCGATACTGCCCTTTTGCGGCGACAGGCCCATGATGCGGGCCGGGTTTGTGGAGACAAGCTCCACAAATCGTTTTAGTTCAATCCGGTTTTTTAATACTCCTTCGGAAAAAAGTAGTGGTACACGGGTTTCAACACCGGGGATACCACCGGGGGAATTAAAAATATTCGTTTTTCCTTTTTGCAGCTTTTGGGCAAAGGAAAATGAGCAGTGATCGGTGGCGACCACATCAATTATCCCATCAGCCAGCCCTTCCCACAAGGCCTCGCAGTCCTGCTGTGTTCGCAGCGGTGGGGACATGATATATTGCAATCCTTTACTGTCTGCTCCCTGATAACAATGTTCCGTTAAGCATAAGTATTGGGGACAGGTTTCCGCATAAACCGGAAGTCCTTCCCGCCTGGCTTTACGTATTATTTCAAGCCCTGAAGCAGTGGAGAGATGAACTATGTACAGAGGTGCATTCCCAGCTGCCCGGGAAAGTGCAATAAGCCGGTTAACGGCTTCTGCTTCGGAATAATCCGGACGGCTTTTGGCATGAGTGACAGGACTTGTAATATCGCCTTTTGCACGTAACTCCTGCGTAAGCTCTGCTATTATTGCGTGATTTTCCGCATGGAAACATGTCAGACCACCAGCGGCGCGGGTGGCTTTCATCACTTTGATGATATCAGCATCATTAAGACGATATCCGTAGGTCAGGTAGACCTTCAGACTGGGTATGCCATCTGTTGTCAGCTCTTGAACCGCAGAAAGCACACGCTTATCAACATGCTGAACCACACCATGGAATCCGTAATCAATGACCATGACATCTTTTGCCCGATCACGACAGCGATTCGTTTGAGAGGCAAGGCTACAACCAGCAGGTCCAAATCCCGGATGTTCAACAATACAGGTGGTACCGCCATGGGCAGCAGCAACGGATCCGTGATAAAAACCATCACTTACTTCTTCATTCCCTACCTGCAGTTCGAGATGGGTATGAACATCAATGGCACCGGGCATAACATAGCAGTCAGTGGCATCAAGGATTTCCACGCCACTACAAACAATGTTTTCATCAATGGCAACAATGCATCCATTTTCAATCAGAATATCTGCTTGAAGAATAGCAGTGGCTGTAACCACTGTTCCGCCTGTTACCAGTGTACTCATTTTATTTACTCGCTAAGTTTCTTCCAGAGACGGTGTCCCTGCTCACAGGCGTAAGCAAGTATCTCTTCTTCATCCACAAGTGTGGATTTTTTATCTTCAACTATCACCCGGCCCTGTGAAATAACCGTATTGACATGGAGGGCCTCCAGACCAAAAAGGAAATGGCCATGGAAGTTGTCATTTGTTACTTCGGTTGGAGTATCATAATCGAGAATTACAAGATTATTCAGATCATCACCAATACCGTCAAACTGACCAAGGTAGTTGTGAACATTGCGGAAACGACGATACACTTCGTCATAGCCGATACCACCGGTGGTGGAACAGACAAGGTGATGAGCCTTAGCTGATCTCAGCATATCGTTGTGCATGCCGTCTGTGCCCAGCATGATGTTCTGCAACCAGTCATAATCGGTGAGGCCAACATTGTTATTCTGATTGGATTCCACATTTGACACAACCCAGACAGGAGAATCAGCTATCAGTTTTCGCTCTTCATCGTTGCAATGTACGCAGTGGCCCAGGATGGTTTTCCCACTTTCAAGCCCGCCAAGATCACGAAGCCGTTCTGCCACACGTTTGTTATAGGTTTTTTCACAGTGAAGCTCGTCGGTATTATCTTCTGCCACATGTATATGCAATCCAGTGTTATGTTTACGGGCAAGGTTTACAGATTTCTCGAAAAGATCATCCCCCACGGTAAAAGAGGCATGGAGTCCAATTAATCCGGGACGACCGGAAGCAAGGTAGGAGTCATGTTCGGCAAGGCTTTTTTCTGCCAGCTCAGCACCATTTCTATCAGAAGATTCATGACACATGAGATGACCAATACCACATTTTTCAAAGGCACTGGCAACGGTTTCCAGGCTGCCGGTCACATGCATGGGAGATGCATGATGATCAATGCAGAATGTTACTCCACGGCGAGCCATTTGCAAGGCAGCACCAAGGGCACTGGCTTCCACCATATCTCTGTCCAGCCGTTTATCAACACGCCACCACACATATTGCAGAACCTCAACAAAGTTGGTTGGGATTTGAGGAGGGGCTGGCATTCCCCTGCAAAGAGCAGAATAAATATGATGATGTCCGCAGGCAAAGGAGCGGGTTACAAAGCGGCCTTTACAGTCAATTACCCGATCAGTATCTTTTCGTTCGCCTGCCGGAGGAATTGCGTCAATAAGACTCACGCCCCCAATTGCACCTTCTTCCACTGCAAGGTGGGTGGGAGATACTGTGAGGGTTTGGGAGTCGATATATTGGGTATTTTGCAGATAGAGAGTCATGTTCGTATCCTATTTTTTTGCAATGGGCTCAAGGGGCAGGGAAAGCCTGCGCAATCCATCAAAATCGCAAAAAGCATTGGCAATGGCAGGTGCTGTAGCAATGCAACCAATTTCACCCACACCTTTTGCCCCAAATGGTCCTTCGGGATCATCAGATTCCACGCCAATTACCTCAATGGCCGGCAATTTATTCATCTTGGGAATACCAAGGGATCTGTATTTTCCCGATGTGAGTATTCCATCTTTAAGCGCTACTTTTTCAGTGAGGGCATATCCAACACCCATTGCAACTCCACCTTCGATCTGACCTTGAAAGAGTTTAGGATTGAGGATTTTTCCGGCATCATGTGAGGCGATTATTTTTTCAAGCTTGCCATCTTCATCAAGAATGGCAAGATTGGTGGCATATCCGTAGGAAATGTGAGAAATAATTTCACCTGGTTTTCCATCCGCCTGAGTGTAATCACAGAGGAATTGTCCTGTATAGGTTTTTCCGGCAAGTTCTCTGAGCGTTTCGTGTTTAAGAGCTTCTTTCAGGCTTTTTGCCGCATCAATTATGGCCCGCCCAAGAAGCAAAGTGCCGCGGCTTGCAGTGGTGGGGCCACCAATGGCACCTGAAGCCGTGGTGACAACAGGGGTGATGAGATCAATATCTTCAATTCCCGCTGCTTCACAAAGTGCCTGCCGGGCGATTGTGTGAACGCCCTGCCCCATCTCGGTCCAGCCGTGATGCAGGGTGATTTTTCCACCATCACCTATCTCAATAACAACTTTACTGAGTTCAGGAATTCCGTTGCCCACACCACAATTTTTCACGGCACAGGCAAGTCCTTTATGCTCAGCCTTGTCATAGGCATCCTTAACGCTTAGTAAAGTTTCTTTAAGGCCAACACTTGCAGTAAGCACCTGCCCGGGAGCAAGCATTTTACCAATATCAAGGGCATTATCGTAGCGAAACTGCCAGCGATCAAAGCCCCCTTTTGAGCACAACTCATCAATTAATGATTCAAGGGCAAAAGTGGCCTGATTAACGCCAAATCCCCGCATGGCACCGCAGGGAATATTGTTGGTGTAAACAGACCTGGCCTCGATATCAACAGCTTCAAAATGGTATCCGCCGGAGGCATGGGTTCCGGCACGGTCCATAACCGGGCCGCCGACAGATGCGTATGCACCGGTATCACCAATAATTCTCGCATGCAATGCTGTGAGCATTCCTTTTTCATCGCAGCCAATTTCATAATCCATGCTGGTTGGATGACGTTTGGGATGCATGCGAATGGATTCAGGACGTGTAAGCTTAAATTTTACCGGGGAATTCAGCAGATAACAGGCAAGAGCTGCGTGTCCCTGAACTGTAATATCTTCCTTCCCGCCAAAGGCACCGCCACAGTCAACAATCTCCACTTCAACCTGATCTGCAGAAAGTGCAAGTTGATGGGCAATTTCATCGCGCTCACGATACGGTCCCTGGCTCTGGGAATAGACCTTTATCCCATCATCTTTGGGAACAACCACACAGCATTCCATTTCAAGAAAACCGTGATCAATGGTCGGGGTTGTGAAAGTAGCTTTTGCTGTAAAGGCAGATCCCGCAAGAAGGCCTTCAACATCACCCCGTTTTATGATCTTTTCACCAAGAAGATTGCCACTTTCATGGACCAGAATCTGGCTATCGAGGGCTTTCAGCATGTCGGTCAGTGGTTCAAGAACTTCGTATTCGACTTTGATTTTACCCACCGCTTCCCTTGCCTGGGCCTCGGTATCGGCCACAACAGAGGCGAGGACATCACCTATATAACGAGTGATCTCGCCTTTCTCCAGCATCAAAGGCCAATCTTCGATGATGAGTCCGGAGTTTCGCTTTCCGGGGATATCATCACGCATGAAAACACGTTTTACCCCGGGCTGTTTTTCGGCCTCGCTTATATCAATGGAAATAATTTTTGCTCGTGGATGATCAGAAAATTTAAGTGCTCCGTGAAGCATGCCATCCATGCGCATATCATCCACAAAAGGTTTTCGGCCAATGGCCCGTTCAACAGCTTTGAATTTGGGGCTGGATACACCGATCCCGGCCTTCTCTTCCAAAGTCGTATCAACTTTTTCACGAAGAGCAGTTGCTGCTGCAATAACCGCATCAACAATCTTCACATAACCGGTACAACGACAGAGATTAAACTGTAATGCCTTTAAAACCTCTGCGCGTGTAGGATTGTCATTCTTTGTCAGTAAAATTTTGGTTCTGGTAAGAAATCCCGGAGTGCAAAACCCACACTGCACAGCACCACTGCCAACAAATGCCCTTCCAAGGGTCTGCAACAGGGACTCCGGTACCCCTTCAAGGGTGACAACATTTTTACCTGCAACCTTCTTCATGGGAGTGGCACAGGCCAGAACTGCCTTTTCATCCACTTCCACAAGACAGGCGCCACATGCCGCCTGGCCGGAACAACCATCTTTTGCCGCTGTCAGGTTTTTATCGTTGCGCAACCAGGAGAGGAGTGAAACATTTTCATCCCCTGAATAGTGTGCATTTTGGCCATTGAGTGTGAGCTCTATCATTGTTTCCATGATCGCTAAAAATATTTCTTAGAATCTTCTGGGATTAGCACGTTCCATCAAACGCTGCAGCATATCTGCGGAGTTCCTGTGCTTGGCTAAAAAGATCATTGCAGCAATAACATAGGGCTTGTAGCTGGCCTGTTTATACTGCGGCACACGGTAACGATCAAACACTGAGGCCTCAACCTCACCCTGCTCGCAGGAAACGCCAGTAATATCGGCAGGAAGACAATGCATATAGAGAGCAGATCCGTTATGGGTAGTGCTCATAAGCTCTTCTGTACAGGTCCAGTCCATATGTTTTTTATTCTGGCTGAGCAACTCCTGTTCAAGTGCTTTGATACCATCCATATCACCATTTCCGTAAAGATCAGTACGTTTTTCCATTGCAGCAAATGGCGCCCAGCTCTTTGGATATACAATATCAGCATCTTCAAACGCCTCTGCCATGGAATTTGATTTAGTGAATCGCCCACCGGTCTCAGCTGCCTGGCGGGCTGCAACTTCCTCAACTTCAGGCATTACTTCGTATCCTTCCGGATGGGCGAGTGCCACTTCCATTCCAAAACGGGTCATCAGACCAATCACTCCCTGGGGAACAGACAATGGTTTTCCGTATGATGGAGAGTAAGCCCAGGACATGGCGATCTTTTTCCCTGCCAGATTCTCAACACCACCAAAGTGGTTAATGATATGCAGCATATCGGACATGGACTGGGTGGGATGATCGATATCACATTGCAGATTTACCAGTGTGGGGCGCTGCTCGAGTACTCCTTCCTCGTGTCCTGCCTGTACAGATTGTGCCACATTACGCATATAGGCGTTGCCCTTACCAATATACATATCATCACGAATACCGATAACATCTGCCATAAAAGAAACCATGTTGGCGGTTTCACGTACTGTCTCACCATGGGCAATTTGTGATTTCCCCTCATCAAGATCCTGTACTGCAAGACCAAGCAGGTTACAGGCACTGGTAAAGCTGAAGCGGGTACGGGTGGAGTTGTCACGAAAAAGGGAAACACCCAGCCCTGAATCAAAGACCCGGCTGGAGATGTTTTGCTCACGCATTCCACGCAGGATTTCTGCAACGGTAAAAGTGGCGCTGATCTCATCGTCTGATTTATCCCAGGTCAGAAGAAAATCATCGTTATACATATTCTGATAATCAAGGGTGGAAAGTTCCATGATTAGTTGTTCTATTCCTAATTTGTCCATATTCGTATCTCCGGGGTATTAATGGGAATCGTGAAAAGATTCATATGCGAAACACAGCAGATGAAGTATTACGACGCCATTATGGAATTATTTGTGTTCCCTTCCCTTGACGAATCGCATCGCCTATATGTTCCGGGTTGGTAATTATTACTTTTTTACCGCCATTCTTTATAAAATCTATGGCAGCTTCAATTTTAGGAGCCATGGAACCGGGAGCAAAATGACCATCCTCAAGAAATCTCTGCATCTCCTGTACGTTTACCTGGCCAAGCCCTGTTGCCTTCTCTGTTCCAAAATTCAGCATGACCTGCTCAACGGCAGTCGAAATAACAAGCAGAGGAGCATTCAAATTGGAAGCAAGGAGAGAGGCTGTTTTATCTTTATCGATCACAGCATCAACACTTGTAAGACCGATATCACTTCGCACCACCGGTACACCACCACCGCCTGCGGCGATCACATGGAAATCGTTTTCAAGAAGAGCGACAACAGCATTTTCCTCTACAATTTTCTCAGGAAGAGGTGAGGCAACCACTCTGCGGTAGCCACGATTTGAGTCCTCTTTTAATATCCATTCAGGATGATGCTCTTTTAACTTTGGCAGCTTTTCTTTCGCGTAAAACTCGCCGATTGGTTTGGCCGGTTTAACAAAACCGGGATCAGTTGGGCTGACTTCAACCTGGGTGACAATGGTAACAGCCCGGGCAGCAAGATTACGTTTTTCAAGCTCATCAGTCAATGCCTGCTGAATCTGAAGACCAATGGCTCCCTGAGTATCTGCAACACAGGAACTCAAAGGAACAATATGCAAACCAATCTGGTCACGGGCAATTTCTGAGCGCAGCATGATAAAGCCAACCTGCGGCCCGTTACCATGGGTGATCACCAGCTGATAACCCAGCTCAACAAGATCGACAAGGTGTCTTATTGTCTCGCAGATTGCATTGTACTGATCTTCCACCGTCTGCTTTTCACGGTGTTTAATTAAAGAATTACCACCAATGGCGATAACAGCAATTTTATGTCTCACTCTGTCTATGGCCTTAATTCTTTTCTACATACACACCGGGAAGAGCAGCATACAGGGCTGCACACCGAACAAGATCAGCCTTCCAGGTTTTCTCATTTGGTGCATGAGCTTCAGCTTCTTTCCCTGGGCCAAATCCAATTGTTGGGATGTTATGCATGCCGGTGATTGCCACACCATTGGTGGAAAAAGTCCATTTATCAATGCGTGGTGCTGTTTTAAAGAGTGAAGAATAAGCAGCAGCTGTTGCCTGAACTGCCGGGTGATCTTCTTCCACAACCCATGAGGGGAAATCACAATCTGTGGGGTAAACAAGACCGGTGTATGCCGGAGTATCATACTTATACATGCTCACCTTGGCATTTGCGGCTTTTGCGGCAGGAAGATTTGCAATCTGAGACATGGCAAGTTTTGCATCTTCTCCAGCTGTGAGGCGCCTGTCAATTGAGATCGAACAGCCGTCGGCCACAGCGCAACGTGATGGGGATGTGTAGAATATCTGCGATACGGTAAGAGATCCTTTTCCAAGGAAGTCATCATCTGCAAGCTCTGTGTGCAATACTTCAAGTTCATTTAAAATTTTTGCCATTTTGAAGATGGCGTTGTCTCCACGCTCAGGTGCTGAACCGTGGGAAGAAACACCTTCAACATCAACACGGATTTCCATACGGCCTCGCTGGCCGCGATAAATTCCACCATCGGTTGGTTCTGTTGAAACCACAAATTCAGGCCTTAAACCAAGCTCGTTAATGATGTACTGCCAGCACAGACCATCGCAATCTTCTTCCTGAACAGTTCCTGTCATAACAACAGTGTATTCAGTGGCCAGGTCAAGATCTTTAATTATCTTACCTGCGTACACCATGGATGCCATACCACCTTCCTGATCGGAAGTACCGCGGCCGCCAATGCATTCATCGTCCTCATATCCTTTATAGGGGTCGAAATCCCAGTTTCCGGCAACACCAACGCCCACAGTATCAATATGGGCATCAAAAGCGATCAGACGTGAACCGGAACCGATATAGCCAAGGATATTACCCATGGGGTCGATTTCAACCTTATCAAAACCAACCTTTTCCATCTCCTCCTTGATACGAAGAACCACCTTTTTTTCATCGCAGCTCTCACTGGGAATGGCAACCATGTCCCGTAAGAATCTGGTCATTTCCGGTTCATAATTTTTGGCAAGCTCGTTTATTTTATCAAAATCAATTGTGGCCATCTGTATTTATACTCTCTTATTGTGTTAATGGATTGATGAATGAATTTCAGCCGCTATATTTTTACAAAAAGTATAAAAATATGTCAACTCAATTCTGGATACGCCCCTTTTATCAAAAACAAGCACCTTCGCCGAACATACATTTTATAACGATATTCCGGCAATAAACGATCCCTCAACGCAGTGCCTTCTGTCAAAAACCCATTTATAACGATTTTCTTCTTGTCAGAACAACTTTAAAAAATTATAAAAATGAACGATTTTTTTTTAAAAACAATCCACTCGAGGGAGAGATACAATGTCTAAAACAATCATCAGTACCGAAAATGCCCCGGCAGCAATTGGCCCATATTCCCAGGCTGTTCAACATGGAGATACCATATACGTATCGGGCCAGCTTCCATTGAACCCTGAAACAAAAAAAATGGATGAGGATGTATCCAAACAGACAGAACAGAGCATGAACAATATTAAGGCAATACTCCAGGAAGCAGGGTCTTCCATGGAAAAGATTCTTCGTTGCGGGATTTTCGTAACTGATCTTACTGATTTTGCAGCAATAAATGATATATATGCCCGTTTTTTTGAAGGTGAATATCCGGCACGTGCCACTGTTCAGGTTGCGGCATTACCCCTTGGTGCCAAAGTTGAGATAGATGCCATTGCAGTTGCTTAGGAGAAAGAATCTATGTCCATAGATTATGTTATTAACAAAAACATCAAAACCCCGGGGCAAGGTGCCAGTCTGGATATCCTTGGAACCGGGGAAGCAGAGAAAGCTCGCGCCTACCACCAGAGTTTTAAAGAGTATAAACCAACTCCGCTGGTATCACTGCCTAAGCTTGCAAATTATCTTGGGATCAATAAGCTTTTTATAAAAGATGAGTCTTCCCGATTTGGTTTAAATGCATTCAAGGTACTTGGTGCATCCTATGCAATTGGCAAGTATCTGGCAGAAAAACTTGGCAAAGACCTCTCAGAAATATCCTATGAAGAATTACGCTCCGAAAAGGTGCGTGAACAACTTGGTGACATCACTTTCACCACTGCCACCGACGGAAACCATGGCCGTGCAGTTGCCTGGGCAGCCAGACAACTAAAACAAAAAGCTGTTGTTTATATGCCAAAAGGCTCCGATCCGGTACGGTTGAAAAACATCCAGAATTTGGGTGCAGAAGCCTCCATCACCGACTTAAACTACGATGATGCTGTTCGGCTATCAGAAAAAAAGGCAGAAGAACATGGCTGGGTTATTGTACAGGATACTGCATGGACTGGCTACGAAGATATCCCCACATGGATCATGCAGGGCTATGCGACTTTAGCTGTAGAGGCGCTCGAACAGCTAAAAAATCAGGGTTCTGCTGTGCCAACACATGTGTTTCTCCAGGCCGGAGTTGGATCTTTTGCCGGTGGAGTACTCGGTTTTCTAGCCTCAAAACTTGGCGAAAACATGCCAAAAATCACCATTGTTGAACCTGAAAAAGCAAATTGTATCTACAAATCAGCAGTTATGGGTGACGGTAACCCCCATAATGTGTCTGGCGATCTCGACACTCTCATGGCTGGCCTTGCCTGTGGAGAGCCCAACACCATCAGTTGGGGATTGCTGCGGGATTACGCTACAGCTTATGTCTCCTGCCCCGATTACCTGGCTGCAACGGGGATGCGTGTTCTTGCGATTCCGTTAAAAGGCGATGATGTTATTATCTCTGGCGAATCTGGCGCGGTTACCATGGGATTGCTCCATTTGCTAATGGAATCAGAAAATGAGACGGCTACTGATCTTCGTAATGAACTCGGTTTAAATGAGGAGTCCATTGTGCTGCTTGTCAGCACCGAAGGCAACACCTCTCCCCGTGCTTTTCGGGATGCAGTATGGTATGGAGAATACAAAGATCAGGAAGATAACCGAAAGAAAAAATAATGCGGTTCACATGACTAAATTATCAGAAAAAGAACAGATCCTTCAGAATCTAAGACGAATTGCAGATGCGATCCATGCGTTATTTGGGCCAAATTGTGAAGTTGTCATTCATGATCTTGCCAATCTGCAAAAGTCCCTCATCTATATGAAGGGTGATGTGACGGGAAGAAAGGTGGGAGCACCAGCAACTGATCTGTTGACAAAGCTCATACAGCAAATTCCTGAAAAAGGTGACCATCAACACAATTACAAGTCGGTTACATCCGATGGCAGATGCCTGAAGTCAGCAACCACAATCATAAAAAACCAAAGCGGGAAGGCAGTGGCCGCTTTTTGCATAAACCTTGACACAACCCAATATTTCAATGCAATCCAGTCCCTTATGCCCTTCATTCACGACCTTGACACCGGAATATACCCCAGCAAGGAGAGCTTTGCAGACTCTGCCAGTGACACCGTAAGAACACTTTTTGTTCAGGCTGTGGAAGCAATTGGCGTACAACCAGCCTCAATGTCCATTGACGAAAAAACCAGGTTTATTGAAAAAATGAAACAAAATGGTGTTTTTCAATTTAAAGGTGCCGTGGAACAGGTTGCAGAACTAATGGATGTTACCAAGTGTACGGTCTATAACTATCTGAAAAAGGTTTCCTGACACCGGAAAAATACGATTCAATTTCACACAATGTTATCACAAGCAGCAATCCTCGGAATAATCCTCGCCGCAGGCAGTAGTCGGCGCATGGACGGAAATAAGTTACTGCTGATCTTCGCGGCAAACCCATTCTCCAGCATGTGATTGATGCGGCGCAACGCCCCTCCCTTTCTCCACTTATTCTTGTTCTAGATATAATGGTTAACACAAGAGAATAGACCTGCCTACCTTGCTAACGTGGGTTATGTTGAAAGCAATAACACTCAACTCAGAGCCAAAATCAAGGAGGCAGGTCATGGAAAAAATAATAAAATATATCGGCTTAGATGTCCACAAAAAGTCAATCTCAATCGGTATCGCCGATGAAGGTCGTGATGGAGAAGTTCGATATTATGGTAAAATTGATAACGATATGAATCAGCTCGACAAAGTGATTCGTAAACTGATATCAAAGGGGGCTGAATAATAGGGGACAGACCACAATAAAATTTGCAACTCATTTCTTCAAAGAGTGGCGTGCCCCTCACCATCCCCATATTCCTCTATCTTACGAAATTCTGCATCTTTTTACCCCATTTTATTTTTTTTATCGTGGTCTGTCCCCCTTTCTTTTCCCTTTCTTTTGGTAATTTTTTGCAAAAAATACGGGAAATTCTATAAACTCCTGTTTGAGCCCTATCCGGGAATTGCTGACAAAGGCAGTTGGTAAAGATAGAGGAAAAACTTACTAAAGGTCAACGGTAGACTTGATAATCATATAAAAGGCACTTCAGCCTGAAACTCAAGATTGAGCTTCAGGCTTAACCGAGATGGTTGTATAATAGAGGTAGGTAAACTCAAATGAGGAGGTGCCTTATGACTACATTATACGCTGGAATCGACC
>CAMZLK010000095.1 GCA_947311475.1 uncultured Desulfocapsa sp.
CCCATGCAATGTTTACTGGCTTGTGGGTCTTCTCCCACAACATCTCCATTTATTGTGAAAATGTGACAGCAAGTATAGCTTGAATTATTATTTTGTCACTAGGAGCTTGTCCGAGAATGCCCTTTTGCCCAAACTCTTCAGAATTGTCAAAAAATAATGCTCGCAATATCATATATATGGCTGTGCTTATTTTTCAAAAATTCTTCGACTTTGAACGAAATGCCTATTCTCGGACAAGCTCCTAGTGACAAAATAATAATTCAAGCTATACTTGCTGTCACATTTTCACAATAAATGGAGATGTTGTGGGAGAAGACCCACAAGCCAGTAAACATTGCATGGGCGGGTAGCTCAGTTGGATAGAGTGTCAGCCTCCGAAGCTGAAAGCCGTGGGTTCGAATCCCACCTCGCCCACCAGAGTTTGATGGAATCAGGCTCAGACTGCGACATCGGACATCTCATAGTATGCATCTGTCTGCACGGTGCCATACGTATCCGTTGTTTCCTGTTCAGAATGACTGGACGATCCTGTGTAAATCATTGATTTTTGTATTTTTGCGATGTGTGCGTCTTTTTCAGCCTGATTTAATTCATCCCACAGGAGTTCCCTGGCAGTATCATTATTTGCTTCTTGTCCGGAAGCCACTGGTCTCTGATGAGCAGCTGATGCTTCTTTGTTCTGTTTGAGTTCAAGGGGCAGTGCATCCAATGTCTGTTGCATTCTGGCCATATCCTTCCTTGTTTGGTAGACAATTACCAGCAGCAAAACACAGGTAAAAATGTTTTCATATAGGCATATTTACTATTTTCCCTATTTTGAACAAAAGACTGTCATGTAAAGAAACGTTTTTCAGGGGGATCTTGTCTCCTTATTCTATGGTTGTAGAATACTCCTATGCGTATCGAGGCAAGGATTGTTACAAGCTTTGTAACGCGCGTAACCGGACAATCACCATTTTCCATTAGGAAAGAGCAGGGCGGCAGCAAACGTCAATTAGATGTCTCATTATCTGTGATTTTATGTAAAGCTTGTATTCTTGCAAGTATGGGGGGATGGCTGTAATGCAGAAAAACCAGGGCCGGATGTGGTGTAAGGTTGGATAAATTCGCAACAGAGAGTTTCTTGAGTCCACTCATTAGTGCTGTGCCACGATGGGGGACAGTGGCCGCATATCGATCAGCCTCAAATTCATGTTTTCGGCTGAGGCTGTTCAGGGCAACTCCAAGAAAAAGGTTTACTGGAGAAAATATAAAGGAAAAAAAGATCAGTGCACCGTAGATTGACAGATGTTCCATTTGAAAAGCTGCAAACAGATTTTCATTCCCGATAAAAAGGGAGAGCAGGAAAAAGAGCAGGCCTGTGTGGCAGATAGAGATTGCCAGCATTTTTAATAAATGGTGCTGTTTGTAATGGCCCATTTCATGGGCAAGGACTGCTACAATTTCATCATCGTCTAGTTTCTGAAGAAGGGTATCATAAAATACGATTTTTCTAAATTTCCCAAAGCCCGTGAAATACGCATTGAGTTTACTGGATCGTTTGGAACCGTCCATGGTGTAAATCCCCTGGATGCTAAATGATGCGTTTTGGGTAAGTTCGAGTACTTTCTCCTTTAGTATCCCGTCTTCTAGAGGGGTGAATTTATTGAAAAGCGGCATTATAAGCACAGGAGCAAGAAATTGCAGTACAATACTTATCAGTGTGAGGCCTGCCCAGCAATAGATCCAGGCTGAATTGCCAGTGGTCTCAAAAAAACAGAGGATAAGATAAAGAACAGGAGTTCCAATGAGGATGCTGAGAGAAATTCCTTTTATAATATCGCCAATGAATGTTTTTTTTGTGGTGTTGTTAAAACCGAATCGTTCTTCAATGACAAAGGTTGAGTAAAAACTGAAAGGAAGGGCCAGTATTGAACTGAGCAGGATGAGGCTGGCAATGTAGAGTATTCCGCTTACAATTTCTCCCTGGTTGAAACTGCGGACGAAGATATCAACCGAGTTAAATCCACCGGCTAACAGGAAACTGAGCAGCACAACTGTACTAATAGTTGACTGGATAAATTCAAATCTGCTCGTAACTTTTGTGTATTTCTGCGATTTTTGATATTTTTCAGCATCAAATATCTCCTTAAACTCCTCAGGAACCTTATTTGCCAGCGCCTTGATATTCAGATGGGAAACAATCTGTTCCAGAAGATAATTCGCAACAAGGAATACTATTATAACGATTAACCAGCCATTCATCCGTTACAACCTGATCACATCCTCTACACGCTGGAGGGTATCTGCTTTGCTGAGAGTGAGTCGTACAATACAGTTTGATTTGGCGAGCAGATCGTGTGGAACACCGCCATCCAGGCTGAGGATATCTCCTTTTACTAAATTGTGAACTGCACCTTCAACACCAAAATCAAGATTCCCTTCGACCATTTCAACGGTGATGGGATGTGGTGTTTGGTGTTCCTTCATATGCTGATCTTTTGCAAAAACAATTCGGATCTCTTTGGATGTTGATGTTTCCAGTAATATCGAGATGGCTGGTTTATCATTATTATAAGTGACATCTTTTAAAATATTTGCAGAATTCATGTGTATCCCTCATTTGATTACAGGTTTATTGCAACAGTATGAATTGTTCAGAACAGGACTCTTTGAGTCTGCTTACAATCCTGTTCTACAAACTATTTTCATGATACACAGTCAGAGGATTTATAGAAATACTTATTTCTCAATAATCTGTGGATAGTCTGATGTTATTAAAAACCTGGCTTTTAAAACTTGATGGCGTCGTAAAAACTCTTCACCTGCTTCGTCGCTACATTTTTTGTTTAATTCAAACGTACCTTAGTACGTCGAAATCAAAAAAATGTGCGCCTCGTATCTGAAGTTTTTTGAAGTCTGCGCTATCTACTTAGCCATCGGAGTTTCATCCTTTTACGAGTCCATCAAACTAACGTAACAGGGGGGGCAATGGCGTTCAAGTGATAACTGTTTGCGATAAGCATTGACATAAAACAGGAGGTTTTGTAGAAATTATTTCCGATTCTGCCATTATCCATGTAAGAAAAGATGTTTTAAGAAAAGGCTCAATGTACCTTGTTTGCTAAAATTAAACGAAAAATTTGCAGTAACGAAGAAGATGAAACGTTTTTACGAGTCCATCAAAATTGAATAACTACACATCAAGACAACTAATAGATAAGCTCGTTTCTTTTGAAACGATTTCCAGTAGATCCAACCTTGGCTTGATCCAATTTGTCAAATCATATCTGGAAGATTACGGTGTGAGCAGCCGGATAATTCCCAGTGACGATGGAGAAAAGGCAAATCTTTATGCCACCGTTGGCCCGATGGTTGCGGAGGGTGTTGTCTTGTCGGGGCATACTGATGTGGTTCCTGTTAAGGGGCAGTCCTGGGATAGTAATCCTTTCCATGTCATGGAAAAAAATGGTCGTTTGTACGGTCGCGGGACAGCTGATATGAAAAGTTTTCTGGCTGTTGCCCTGGCACTTGTGCCGCAAATGCTGAAAAAATCTTTACGAAAACCCATCCATTTCGCCCTTTCCTATGATGAGGAAATTGGTTGTTTCGGCGCTCCTTCCATGATTAAGGAGATGACAGAGAGGCTTCCTCGTCCTCTGGCAGTTATTGTGGGAGAACCGACCAGTATGCGTATCATCAATGCCCATAAAGGGATTGGCAGCTATACCACCACTGTCACAGGTCACGAGGCACACTCCAGCCAGATTGAAAGAGGTGTGAGTGCTGTAATGACAGCCGCACGTCTTGTTAGCTTTCTTGAAGATATGATGTTTGAGAATCGGCGTAATATTTCCACTGACTCACCCTTTGAACCACCTTACTCATCTGTGCATGTCGGAAAGATCGAAGGCGGGACGGCTGTAAATATTATTGCACGTGAGTGCTCATTTGACTGGGATATCCGAACCATCCCAGGCGAAAATGCCAAAGATTATGTCGATAGATTTGATGCACATTGCGAAGCAATTATTAAAAAGATGCAGAAAATTTCATCCGCTTGTAACATTGTCACAACCGCCAATGCCCAGGCACCCGGCATGCAGCCGGAAGTAAATGGCGCAGCGGAGCTCTTGTGTAAACACTTGACTGGTAAAGACTTTACCGAGGTGGTCTCTTATGCCACTGAGGGCGGTCTGTTTCAGAGGCTAGGTCTCTCCACAGTGATCTGTGGCCCTGGTTCCATTAATCAGGCGCATAAGCCAAATGAATATATCGAAATTTCCCAGGTTCAGAAAGCTGAACTTTTTGTGCATAAACTCATCGATGATCTGACCTGACCAGATCATTGGTTATTGTTGATGGACTCGTAAAAAGGTCAAAAAAGGAGAGGGTATGAAAACATTTACCAAACGATTACTGGCAGTGGCAACGCTTGCAATCCTTGCAGCTTCACCCCTGCAGGCAAAGACATTCAAATGGGCATTTCAGGGAGATGTGCAATCCCTTGACCCCCATGCACTCAATGAGACCTTTACCATGGGGTTTATGGGCAATGTGTATGAAGCGCTCAGTGCGTATACCGACGACCTTGAACTTGTGCCGGCTCTTGCCGAATCCTGGTCAAATCCCGAGCCTAGCAAATGGATCATAAAGTTGCGTAAAGGGGTGAAGTTTCAGGAAGGTGGAGACTTTAATGCGGATGATGTGATTTTCTCATGGAAACGCTGTCTCAGTGAAGGATCCGATATGAAAGGGCGCGCCGGTCTCATCAAAGAAATGAAAAAGATTGATGACTACACAGTGGAAGCAATAACCCCTTCTCCGAATCCCATTCTTATGCAGGAAATGGCCTGGCTCTATATTATGGACAAAGAGTGGTCCATAGAGCATAAAACCGCTGAAACCACCAATGTAAAAGGTGGCGAAGAGGGTAACTATGCCAATATGCATGCCAATGGAACAGGCCCATTTATTATTACCGATCGTCAGCCTGATGTAAAAACTATTTTTAAACGTAATGAGAACTATTGGGGCAATCCCAAAACAAATATAACAGAGGGAATCTTCACTCCTGTTAAACAGGCCGCGACACGTGTTGCTGCATTGATCTCAGGTGAGCTGGATCTGATTTATCCTGTTCCTGTTCAGGATTGGAAACGACTTGAAAAAGCATCAGGTGTAAAGCCTCTGTCTGGCCCCGAAGCCCGTACTATTTTCCTTGGGATGGACAGTTCCCGGGATGAATTATTGTATTCAAATATCAAAGGGAAAAATCCTCTAAAAGATGTTCGGGTAAGAAAGGCCTTTGCCCACGCTTTGAACCTCGAAGCGATTCACAAAAAAGTAATGCGTGGAGCATCAACTCCTGCTGGATTACTGGTTGCTCCTCAGGTAAACGGATTTTCCGAAGCGCTCAACACTCCTTACAGTTATGATCCTGAGTTGTCTAAGAAACTGCTTGCTGAAGCAGGATATCCGGATGGCTTTGAGATAACCATTGATTGCCCGAATAATCGTTATGTCAATGATGAGAAAATTTGTCAGGCAGCAGCAGGAATGCTTGCCAAAATCGGGGTCAAGGTAGAAGTTTTTGCACAGCCCAAATCCAAATATTTCGCCAAAGTGCTTGCCCAGAATAATTATGATACCAGTTTTTATCTGCTTGGTTGGACTCCCGGTTCCATGGATAGTCATAATGTGCTGATCAATCTGCTCAGCTGTCAGAACAAAGAAAAGAAAATGGGAACATTTAACTTTGGGAACTATTGCAATGCCGAAATTGATGCTTTAACCGACAAAGTTGGTTCTGAAACTAACCCGGCTAAACGTCAGGCTATGATTGATAAAGCCTTCAAGATTGCAAAAGATGAAGTAGCCTACCTGCCGATCCATCAACAACCGCTCTCCTGGGGGGTTCGTGATGGTGTAAGTGTCTCTCAGCGTGCTGACAATGTTCTTGATTTGCGTAGTGTTGTTCTTCAATAATATCAAACCGTTATGAATGGTAACAGATAGTGAATGAAGAGAGACCTTCGAGGCACTCACTTGCAGTTTATCTGTGTTACGAGTTTATCAATAGGTAGTAGGCGTAACAAGCCCGACAGGATTTCTTGCCGGGTTTGTTGTTTACATTGTTTTCTCAATCCCTTACTGGAAACCTTAAGTGATCTCATTTATTTTACGTCGAATTGCGCAATCCACCATGGTGATGCTGGCTGTGGCATTTATTGCTTTTAGCCTGTTCCGCTATGTGGGCAACCCTATCAACAATATGGTTGGTCAGGATACAAGTATTGCAGAACGTGAAGAAATTCGGAAACAACTTGGATTGGATGATCCATTCTTTGTCCAGTTTGGCAATTTTGTGATCGATGCTGTACATGGCGAATTCGGTTCGTCTTACCGACACCGCCGACCGGTGAGTGATCTGCTGGCAGAGCGTTTACCGGCAACACTTGAGCTCTCCTTTTTCTCTGGCATGATAGCGCTTTTTATTGGAATCCCCATGGGGATATATACCGCGCTTAATCGTAAGAGCGTTCTCTCTAAAATATTTATGACACTCTCTCTTATTGGCGTTTCTTTACCAACATTTCTCATTGGTATCCTGTTTATTCTTTTTTTCGGAGTGATTTTGCAGTGGCTCCCAACCTTTGGCAGGGGAGAAGTGGTTCAGGTGGGCTGGTGGTCAACCGGGTTGCTTACAATTTCCGGCTGGAAAGCACTGATCATGCCGGCGGTGACTCTGGCACTTTTTCAAATGACGCTTATTATGAGGCTGGTACGCGCTGAGATGTTGGAAGTGCTGCAAACAGATTTTATTAAATTTGCAAGAGCACGAGGATTGCCTACTCGTTCTGTTCATTTTCGCCATGCGTTGAAAAATACACTGGTACCAGTGATTACCATTACAGGTTTGCAGTTTGGTTCCATCATTGCCTTTGCTATCATCACTGAAAGTGTTTTTCAATGGCCGGGTATGGGACTCCTGTTTATCCAGGCGATTCATGAAGTGGATATTCCTGTGATGGCTGCATATCTTGTTATGATTGCACTTTTCTTTGTGGTGATCAATTTGATTGTTGATATTCTTTATTTTTTCGTGGACCCCCGTCTTCGGGTTGATCGGGCTGCGGTTTAATCGGTGGATAAGGTGTCAAAACGATGAAAAACACTATCGCCCGCGCAGCCGACAGTGATCTCTGGTACAGCTTCAGACGCTCACCAATTGTCATGATTTCCGCGGTGATCACCCTCGTCATCGTAAGCACATCTCTGCTGGCACCCTGGGTTGCCCCCCATGACCCCTTTAATCTGGTAAGCATAGACTTAATGGATGCCAGTTTACCGCCTGTCTGGTATGCAGATCTTGGCGATTCACGCTTTCTTCTTGGAACAGATGATCAGGGCAGGGATATTCTGTCCACCATACTTTATGGATCTCGAATCTCCCTGATTATTGGCATGGCCTCAGTGACTTTTTCTCTTATTTTAGGTGTTGCTCTCGGGCTCGTCAGCGGTTATGGCGGTCCCAAAGTAGATGCGTTTATCATGCGGATTGCTGATATTCAACTCTCATTTCCAGCCATCCTGATTGCACTCCTGATAGATGGCGTGGCACGCTCTATCCTGCCTCGAGACATGCACGATCAGGTAGCGGTCTATGTGCTGATATTTGCCATTGGTATTTCTGGCTGGGTGCAATATGCCCGTACTGTTCGTGGTTCCACAATGGTGGAGAAAAGCAAGGAATATGTACAGGCTGCCCAGGTGATAGGTGTGCGTCCCATTGCTATTCTCTGGCGTCATATCCTTCCAAATGTGATGGGGCCGGTTCTGGTGATTGGTGCTATCCATCTGGCCATTGCAATAATCACCGAGGCAACTCTTTCTTTTCTTGGTGTTGGTTTACCGCCCACAACCCCATCACTTGGCACCCTCATTCGGGTGGGGAATGATTACCTCTTCTCAGGTGAGTGGTGGATAACAATTTTTCCCGGTATTGCACTGGTGTTACTGGCTTTGTCGGTTAACCTTCTTGGGGATTGGTTGCGGGATACATTGAATCCCAAAATTCAATAATGATGGCGTCGTAAAAACTCCTCATCTGCTTCGTTGTTACATTTTTCGTTTAATTCTGACGTGCCTTAGTGCACCGAAATTAAACAAAAAATGTGCGCTTCGCATATGAAGCTTTTCAAAGTCTGCGCTATCTACTTAGCCATCGGGGTTTTAACCTTTATACGAGTTTGTCAAATTTGAAGAATTATGTATCAGCTGACCATAAAACATATGCGTATTGACTTCCCCGGTCGCCATGGAACACTGGTGGCTGTGGATGACGTTGCACTCAACCTGGCACCAGGAGAAATTCTTGGGATTGTCGGGGAATCTGGGGCAGGAAAATCAACCATTGGAAATGGTGTCGTTGATTTACTGGAACCACCTGGTCGGATGAGTGAGGGAGAAATATTTCTTCAGGGACAGCGAATAGATAATTTGGAAGAAAATAAGATCAGGCGCCTTAGAGGACGTAGAATAGGCATGATCTTTCAAGACCCGCAAACATCCCTTGATCCCCTGCAAACCATCGAACAGCAGTTAGTGGAAACAATATGCTACCATCTTAAATTAAATCGTCGTGAGGCTTTTCAGCGCACCATCGACTTACTCGAGCAGGTGGGTATTCCAGATCCTGCGATCATGGTTAAACTCTACCCCCATCAATTTAGTGGTGGTATGCGTCAGCGTGTTGTGATTGCTCTTGCGCTTTGTGCAGAACCTGATGTGATCATTGCGGATGAACCAACCACAGCACTGGACGTTTCCATTCAGGCACAGATTCTTGATCTCTTAAAGAAGCTCTGTCGGGAAAAACAGGTAGGCATGATGCTTATCACCCATGATATGGGAGTTATTGCAGAGGTCTGTGATCGGGTTGCCGTTATGTATCGGGGAAAGCTTGTGGAAGAGGGAAGTACTGCAAAAATTCTGGGTGATCCGGATCACCCGTACACCCAAAGCCTTATTAGTGCCGTACCACGCCCGGATGTACGCCTGCACCGTTTTCCACTGGTTACCAATATCGAAGAGGCTCAGGAACCGCAGGTTACGCTCGATATTTCGACCCATTGGCTGGGGAAGGAGCGCTCCTATGCAAAACTGGACGGCCCCCTTCTCTCCCTTGAAAACCTGTGCATGCGTTTTGTAACGAAAACTGCGATCTTTAAGCGGAATCGGATCTATCTGGACGCTGTGAATAATGTTTCCTTTACCATTGAAAAAGGGGAGGTTTTTGGGTTGGTGGGGGAGAGCGGCAGTGGAAAATCCACCGTGGCTCGTCTTATTACCGGACTCTATAAAGCTGTTTCAGGGCGGGTATTGTTTGCAGGTACTGACTTAACAGCAATTAATAGAAAAAGAGATCTTGATCCCTTTCGGCGACAGATGCAGATGATCTTCCAGGATCCCTTTTCGTCACTTAATGGCCGTATGCGAGTACTTGATATTGTGGCAGAACCCATCCGCTTCCATAAACTGGCTGAGAGTAAACGGGAAGTCAGGGAAATTGTAAGAGATCTGATTGATCAGGTGGGACTTGAGGGAAATTCCCTGAAGAGATATCCCCATGAATTTTCAGGAGGTCAGCGGCAACGAATTTCCATCGCAAGGGCTCTGGCCACCCGTCCGCGTTTTCTGATCTGTGATGAACCCACATCTGCACTTGATGTTTCCATTCAGGCCCAGATTCTTAATCTGCTAAAAGATTTGCAGGATCAATTGAGCCTGACCATGCTCTTTATCAGCCATGATTTACCGGTGATCCGCCAGATGTGTGACAGGGTTGGTGTCATGAAATCCGGGAAACTCTGCGAAGTGGCAGACACTGAGAAACTCTTTATTGATCCTCAGCATGATTATACCAAACACTTACTTGGGTTAATGCCAAAGTTTGATATGCTTTCTTTGAAAGGCCTGGATATGGAGTCATCTTCCAGCCAGCTTTTTTGATTTGGAATAATTGATGAAAGATGGCAGGATTCCGAAAAGAAAAAGGAATGAACCAGCATGAAAAATCAAATACTTTTTACGGGTGGTCTTGTTTTTGATGGCAGGGGCGAACTTTCTGAAGATGTGGCAGTCCTGATAGAAGATAACCACATTGTGGATGTGGCCGCCAAAACAACTTTTGAAGGCTTTGGCGGTGAGATTGTTGACACAAACGGCGCGACTCTGATGCCTGGATTGACTGATACTCATGTTCACCTTTGTTATAAGGGTGGGGCTGATCCATCTGCGGCTCTTGCCAAAGTATCCCCTGGGGATATTACTCTTACAGTCCTTGAGAATGCTCAACTTTCACTTCGCCATGGGATTACCAGTCTGCGGGATTGTGGAGGAAAGGAGTACCTGGAGTTTCCGGTGCGTGATGCTATCAACAGAGGAACATTTCACGGCCCCACAATTCATCTTTCCGGTAGAATGATCTGTATGACAGGTGGTCATGGAAGCCGCTGGGGACGAATAGCCGATGGTTGTGACGAGGTGATAAAGGCTGTTCGCGAGCAGATCCATGCAGGATGTGATTTTGTAAAAGTAATGGCAACGGGTGGTGTTATGACTCCTGGGGTTCAGCCAAAAGACGAACATTACACTGCCGGGGAAATGGCCTGCGCTATCCGGGAAGCACACCGTTTCCACAAACGAACGGCCACCCATGCCCAGGGAACAGGAGGAATTCTCAATGCTGTCCGTGGTGGGATCACTTCCGTCGAACATGGTGTGTTTGTGGATGAAACCTGCATTCGGGAAATGTTGGAGGCCGGAACCTATCTGGTACCAACAATTTCCGCTCTTCGTAATATGGTGGACAATGCGGATAAGGGGGTTCCTTCTTTTATGGTGGAGAAAGCAAGGCAGGTAGAGCAGCAGCAACGTGATTCTTTGTTGGAATTTTATCACGCAGGTGGGCTGCTTGCCATGGGAACTGATGCTGGTACTCCTTTTAACCTGCATGGGGCCAATGCCTGGGAATTAAAGTTCCTGGTTGATTATGGTATTTCAGAAAAAGACGCCCTAAGAGCGGGCTGCTTTGCCGGGGCTGATTTGATGGGACTCCCCGAACAGGGATATATTGGCAAGGGGGCGGTGGCTGATTTGCTTCTGGTAAAAGGAAATCCGTTACAAGATATTACCATGGTTGCTGATTATCGTAATCATCTTGCTGTGTATAAAAAGGGGCAACTGGTACAATGAAATATAATATTTTTGTTTAATTTCAACGTACCTTAGTACGCCGAAATTAAACAAAAATATTATATTTCATTGTACCAGTTGCCCCTTTTTATACACAGCAAGATGATTACGATAATCAGCAACCATGGTAATATCTTGTAACGGATTTCCTTTTACCAGA
>CAMZLK010000096.1 GCA_947311475.1 uncultured Desulfocapsa sp.
TATTACTCCAAGTTGGACAATATCCACACCAAGTACAGGCAGCATGGCAGTGATCATTGGCACAAGAAGGATCAGGGCAGCAGTTGTCTCGATAAAAGTTCCTGCAATAAGAAGTACAAGATTGATAAGCAACAGCAGAATAATGGGATTATCAGTAAGTGAGAGTAGACTACCGGCCAGTGTGGCAGGGATATCTTCCATGGCGGCAAGCCAACTGAAAATTGAGGCCATGGCAATGATGAACATTACAACCCCTGAAATTACAGCTCCATCACGAAACAGTGGAAAGAGATCTCTAAATGTGATTTTTCCGTAAACAAACATGCCAAGCAACAAAGCATACATCACAGCAACTGCTGCTGATTCGGTGGCTGTAAAGATTCCTGTCAGGATTCCTCCAAGAATAATAATGGGAGCCCCCATGGCAAGTATTGCTCGTCTGAATGTTCGCCATGTTTCAGCAAGGGAAAAAGAGGCAGAGGATGAGTAGCCATTTTTAAGGGATATTATTGTTGAAACAATAATAAGGGATATTCCAATTAATAGGCCTGGCAGGATACCTGCAGCAAAGAGCTGTCCAATTGAGGCGCCTGTCAGGAAACCGAAAATAATCATGGGAATTGATGGCGGAATAATAACACCAATGGAGCCACCAGATGCTTGAACTGCCGCTGCAAAATCGGAATCGTAGCCGGATTTCTTCATTGCCGGGATAAGAATAGCACCAACGGCGGCTGCATCAGCTGCGGCTGACCCTGAAATGCCCGCAAAAAACATGGCAGAAACAATGGTTACTGCAGCAAGCCCGCCAGGCAGCCATCCCACAAGAGCATTGGCAAATTCAATGATCCTTTTGCTTATTCCTCCTGCTTCCATCAGGACGCCTGCAAACATAAACAGAGGCACTGCCATAAGGTGAAAAGAATCAGTTCCTGAAAACATACGCTGGGCAATCATCATTAAAGGAAAATCACCCTGGATGACAATTGCCAGTACAGAGCTTGCCCCAATGGCTATAGCGATTGGAGTATCAATGGCAAAAAGAATGAGCAGTGATATGAAAAGTATTGCAGTGGTCACTGGTTTTTCTCGGCGAATGTTTTGAGAAGAAAGAAAAACGCATATAAAAATAACAACAATCCGCTAAGTGGTATGATAACAAGAATGATCCATTTTGGTATGGATAGAGCAGGGGATACCTGCATACGAACAAACCACGCAAATTGCGTTCCGGAAACAAACATTATAATCGCAATGGACAAGCTTACACAGTGAACACAAAGGCGGGACAGACGTTGTTTTGGTTTGGACATCCTGGTTATGATTGTATCCACACCGGGATGGAGATGGCGGTAATACGCAACAGTGGCTCCTAAAAAACTGAGCCAAACCATCATGTAGCGGGCAAGTTCTTCAGACCAGAACAGGGAAGAATTCAGAACATAGCGGCAAAAAACCTGGACTGCCACCAGCAGAGCCATGGAAAAACCAAGTCCAAAGAGGAGGTATTCGACTCCCTGGTTAATGGCCGAGCATGATTTTTCGAAGAGGCGTAACACGTGAAATAGGGAATACCAGAAAAGTTTAATGGTAGCTTTAAAAGCCTTTATGTGTTTCACAGCTTTAAAACTGAACCGCCGCATTAAAGGATAAACCTGCAATACGGCGGTACTGATAAAAAGAGAACTATTTTATTTTGTCGCTTCAATCATTTTTAACAAGAGTGTATTTACTTTAGGATCTTTATAAAGATCCATATCTTTTAGACCGGCAACTTTAGCACGAAAAGAAGCAAGATCGGGATTTTCTTCTATTAGCATTCCTTTTTCTCTAAGAAAATCCAGACGGGCTCCATTTTTGTCTCTGTTATCTTTTCTCTGAAAAACAGATGCCTCTATCATAGCCTTTCTGATCATCTCCTGATCCGCAGTTTTAAGGGTTTTCCACCATTGTAAGGAAGCAACATTTATGTGAGGTGAATAGACGTGTCGGGTCAAGGTCATATATTTCTGAATCTCATAGAATTTATACACTTCCATAACCCAAAGTGGATTTTCCTGACCATCAATGACACCTTGTTCCAGTTCTGTGTAAATTGGCCATGGCATTGGAGTGGGGTTGGCACCAAGTGACTTCCAGATAGATTTATGAAGAACCGACGACATAACGCGAAGCTTCAAACCACTAACATCTGCTGCAGTTTTAACTGCATGTTTGTTATTCGTAAGATTTCGAAAACCGTTTTCAGAGAAACTAAGCCCCTTGAAACCAACGTTTTCGAGGTCATCAAGTATTTCCTGGCCAAGCGGGCCATCAAGAATTGCATCTACCTGAGAGGCATCTTTAAACAGGAAAGGATAGTTAATAACCCTTACAATGGGTGCAAAGGTATCATAGGGCCCACCGGTTACTACGCCAATCTGGATGGTGTTCATCTGTATTTGTTGCAGTATTTCCGTCTCATTGCCAATTGATTTGGAATGGAAAATTTTGACCTTGTAGGCACCGTTTGAGTTTTGTTCGAGTAACTCTTTAAACTTTTCAGCAACAATATTTTGAGCAGATCCAGGTTTTGTAACAACTCCAAGCTTTATCGTGTTGGAGGCTAGTGCTATCTGAACAGCAGAGAATGAAAGCAGGACAAGAAGGATAAAAAAAGTTTTTTTCATGGTCTAATTCCAATATAAAATTTAAAAGTATCAAAGCAGTTGGCTCGGTGGTTTACACTTTTGGAAGGAACAGATGCCGAGTACACCAATCAATGACAATAAAAAATGTAGAACCTGACTTCAATCATTTTCTTCAAATATTTATAAAAACAAAGGAATCGTAGTGAAAAGACTCCAACAATTTTGCAGCAAAAACAGAAGAGTGCACGAGTAAAATGTTGGCAGGGATGGGTATTATCCTTTACTCAGAAAAGTGTACTGCTTATCATATTTAAAAAACCAGATGGCAATTTGTTGCTGAAAAAGAAAGGCTAAAGCTACCATCATGGCAGTTTGTGGGGGAAAGGCAGTAATTGCAATTCCAATACAGATGGGAAGATTCCGTAATTCCACATTAAGCAGCAGAGAGATTGCATCTTTGTGGCAAAAATATCGACGTCCAATAAGGACACAGAGGACAAGTATGATGGAGTACCAGAGGATAAGGCTGGAGAGTGCCTGCAAAATGAGTTCCGGGTAGCTAAAAATCATCGCAGCTTTCATACTGATACTTGTGAACACCAGATAGATCAGCCCCCAAACGCTAAATGCTGGCAGTAATGGTTTTATTTTCTCTTTGAAATGTTTCTTACTGTAACGTTTCAACAGTATATTATAAGTCATTATTCCACAAAGAAGGGGAGTGAAAACAACAAGTCCAATTGTCTTTGCAATATTGAGGATGTTTATCTCAACAAGTGTTCCAGCTAAAACGTAAAGGTAGAGAGGTGCCAGCAAAGAACCAAGGACCAGGTTACAAGTACTGAGTTTAAGAGAGCCTTTAATGTTTCCGTTAAACATCATTGTAAAAGCAACAGCCATATTACCACCGGGAACCACACTGAGAATGAGAAGGCCAATTCGTAATTCAGGCCATTGCGTTAAAAGAACCCATCCAATCAACAAGGCTGCAAGGGGCAGGACAAGAAAGTTAAGCAACAAATTTACACTTAAAAGTCGTATGTCCTGGAGACTAATAAGCTCCTGGGGCTGAAAACCGATCATTGCGGGAAAGATGGTCAACATCGCAACCGGCAATATCAATGTTTTCATTGAAGACGTATCAATAAACTGCCCGGTAATTAATGCCAGACATATTACAAAGGGAATGACATAGATCAGTTTTCTGGCTGGGAACGTGAAGATTTTCCGAAAATTCATTTTTACAGGGGGTACACTGGGTGCACCTTTTTTTCTTTATAGTATTGCATCATCTGTGGGGCCAGTTTTCTTAACGATTCCTGGCGATTACCAGGGGAGGGATGGGTACTTAAAAACTGTGGTGGCGAATCTCCTCCCGCCTCTGCCATTTTCACCCATAAGGTGGCTGCAGAATGGGGATCATATCCTGCCCTGGCGGCGAGCTCAATGCCCATTCTATCGGCTTCAATTTCAGCCGTTCGGCTGTTGGGAAGAGCTATTGCTGTGGTGGCGGCGAGTTCTGCACCTGTCATGGAAAGTCCGCCAAAATCATATCCAGTTGCACTGAGTGCGATGGAGAGCGCAGAAAGCCCCGCTTGAGAGGCCATGGCCACTGACATTTTTTCTGCTGTATGATTGGCAAGCGCATGGGAAATTTCATGGCCCATGACCTGAGCCAATTCATCATCAGTTGGGTTGACCTTGTTTAACAAACCTGTATAAATAGCCATTTTCCCGCCAGCCATACACCAGGCATTTACTGTTTCAGGATCATCTATAACTTTGACACTCCATTCCCAGTTTCGAGTATTGGGATGTATAATAATGGCCTGGCTGATTAAACGACCAGTGATGAGCTTTACGCGTTTTGTAACTTCAGGGTTGTTATCTATCTTTCCTTTGGCATCAAGAGGTCTCAAAGTTTGTATATAGGCCTCTTTGGAAGCTGATATGGCCTCTTCCGGAGACACTAGCATAAGTTGGCTTCGTCCGGTGGGGCTAGTGGCACATGCGGCAAGTAAAAATACAATAAAAAAAACTGCTGTGATTTTCATTTGTTTCATAGTTTTTCTCCTGGGAAATTTGAAATCACTTGTTATTTATTCTGCAGGATTCCTCTAAGAGAGTGGTGTCCAGCGTGAATGATCTCTGCCATCAATATATCACCTGGTTTACAGTCACAAATGGTGTCAGGAAGATGAACCAGATGGTTTGTACCGCTCCGGCCAACCAGGGACTTCCTGCCTGTTTTTTCTATCATTATGGAAAGGGTTTTTCCAATATAGCCCTGGTTATGTTCAAGGCTGATTTCATCCTGCCTGGTCTGAAACCTAAGTAATCTTTCAGACTTAACAGATTCCTCGATTTTATCTTCAAATGACTCAGATCGGGTGCCGGGGCGGTCTGAATATTTAAAAGAATAGGAGCCATGGTAATAAACTTCTTCTAAGAGCGACATGGTTTCTTCAAAATCATCATCTGTTTCTCCGGGGAAACCGACAATCATATCCGTTGTAATCGCTATTTCAGGACAGTATGACCGAAGGGCTGCAACCTGCTTAAGGTACTGTTCACGTGTGTATTTGCGGTTCATCCGGGAAAGAATTTTGTTGGATCCCGATTGTACCGGCAGATGAAACTGGGGACAGAGGATATCAACATCTGCAAAACAGCGCATCAGGTCATCTGAGAGATCTTTTGGGTTAGAGGTGGTAAACCGCAGCCTTTTTAAGCCTGGAGTTTTTGCCACTGCGCGCAAAAGTTTGCTAAAGCTATAGGATGTGTCTTCTTTGGAAACGCTATTTGTCCTGCCATAGGAGTTTACGTTTTGACCAAGTAATGTGATTTCTTTGACACCAACTTGAACCAGGGCCTGAGCTTCTTTTACTATGTGATCAGCTTCACGGGAGATCTCTCTTCCCCTGGTGAAAGGAACAACACAGTAAGTGCAATAATTGTTACAGCCCTGCATGATGGTGAGGAACTTTTTGTAAATTAACGACCGTTTATCTGTTTTGTTTGTTCTATTCAGGTTGGGGATAAAAGCTGGAATGTTGTAATCATCTGCCAGCGATGTGACCACTGAAGGTTTGTCCAGACCATCGAGTAGTTCTGCAAGCTCATAAATGTTTTGGGTTCCGATAACCAAATCAACATGGGGCATTCGTTCTATAATTCTTTTGCCTTCCTGCTGGGCAACGCAACCAGCAACGCAAATTTTAAGTTCAGGTTTGCGTTTTTTATGCTTACGCAAAACTCCAAGAAGGCTCATGACTTTTTGTTCGGCTTTTGCACGTATGGAACAGGTATTTAATATTATAAGATCAGCATCATCTGATTCGGAGGTTTCGATATAGTTTTTTTCAGAAAGAAGTTGCGCCATGATCTCCGAATCACGCTCATTCATCTGACACCCGAAGGTTTTTATAAAAAATAGCTTTGAAGACATTTGTGTTTTTTGAATATAATTTGAGTTAAGTGAGCCTGCAAGGCTGGAAAGAAGATCGTAAAGTTTCTTGGTTTGTTCTTTCGGATAACGAATACAGACGCAACCTGCGGTATCTGGCACAGTGGACAAAAGGCAAAGACCATCATACGCTTCAAGAATAAACTTTAAATAGTGATATCTTGCCGGGTCAATACGCAGATAAAGTGATTCCAGTACAATGGGCATAATGCTAGTTTGAGTGCTCCATGGAAGAAGGGCTACACAGAAAGAGATGAATCCACTTCCCCCATCTGTTCTTCACGGTCTGCAAGCAGGGGAACAATCACTTCGAGTATGTACTCATCAGTTTGAGCACTGGCCCTACCTGTAAACTGAGTATAATCTCCCACAAGTGCCATCAGATCATCATAGGAAAAGGGAATACGATCGTCATCTGCAAGGCGCTGAAGGAGATCGTTGTCGAGTCCTTCTTCTTTTACAACTTTTCCGGCAGCAAGAGAATGCTCCTTTACCACTTCATGCATTTCCTGCCTGCTTTCTCCTTTTTCAACCGCTTCCATGAGTATTTTTTCAGTGGACATAAATGGTAGCTCCATACGCAAATGACGCTCTATCTGTTTTGGAAACACAACCATTTGACTGGAAATATTCATGTAAAGTTTCAGTATGGCATCGGTTAAAAGAAAGGCTTGAGGGATATCCATCCTGCGAATGGCAGAATCATCTAAGGTGCGTTCAAACCATTGATTGGAAAAAGTAGCTGCAAAGTCTGCCGGAAGTCCCATTAATTTTCTAGAGAGTCCGGTCATTCGTTCAGAGCGCATGGGATTACGTTTATATGCCATGGCAGAAGAACCCGTCTGTTTCTTTGCAAAAGGTTCTTCCTGTACTTTTAAGTTGGAGAGTAGTCGTAAATCCACTGCAAATTTATGAGCGGATGCACCGATTCCTGCCAAAGTTTCTGCAAGCTTCATATCAAGTTTTCTTGGATATGTCTGGCCTGTCACTGCAAAGGTTTTATCAAAACCTAATTTTTTAGAAACAAGAGCATCAAGTTCACGAACTTTCCCGTTATCTCCGTGAAAAAGTTCTACAAAAGTCGCCTGAGTGCCAACTGTTCCCTTTGCTCCACGCGCCTTAACCTGATCAAGGAATGAATCAATATATTCAAGGTCCATCACAAGATCCTGAATGTATAGAGTATTTCTTTTCCCAACAGTTGTCGGCTGAGCTGGTTGATAATGTGTGAATCCAAGGGTGGGTAAATCCTTATGTTCCAGACAGAATCTGGAAAGATTAGAGACAACCTTGAGCACTGCTTTACGGATAAGATCGAAGGCTTTTTTCTGGATTATCAGATCTGTATTACAGACCACAAACTGTGAAGTTGCACCGAGGTGTATTATGCCCTCAGCTTTTGGGCATTTTGTTCCGAATTCGTACACATGGGCCATCACGTCATGTCGAATTTCTTTCTCTTTGGCAGCTGCTACATCAAAATCAATATTATTAACGTTTGCCCGCATTTCATCGAGCATTTCCTGGCTGATTATATCAGTAAGGCCAAGCTCATATTGGGCTTCTGCAAGTGCAAGCCAGCAACGTCGCCATGTTGTGAATTTTGTTTTTTCCGAGAAAAGCTCCTGCATTTCTCGGCTGGTGTATCGACTTACAAGGGGCTCTTGGTATATATCTCTATTCATGATTCACTCCATCTCATGCATTCCGGTAATGGGGAAAAGTTTCTCAACCAGTTGTATCAGGTTTGTCAGTTATCAAGTGCACTCTTCTACCATCTTTCCCTAAAAAGGGGAAGAGAGGGACGTGAAAGGAAATCATGTTTTGTTGTTAACTTTATCCTTATGCACTTTCGTATTTTTAGGTTTTGCAGATCCTTCCTGCTGATTCATCTGACAATCTGAAATATACTATCAAAAATACCCGTAACTTCAACTCACCATGAAACTTCATCACTGCTTTTGCTGTCTGTTTCAAGGGAATTGCATGCGTCACTGTTACGTGCAACGGGACTGAAACTGCTTTTTGAAAATAGTATGAATTGCTGGCGTCGTAAAACTTTTCGTCTGCTTCGTTGCTACATTTTTTTAATTTCAACGTACCTTAGTTAGTAAGCTGAAATTAAACAAATATGCGCCCTACAGGAATATCCTGAGGGGCGCATTTCAAACAGAGACAATTATAAATTTTAACTGTGACAAACTCGTAAAAAGGTCAAAAACAAGATGGACTTGGGAAAACCTTCATATTCGAGGCGCGGAAATTTCTTAGCTTTTCGGCGTACTAGGGTACGTTGAAAAGATAAGAAATTTGCAGTAACGAAGAAGATGAAGAATTTTTACGAGTCCATCAACTATGACAATCTATGAATCGTTATTTCTTATTTCGATTCATCACAAAGCTGATCATAGCAGCAAAAGAGATAAACCCGACAATCATAAACGACACGGCATTCAATACAGGTGTTGAGCTGAACTTAATTCTGGAATACAGATCGACCGGTAAGGTTGGATCTGATCCAACAAGAAAAATAGTAGTATTAAAGTTTGAGAAACTAATCAGGAATGCGACCACAAAGGCCCCAAGAATGGCAGGCTTTAGAAACGGTATTGTTATTAACCTGATCACTTCAAGCTTGGTGGCCCTGAGACTGAGTGCTGCTTCCTCAAGCACTCTGTCAAATTTTTTCAGACGAGCACCCACCAGCAGCATAACATAAGTTGCTCCGAATGAGAATTGTCCAATAACAACCAGCCAGAAGCTGGGCCCAAGAAACTCGAAACTCAAGCCAAAATGATCTTCCATATACATTCCAGCATATGTTGAGCTAAGAAGGATAGAGATACCTAAAACCACACCGGGAATAACCAATGGAGCGAGCGCAAGGAAATAGAGCAGTCCTTTTAATCTGAATTGCTCTTCTTCGAATAACAAGGCAGCGATTGTCCCAACTATTGTTGAAAGCAATGCCACACAAAATCCTGTTTTCAGGCTTGTCCAGACACTTAACATCAAATCAGTATCTTTAAAGAGACCAAGTCTCTCATTGGTGTTGGCAAAGAACCAGTCTGTTGAGAACCCATTCCAGGGAAGTGCGATAAAATTGGAATCGTTAAATGCCAATACACAAATTGTTACCAAAGGCATTATAAGAAATACATAAAATAACAATATGTAAAGGCGATAGCCGTTAATATACAGCGGTGAGCAGGGTAATGTACGTATCATGATCCAACCTTCTCCAGTTTTTGTCCAGTGAGTCTAAGGGCCAGCCAAATAATTCCGGAAGATAACATCAGCAGTAAAAATCCAAATGCTGCCCCTTCATTCCAGTTAAAAGTGGCCAGAAATTTATTGTAGATCTGCTCCGTAAACCAGAGAGAACTTTTGCCACCCAAAATATTAGGAGCAACATAGTCTCCGATAACCAGCATAAAAACGATAATACCACCCGAAGCTATACCAGGTGTTGTGTAGGGTATTATGATCTGGCGGAAAATTGTCCATTTCGAAGCACCAAGGTCACTTGCAGCTTCAATAAGGCTGTCATCGAGGCTTTCCAGGGCTGACATCATGGGGATAATCATAAACAGCATTGACATGTACAGTAAGCCAATGGTCATACTGAAATTTGTGTACAACATCACGATGGGGCTATCAATTAAACCGACCCCAACGAGGAAATTATTAATAACACCGTTGTCGCTTAGTAAAATCATCCAGCCGTATATGGTTACCAACTCGCCAATCCATATTGGAATGAGAAGCAGCAATACCATGAAGCTGCTATATTTTTTTGCTACAACTTTGGTCAGATAAAAAGCAACTGGAAAGGTGACAACAAATGCCAGGAACGTTACACCAATCGAATAGAGCGCTGTTTTCACAAAGGTGAGCCAATAGATCTGATCTTCAAAAAATGATAGATAATTATTTAAAGAGAAAACCATTGCCCCATTATCACTTTCGAACCTGAATGATCTGAAAAACATATCCAGGTGGGGAATAACAATTAGTAGAATCAACCATAAAAGAACTGGTGCCATCAAAAGATAAAAAGTACTGCTTCTTTTCTTTTTCATTTTTCTAGCCCTGGTAACATTTTATATCGTCGCGATGAATCCCAACATCTAAATCATCACCTTCTTTTAAAGACTCAAATTCTGCATTTTGAGGTAATGAAATCAGTACGTCATCATTGCTTTCCTTGATAATCGCAGATATTTTTGTGTTGGATCCATCAAATAAAATTGCTTTGATCCGCATATCTATACGCTGAATGTCAGAGAGATCCGGAGAGGGATTCAGGATAAATGCTTCCGGTCGCATGTACAGTTTTTTGGGTTGAAAATCGAGGCCATCTTTGACAATCTTACAACCATTCTCTGTAACAACTCTACCATCTACATAGTCTAAAACGTCAAACTCATTGTTTTCACCGACAAAACCGGCAACAAAAGATGTGGCAGGGTGTTTGTATAAATTTTTTGGGGTATCAAGTTGTTCGAAGCGGCCTTCGTTCATGACAGCAACTTTATCGCTCATAACAAGTGCTTCAGATTGATCATGGGTGATATAAATAAATGTTGTTCCTATCTCTTTTTGAAGAACCTTGAGTTCAATCTTCATATGCTCTCTGAGCTTTCTGTCCAAGGCACCAAGCGGTTCATCAAGCAACAGGATTGATGGTCTTAAAACGAGTGATCGTGCGATTGCAACTCGTTGTCGCTGACCACCTGAAAGATCATTTACATTTTTCTTTTCAAATCCCACGAGGCCGACACGCTCGAGCATTTCGGTTACCCGCGTCTGGATTTCTGGTTGAGGCAATTTTTGTCTTTGCAGGCCAAAGGCTACATTTTTCTCCACATTCATCATGGGAAAAAGGGCTAGATTCTGAAAAACGATATTAACAGCACGTTTTTCAGGAGGAATTCCTCTCATGGATTCACCACGAATAAGGAGTTCTCCTTCAGTTTCGATTTCAAAACCGGCGATCATACGTAGAAGTGTTGTTTTTCCACAGCCTGACCCGCCTAAAATTGAAAAGAAACCACCATCCTCCACATCAAAACTTACGGAGTCAACAGCAGTAAAATCACCAAATCGTTTTGTAACATTTTTAATTTCTAGAACGTGATCCATAGTAAACCTTGGGAATTGTTCGTAATTGAACTAGAATGACTCTGTGAAAGTCAATTTTTCGCCATTTCCGTAAAGGTGTGATTCTTCAATTGTTGTATGTTTTGAGGTTCCACCTAAGTGGAAATGACGGAATAAATAGCCAGGAAAGCACCTTGAGCAACTCTGAATAATACTTGTATCCAGAGTTGCCTGAGGTTTAATGCAAAAAAGTATTACGACCAATAGCAATAATTATTTAGCAGCTTTGATTCTATCAAGAACTTTTGCTTCAATCGTTTCAAAGCCATCTGGTACAGGTGGATGCCATTTGATGTTGTCAATATCTGCTTTGCTAAATGAACGACTGAAATTTGCTTTAGTCTTCTCATTAAAGAACTCAATAGCGCCAGCTGAAGCAGTACCGTATCCTTCCTGATTGGTGAAGTAGGCAGCATTTTTAGGTTCAAGCATGAAATTGATCCACTTATAGGCAGCGTCAAGGTTTTTAGATTTAGCTGGTATTGCAAAAGTATCAATCCATCCTAAAGCACCACTTTTGGGAGCGAGAAAGTCGATGTCAGGATTTGTCTCATGCAGGCTCCAACCTTTTCCGTCCCAGCCGGAAATAACATTAGCATCACCACTTTTGATGATTGCCACCTGGGTGTCACCACTGGTCCAGTAATTCTTGACAAGCTTTTTCCCTTCTATGAGCTTTGCTTCAACTCTTTTCATCAGTGCCTGGTAAGCAGCTTTGTCTCCATACAGAGCAAAGGGGTCTTCTCCCATACCAAAAGCTGTCGCAATTAATAATGGTCTTTTCAATCTATAAGAGATTTTACCTTCATATTTTGGGTTCCAGAGATCCGACCAGTCGTTGGCTTCCGGAGCGAGCTTTTTGTTTACAATCATACCAGTTGTTCCATAGCAAAATGGTACTGCGTATGATTTCCCATCAACCATTGCGTTTTTCTTAACAGCATCTACCATGGAAGAAGTTAACTGAGCGGTATTTACTCTACTGAAATCAATTGGCTGATACACCGGGTATTTTGCCTGTACAAATGAAATTCGATCCTGACTAGGTTGTGCTAAGTCAAATCCTCCTCCTCGTGTCGCTCTCAGCTTGGCAATCATCTCCTCATTATTTGAATAGGTGATCTTTACATCAACACCTGTTTGTGCTTCAAAATCTTTTACCAGCTTAGCGGGTGCGTACCCTTTCCAGGTGAGCAGCCTTAAAGTGTCTTTAGCCATTGCTCCTGTAGAAATAAGTGATAATACAATCGCACCGGTTAATACTAATTTTTTCATTTTTTCCCCTTTTGTTCAGATTTATAAGATGTGTATTTACATTACACACTTTGCTAGTGAAGCGCCCATAATTTGTCTTTCAGCAACGAACAGTATTTACCTGAAGCGTTACGAAAAAAGCAAATTAACAGACAAATATTAGAATTACATTTGAATATGGTTAGACTTACAACAAACGCATTATGCCCCTTACCACATATTTGGCTGCCGAACAAGCACCGAAAACACCAGATTATGCCCGATTAAAGGCGTTGGTGGTTTTATAAGGTCATCAAAAGTTCACTGTATTATCTTGTTTTCAACACATGGAATTCCATTTATTGATTGTTATTCCATAGAAAAACTCCTGGCTGATATATAAAAAAAGTATGGAATCCAAACTATCAGCATATTGACAATACAGACGAAAGAGGATACCTCCTATGGCCACCATAGATAAAATAAATGTGGAGCAGCCATGAATCCAATTCACAGACAAACGGAAATAGTAAATATAATCCGACAACGTAACCGTGTTGCAGTTGATGAATTAGCCGGATTATTAAACATTTCCAAAGAAACCATACGGCGTGATCTTACCGAACTTGCTCGAAACGGCAAAGTTCAAAAGTTCCATGGTGGGGCATCTATGCCAATGATGACAGGAGAGGGGCCTTTTCGTGACAGAATGAGTGATAATGCTCCCGCAAAGGCCTCGATTGCTGCTAAAGCTGTAACGCTTATCTCTCCTGGTGAAACACTGTTAATTGATACAGGTTCAACAACTGTCTATTTTGCTGAAAAGTTAATAGAGATTTCTGGCATAACTGTTGTTACAAATTCGGCTGAAATTGCTAAAGTGGTAAGCCTTGCACAGACACAAAGTAAAACATTCCTTTTAGGTGGTGAGTTTAATGCAGACAATCGTCAAACCGTTGGGAGCATGGCGGTATCACAAATTCGTTCGTTCCGGGCGCATCATGCAGTTTTAACCATTGGTGCTCTGGATTTGCGAACAGGGATCATGGATTTTTGTATTGAGGAGGCCCAGGTGGCAAAAGCAATGATTGAGCAGGCAGAATCTGTCACGATCCTTGCCGATAACTCAAAGATTGGAAGGATTGCATCCTTTGAAGTCTGCAATCTTGAGAAAGTAACGAATCTGGTGTGCGACCAAATACTCACCCCTGATTATCAAGCTGCTTTGATGGAAGCAGGAGTCAATGTTTACACTGCCAAACAACTTCCCCATTTTTAAATGACCGGTAGCCTAAAATGAAAATACTTGCAATAGACCAGGGAACAACAAGCACACGTGCGCTTGCTATTGACGATTCTGGAGAAGCCAGAATTGTAAAAGCAATTCGGCATCAGCAATATTACCCTCAACCGGGGTGGGTTGAACATGACCCTGAAGAATTAATTAACAATATTCAACTTTGCATTGACAGTTGCGACGATCCTAAAATAATTGGAATTGATAATCAGGGAGAGAGCTGCCTTGCCTGGAATGCAGATACCAAACAGGCAATATGTCCTGTGATTGTATGGCAGGATAATCGTACTGAGGGTTATATTGAAAAGCTTCTTTCCGACAATGCAGAGGAACTGATTCTTGAGAGGGCAGGGCTTCCTCTGGATACCTACTTTTCAGCAAGCAAATTCTCATGGATACTAAACAATGTTCCCGAAGCACCAAACCTTCTTAAAAAAGGATTGCTCCGTATGGGGACGACCGATGCCTTCTTTCTTGACCGCCTGGCTGATCGATTTGTGACTGATATCAGTACAGCTTCAAGGACATCACTAATGAACCTCAATACAGGAAGGTGGGATGAAGATCTCTGTAAACTGTTTGGTGTACCTACTACTGTTTTACCTGAGATAGTTCCAACAGCTGGTTGTTTTGGCACAATTTCCTCCAACGGAAAAGATATCCCCGTTAGAGCAAGTGTTGTTGATCAGCAGGCAGCATTGTATGGGCACGGTTGTACTACAACCGGTGATGCGAAAATCACCTTTGGAACAGGAGCATTTGCACTGGTGCAGACAGGAGACACACCATATCATTCTGCAGCACAAGGGCTATTACCAACCGTAGCATGGCAAAAGAATGGACAAAAACCTGTTTACGCCCTTGATGGTGGTGTTTTCTCAGCAGCATCCTCAATCAACTGGGCAAAATCGTTAGGTTTATTTAGCAGTTATGATCAGATCCATGGATTTCAAGATAAGAACCAAAGTGCAATTGAAAGAGATCTTGTTTTTGTTCCAGCATTGACCGGATTAGGCAGCCCCCATTGGGACAGGAAAGCGGGAGGGTTGTGGCTGGGCTTATCTCTTGATACAGGAGCAATGGATTTAATACAATCTATTCTTGAAGGGATTGTCTTTCGAACAGCCGAAGTCCTTAATGCCATAAATGATTTAGTGACAATTACCAGGAGCATATCGATAGATGGCGGCCTTTCAGCAAACCCATATTTCTGTCAGTTTTTGGCTGATGTTTTACATATGCAGATCACTGTCAAATCAACCGCAGAACTTACAGCACTTGGGGCAGCAAAACTAGCCGCTGGGGAACGACTGAACAATATAAAAGAAGAATCCAGCCAGCATTATGAACCCAAAAGTGACAAACGGCAGTATCTTGACAGGTACCAGGATGCAGTGGCCAGGTCTATGAAGTGGAAAAGCTGAAACTGACTTGCCAATGTTTCTCCCTGCGCTCTAAGGGGTATCAGGGAACTCTCCCTTCTACACTGACCGAGTTATCTGGACTTCCATAAAGTATGGCGTCAGGTATTCAAAACCATTTTCACTTAGATGATCTATATTGGAATACATATTAGCACCGTTAAGCAGTGGGGTTTTGAAAAAGCGGGCAGGGTCAAAAACTTCCAGTTGATGCCTTATTGCAAAAGAGTCGATAAAATTCATACTGGGCCGTTGCCACTGCTCAATAAAATCGTTGTCGTAGGCGCAGACTCTTTTTTGGGAAAATATCTTTTTTAAACGAGGCTCCCAGTTACAGGCGCTTGCACCACCAAAAAGCGGCACCTGTTTGAGAATGACGACATCTTTTCCCTCTTTTTTTATGCTGTTTACTGTAAAGGATAATTGTTCATTGTAGTAGCTGATATGATCTTTAACGGTTTTTCCCTTCGAGTCCCTAAAAGTAATATTCCTGCTTGTATTTAAAAACCCCTTTCCGTTGTGAAAGAGATCCCAGCGTTGGGCGATCAGAACAATCTCAACCTGAGGATCATCAACGATTTCTCCAGCAAAGAGAGGGAGGCCTTTTTGGCACATTTCTTCATACTCAGGGCTCGGTATATTTTGAACGTGTACATCCCCAAGAAGCATGGGACAGGCTGCGATACTGAAATATTTCACATCATACCCGTTGGATTTGGCCCAGACAGTTAATGGATAGAGAAAATGAGGAGCATGACTATCACCAACGAGTGCCACAACAGGAGCATTCTTAACTGAAGGATCAGTACAATCATACATCTCAAGATTACCCTCAGTTGTCTTATTGCATCCCGGGAAATACCGATTATGTGCTAGTTGAGAGGTCGTATCATATTTTTGAATACGCCACGGAGACTCATCACAATTTTCAATATTTTTATAAAAAACGGCAAAAACAATGATAAGAACAATGGCGGATATGAGAATTGATTTATCAGCAAATGTCGCCTTCCTTGAGGGTTGTTCAACTAAAAAATAACTCAATGTGGACAAGAGGAACGATACAGATATGATGGTTAATGCGGCATCAATTCCAATATCATGTGTGTTGTTGAAGAGCTTCCAGAAAATGATTACCGGCCAGTGATACAGGTAGAGCGAGTATGAAATCCTGCCAATGGATACAGGAAGCCGTGTTGCCAGAAGCCTGTTGACCATACTTTTTTGTTTCTTAGCATATATTATGAGAGCTGAACCCAGACAGGGAACAAGCACAGCAAATTGTAAAAACGACCTTCCAAGAAACTCTTCTTTAATAAAAAGAAAACTATAACAAAGTAAGATAAGTCCAAACATTCCAGCAAGGAAATTGCCAATTCTACCTTGGGGAGTATGCACCAGATGCAGGGACAGAAATCCACCTATGCAAAATTCGAAAGCCCTTGAGTAAAACATGTAGAAAGCAAGATTTCTATTAACATCAGCCAGATAATAGCAGGTGAAAAACGAAGCCATTGACAATAAGAGTAAAACAATGACTATCATCCTGTTCATGCGCTGCTTGCTGTTCACATACGGAGATCCTCCTGAATGAAAGAGTTTAAAACAAATAAAAACTGATGGCGTCGTAAAAACTCTTCACCTGCTTCGTTGCTGCATTTTTTGTTTAATTACGACGTACCCTAGTACGCCGAAATCAAACAAAAAATACGCGCCTCGCATCTGAAGTTTTTTACTTAGCCATCTCTCAATTGGCCTTTTTACGAGTTTATCAAAACTAAAAGAGGCCAGAAAAGGTAAAACTGTTCTTCAACACCAAGTGACCATGTGTGCAGGAGCGGTTGTCCTGAAAAACCTTCACTGAAGTAATCCACCTTTCTGGAAAAGAAAAAATTTGATAACTGGGCAGACGAATACCGGGCAGACTTCATGAAATTCACATACATTTCCGGTCTGAGCAAAAGAGTAGCAACTATTGAAGATAAAATGAGTACAACAAACAGTGCCGGGAAAATTCGTTTTATCCGACGGACATAAAAATGTAGAAAAGAAAACAATCCACGATGATTTTGTTCCAGAATTATGCCTGTGATCAGGTAGCCAGAGATCACAAAAAAGATATCCACTCCAAGAAATCCACCGGGTAATACTTGTGGATTGATATGGAAAATTATAACGGAGAGTACGGCAAGGGCACGCAAGCCATCGATGTCTGCTCTATATTCACGCTTTGGGGAAATTGATTGAGACATGGCGTTTTTTTTAATGCAGTAAGAGATGCACTGCGTAACGGGTGACAGGAAAATGCCTTGCTAAGGCTGATGGCGTCGTAAAAACTCTTCATCTGCTTCGTTGCACCATTTTTCGTTTCATTTCAACGGACCTTAATACGCCGAAATTAATCAAAAAATGTTCGCCTCGCATATGAAGCTTTTCGAAGTCTACGTTATCTACTTAGCCGTCGGGATTTTAACCTTTTTACGAGTTTGTCATCAGTTGGCCTTTACAAAATCCATAATCCACTGGACAAAGCCAGCATTCTCAGGCTCAATTACCAAAGAAGCAAGCCCGGAATCGATGATATCTGCAGGAATAATGTCCCTGCGATCGTTCATTAAGGTTCGGGAGTATTCACGATTCCACTCGGGATGCCCTTGAATACTCAAAAAATGTTCTCCCCATTGTACAGCAAAAAAGGGACAGAAGTCGCTTTCTGCAATAAGCAGTGTGTCACTTGGAAGTTCAGTTATTTGATCCTGATGGCTGACAAGAATATCAATTTTAGATGTTTTTTTACTCATCCACTGAGGATTTGCAATAACCCGGTTCCTGGCAATGCCTACCCCCCAACCTTTTTCAGATCTTTCAACCTTACCTTCAAGCGCCATGGCCATGAGCTGGTGGCCAAAACAGATGCCAATAAGTTTCTTTTTGTACTTATACAATAGTTGTATAAATTGGATTGATTCTTTAACCCATTCCAGTTCCTCGAATGCCGATGCTTTGCTGCCAGTGGTAATATAAAAATCGTATTTGTTAATGTCAGGCGGGAATTGTCCGCACTTGCAATCATATGTGTCAAAGAAGAGTGGCTGTGCAGTCCCTTTGAACATCCGTTGTATCATTTCCGGGTAATCCCCAAATCGATCCCGATATTTCTCCAATGTGTGATCATATTGGAGGATAGCAACTATCATTGTTTACAAATTCCCTGAAACAGCGTTACAAAAAATTTCTTTATATTCTTCTGTGGTGAAACTGATGGGATTACTACCTGAAGAGGGGTCTTCAACTGCCATTTCAGCAACAGTGTCAGCCTTTGCTGTATTAATATCTATATCTGCAAGGGTGTGGGGTATGCCAAGCTGCTTTCTCAAGTCTACTACCCATTTTAGAAAAGCATCAAAACCAGCATCTTCCAACTGCATGTATTGTGTCAGGCGTTCTACCTGTTGCTCGATTTTATGGCGGTTAGCTTTCAACACATAGGGCATGAGGATCGCATTTAAGGTTCCATGGTGTGCGTTGTATAAGGCTCCCAATGGATGAGCCAATGCATGCATAGCCCCAAGTCCCTTTTGGAAAGCGGTGGCACCCATACTTGAGCAAACAAGCATTTGTGTTCTTGCTTCTATATCACTGCCATCAGACACAGCCCGAGGAAGATATTGCTGAATCAGACGAATTCCTTCAATTGCTATACCTGTGGCCATGGGGTGATAAAATGGCGAACAAAGTGCCTCCAGATTATGTGATAACGCATCCATTCCGGTGGCGGCAGTAATAAAAGAGGGCAGGCCGATGGTGAGTTCAGGGTCAATAATTACCTGTGCAGGCAACATTGCCGGATGAAAAATGATCTTTTTAATATGGTTTTCCTCATCAGTAATAACTGATGCGCGGCCAACTTCAGATCCGGTTCCTGCTGTTGTCGGTACGGCAATCACAGGTGCCATTGCTTCAACATTTACACGTAGCCAGTTATCCCCAACATCTTCAAAATCCCATATCGGCCTGTCCTGCCCAACCATAAGGGCCACAGCCTTACCGGCATCCAGTGCTGATCCACCACCAAAAGCGATCACACCATCGTGGTTTTGCTCAAGATACCAGCTTGTACCGTCTTCAATGTTTTGTCCCGTGGGGTTTGCCTGGATGGTAGAAAACAATCCGCATTTAAGGCCTGAATCGTTTAAATTAGCAACCACCGTTTGAACCATTGGCAAGGCAGCAAGGCCCGGGTCAGTGATCAAAAGAGGGGACTTCATTCCCAGGGATTTGCATAGCTCGGAAAGCTCTCCAATACGTCCGGCACCAACTTTAATGTTGGTGGGATAATTCCAATTCGCTGAATATTTCATAATTTCAAATAATTTAAAGTTGATGGCGTCGTAAAAACTCTTCATCTGTTTCGTTGCTACATTTTTTGTTTAATTTCAACGTACCTTAGTACGCCGAAATCAAACAAAAAATACGCGCCTCGCATCTGAAGTTTTTTACTTAGCCATCAACTTTAAATTATTTGAAATTATGAAATATTCAGCGAATTGGAATTATCCCACCAACA
>CAMZLK010000097.1 GCA_947311475.1 uncultured Desulfocapsa sp.
TGGCGGTTTTACAAACAGTTTTATTGGCACCCCAGAGTTTGGCGCGGAGCGTCATCATCTTGGCGAACGATTTTTCTGTTCCGGCAATTTTCTCGGCAAGAGCCACACTAGCATCATTGGCAGAGGCCAGTAATACAGCATTGATCAGGTCGTTTGCTTGATACTGTTTTTTTCGATCAAGGTACACTTTTGATCGTGGCTGCCTGGCGGCTTTTCTGCTTACGGGTACATGGTCGCTATTCTTGAGAGACTTGAGAGCAATCATTCCGGTGAGCACTTTTATGGTGGATGCCGGTTGTCTTTGGTTGTCCGGGTTTCTGGAGTAAAGAACTTTTCCACTGACTGCATCAATAATAATTGCACTTCTTGATGAGATCTTTCTACTGAGTCGTTTAGTTGTGGCTTTTGTTACAGTGGGACCTACCCGTTTTTTGATACCTGAAATACTGCCTGCTCTGCCGAGCACTGCTATGCGGGTTCTTGTGGATTTGGAGGAAGTTGCATATGTCTTTGTGCTGCTATTTTTTGTTACCGTTTTTTTGGTTGCCTGGTGGGGAGCCTTCCATTTGTAGTTGGTGTTCAACAGCGGAATTCCGGTACCTGAAGCAATGTTGCAGGAAAAGAAAAGCACAGTTAGGGCACAGAGAAAAGCAACTGGAAACGAACGTATTCTGATTTGCATATATGTTATGGGAGCTGAATTAAAGCCTCTTTAAAAGCCTGAACATTATAAGGAGTCTACTTATTTAGTATAGGTTGACAGCGTAACTGTCAAGGATATTTCGTTATGTTAAAGGAAAACAGGGCTTTTTGCTCGAAAAACGGCAATTTTTATTCTTAATTGACCAAAAAACGACTTTTATGTAATATGGCCTCTTATTGAAAAGCATCAACTTCTAACCAAATTTGTCTATATACGAGGTTTTCATGCCGGAATCCAACGATGTACGGATGACACTTAATTATATACTTGATAAAAGCACTGAGCAGTTCAGGGATTTACCGGCCATTGGCATGGCCGCAGAAAAAGCGTTTAGTTACCAGGAGTTTCATGACCGTATTATTGCCCTTGCCCACCATTTAGCCCGGGAAGGGGTTAAAAAGGGTGATAGGGTGGCTATTTTAGCCGAAAACTCACCCAATTGGGGAACAGCTTATTTTGCAATTGTACGTTTAGGGGCGATTGCTGTTCCCATTCTTCCCGATTTACCCGAGGCGGATTGTCATCACATCTTGAACGAAATGGACGTTCCTGTCCTTTTTATTTCTCAGCGACAGCTCGAAAAAGTATATGAGCTGAACCAGAAAGAGCTGCGTCAGATCATCACTCTTGATGACTCTGCAGCGACCGAAGAAGTAATAAAAGTGACGCCATTTTCTAAATATATTGGAGAGGCGCAGGCGTTACTGAAAGCACAGGAAAAAGATGGGACTGCAACGAAACAAGCCTTTGTCAAAGTGGAGGAGGATGATATTGCTTCTATTCTCTACACATCCGGAACATCCGGATACTCAAAAGCGGTGATGCTTACCCATAAGAATTTAACAGCAAATGCTTTTAGTGCCTCATCAATGATAGATATTGACCCGGGATATGTTTTTCTCTCTGTCCTGCCCATGTCTCATACATATGAGTTTACACTTGGATTTATCACGCCATTGCTTAAAGGATGCAAGATCGCCTATACTGGTAAGGCACCTACTCCTGCCATTCTGCAGAGACTGTGCAAACGTGAACAACCAAAGGTTATGTTCGCAGTTCCGCTCATTATGGAAAAGATCTATAAAAAAAGGGTACTGCCGCAGATTGAGAAGAGTTTTCTTCTCTCTTTTCTCTGTAAATTTTCTTTTGGTCGGAAGTTTGTGTATAAAAAGATTGGTGCCAAACTCATAGACTTTTTTGGTGGTAAGCTTGAGCTTATGGGAATAGGGGGCGCAGCACTAAACCCGGAAGTTGAGATGTTTTTGCACGAGGCTGAATTTCCCTATCTCATAGGCTATGGCCTGACGGAATCAGCACCAATTCTTGCTGGTGGCCCCATCGGCGACCCAACTATTGCTGTTGGCTCAACAGGAAAACCCTTTAAAGGCGTAAGAATTAAGATTGTTGATCCTGACCCGGACACCGGTGTGGGGGAGATTTATGGTTGCGGGCCCAATGTTATGAAAGGCTATTGTAATGATCCGGATGCCACCGCAGAAGCGATAACTGAGGATGGCTGGCTTATTACCGGTGATCTGGGATCAATTGATGAAGCTGGAAATCTTCACATTAGAGGACGTTCCAAGAATGTTATTGTCATGGCCAATGGCGAAAATGTGTATCCCGAGCCCATTGAGCATAAAATTAATGCCTATACCTGGGTGGTTGAGTCATTGGTGTTGGAAAATAATGGAAAACTTGAAGCATGTGTCTACCCGGATTACGAGTTCATAGATGAAACAACCCAAGGTCAATCCCGGATAGAACGCCGTGCTTTTATTGATAAGCTTTGTACAACCATGCGTAAAGAGGTGAATGCACAAGTGTCCCCGGCTTCTCGAATCGCCCGTGTAGTTGAGAGACGCGAGCCTTTTATCAAGACAGCGACCCATAAAATTAAGCGATATTTGTATAGTAATGAATGATACATGATCTGTCGTCCGTGAAAGGAATGATGGAATAACTATTCTTTCAAAGGAGAGGAAGAAAACAATGAAGAAGAAAATTTCGATATTGGCACTGAGTTCCATACTAATTGCCGGATCTGCCCTTGCATCAGGCTATCGTATTCCTGAGCAGTCTGTTGATTCTGTGGCCAAAGCAGGTGCCAACATTGCATCAGCATCCCATGCCGATGCCAGTTATTACAATCCTGCCAATATGACCTGGACAAAGGATGCCTGGCAGTTTGAGGGAGCGCTGGCCTATATCAATCTTCCTTCGATCACTTACACCGACAATCGCAGTCCTTTGATGAATGGAAATTCTGAATCAGAGGATTTTGTTATTCCAACATTCTTTTTAGTTTCTCCGGATATGAATAGCTTTCGATTTGGAGTTTCTGCAACATTACCATTTGGATTGACAAAGCGTTGGGGGCAGCCTTTTCCACGAGCAGCCTCTGAAGAGTTCAGCCTCAAGGTTTACGAATTAAATCCAACTGTTTCCTATCAAACTTGCAGTATGTTTTCCATCGCTGCCGGTGTTCGACTGATTTACAGCTCAGCTAAAGCTACACAATTTGCACAAACATCGGATGGTAAGCTGTTTACCCGAACCATGGATGGTGATACAACAGAGTGGGGCTATAATCTTGCCGCTTCTCTTCGTCCCATGGACGATGTAAATATTTCCGTTGTGTATCGTTCCAATGTTGATCTGGGACTGGAGGGCGATGTTGTGCTTGGCACTAATTATCCTTCTACCTTCGTTATGGAAACCGATGGTGGTGTTGAAGTTCCCGGTCCTGCTGTACTTGGGATATCTGTGGCCTATACCTTTGGTCCTGCAACAGTTGATTTAACCTGGGAAAGAAACTTCTGGTCAGAATATGAGACCCTTGCATTTGAATATGATAGCCCTGTCAGACATCCGGTTCTCAATGCAGTATTTGTTCCACCAATCCCTAAAAATTGGGAAGACAGCGACTCCTATCGTATTGGCCTTGATTATGCGCTGAATTCAGATATTACCTTAATGGCAGGTTTTGCTTACGATGAAACCCCCATACCTGAAGACACTCTCAACTTTGAATTGGCTGATAGTGATGCCTGGTTGTATTCCATAGGTGTACGGTATCGTTTAAACGAGGAACTGGAAATTGGTATGGCTTATTTGTATGATTATAAAGAAAGCCGTACTGTTGTAAATGGATCACCAAGAACTGGCATTAACGGCGAATTTACTGATGCAGCAGCACATTTGTTTAGCTTTGGGCTTCGTTACGATTTCTAGAATTGAGTGGAATAGTTTTTTTTATTTGAAAAATATCTTGTAAAACCCCCTGCTGATGAATGTCGGCAGGGGGCTTTTTTATGTACA
>CAMZLK010000098.1 GCA_947311475.1 uncultured Desulfocapsa sp.
TCAGTGGAAGCTTTTTTACGTATTTCTAAAACATCTCTTATTGCAGGAACTGACCTTCTGTTGAGTGGGTTTGGCAAATTTAACGTTAAAGACAAAAAAGCCAGAAGAGGCCGGAACCCTCAGACAGGTGATGAACTCACCTTGGATGCCAGAAGGGTTGTAACATTTAAACCTTCAGGCATTCTTCGTGACAAAATCAATGCAGCCTGATTGCTTCTAATCAGGAGCTTGTCCAAGAATAGGCATTCTGTTCAAAATTGAAGAATTATTAAAAAATAAGCACAGTCATATATGTGTTGTTGCAAATATTATTTTTTACACTTCTGAAGAGTTTGGGCAGGTAGCGAGGAACGAGACTCCGAAAGGCCATTCTCTGACAAGCTCCTGGCAACAGTTTTTCATTGGTTTTCTGGCCTGTAGCAATTCTTCAACGAATGAGAATTGATGCAGGCCTTTTTTTTGTAGTTATCATATTCAGGCAACCAACTATTTTTTATGCAGCTTACCCCATCCATTAATTCAATAAAGAGTAATTGTATTGAATACTCAAAAACATGGTCCCTTCATCCCTTTCTACCCTCGGAACCACCACCAAAGCTATTAGCTTCAGTTCAACGAATTGGCCTCTTGCACCCGCCGATCCTGATGCAGACCTCAGCAAAAAAGTACAATTTACTTTGTGGGCACTACCGATTAATGGCTAATGAAAGAATCAATCCCTTAAATACCAAGATCACCTGTCTCATTCTGGGCAGCGACACTCCTTCAAAACAAATTTTGCATACCGTATTAGAGGATCAATTACTCTCTGGAGGTCTGTCTTCCATAGAAAAGGCCTATTTCTTCAAATATTGTTTACGACACATGCCAATTGAGGAAGCAGCAGAAAATTTTCTTCCTGTCCTTTCAGAGAAAATACAGATTCAAATTATTGAAAAACTCTCTCATTTCTTAGAACTGGAACCTGAACTGCAAATCAGCATGCAAAATGGGAGAATAAGTGACAAAACAGCTCACGAATTGCTTACGTTAACGCCTGGGGACAGGCTGACACTCCATGATATATTCTTAAGTCTGGAGCTCGGTGGGGGTAAACAAAACAGACTCTTAGCCCTCAGCAAAGATTTGGCTTCTCGGGAAGGTACGACAATTACGCAGCTTTTATCGGGTTCAGATTATAAAGAAATCCTAATCCACCCAGAAATGAATAAACCACAGAAAATAACAAACCTACTAACAATTCTACAAAAAAAGCTCTTCCCTCATAGCAACTCAGCTGAAGATGCCTTTCTTAAAAAAATCCAGAAGTTGCATCTTCCTGTAACATGTTCTATCAACCATAGTCAGGCATTTGAAAGAGATGACATATCTGTGACCATGCATTTTAGAAACCTGACAGAAGTGGAAAAAAAGATCTCAGAAATAAAAAAAATTGCTGAAGAGCAGAGGTCATAGCTTTCAAAATCATCCCATTTTGTATCTGAAATGACACTCTGTATTATTAAAAATCACCCTGAACAAGGATATCGTCACCATATTGTTCATAAACCATGTTTTTGAGCATCAAAGCTTGATCGCGTCCTTTCACAGGAAAATCACGAAGCAACCCTGTACCTGTGGTTCCAGCAAATAAGGGGGCAACAAAAAGCATTACTCGATCTACCAAAGCATTCTTAAGAAAGCTTGAATGGATCGCTGTTCCCCCCTCCACAAGAAGAGAACATATCCCCATCTTCCCCAGATACATTAATATCTCATCCAGACTTAACCCCTCTCCTGTTTTATAAGACACTGTTTGAACAAGAACTCCATTCATTTTCGACAGTATTTCCAGTTTTGTTTTGTCTGATGATGCCGAACAAAATATAATGGTTGGTGCAGACGATTTGAGATGAAGAACCTTGGATTCCAGGGATAAACTTAAAGTACTATCAAGGATTACTCGTACTGGATCTCTACCATTTTTAACAAACCGGGTCGTAAGGGATGGATTATCGGCGATTACCGTCCCGCTGCCGACAAGAATTGCATCAAGAGTGTTTCGCAGCTCATGGAGGCGGCGATGGCTTTTTTCACCAGTCATTTTTCCAGGTACACCTGCCTGATAATTTAACTTCCCATCAAGACTCATTCCGGCTTTCATGACGACAAAAGGTCTTCCCGTACTGATATGTTTTATAAAAGGACGGTTTATTTCAATGCATTCTTTTTCAAGAACGCCGCTCAAGACTTCTAATCCATGCTCAAGAAGATATGTGTTACCACTCCCATTAACCAGTGGATTAGGATCTTTCATACCCACCACGACTCTTTTAATCCCAGCTGCAACAACAGCATGACTACATGGCGGAGTTTTTGCTGTATGATTACAAGGCTCAAGGGTTACGTATATTGTGGAGCCTGCTGTTTGTTCACCCGCTTTTCGTAGGGCATGAATCTCTGCATGAGGCCCCCCTGCTTTCTTGTGATATCCACGACTGATGATCTTTTCATCCTTAACAATAACAGCGCCAACGCATGGATTTGGAGATGTTCTACCAAGCCCTTTTTTCGCCTGATCCAGTGCAAGGCGCATATGGTAAATATCCGATTCAGAAAAATCGTTCTCAAGCTTCTTCATCGGGTTCATCTTCTCCCCTTGAATCGAGCAAACCTTTTAATTCATCCATAAATTCATTTACATCTTTAAATTGTCTATATACAGATGCAAACCGCACATAAGCAACCTCATCAAGACTTGGAAGTTCGGCCATAACCCATTCTCCAATCACATTTGCCGGTACTTCTTTAGAAGGGTAGTCCTGCAATTTACTCTCAATTCCATCAACAAAGGAATCGATATCATCACAACTAACAGGTCGTTTTTCGCAGGCTTTTTCAAGACCTACTACTATTTTCTGTCTGTCCCAAACCTCTCTACGCCCATCTTTTTTCACAAGCATAGGCAACATAACCTCAAGCCGCTCATAAGTGGTGAAACGCTGTTCACATGAGATACAGGAACGACGACGTCTTGTAATGGTGCTTTCTTTATTTAAACGGGAATCAATGACCTTATTATCAAGATGACCACAATATGGGCATTTCATAAAAACTCCTATGGCTGTGTTGTCATATGTATAGTGCCTTACTCCTGAAAAACTGTAATAAAAAACAAGAAAATCAAAAGTGTTTCAAACTCAAATTATTAGCATAAGCAACAGATAGCGAACGAAGAGAGACCTTCGAGGCACTTACTTGCGGTTTATCCGTGTTAGAAAACATTTGACAAAGGAAACCTTTCACACAGAGACCGTACTTCTTCACGAACAGCAGACATCACTTCGGTACTGCGTTCCGTGAGAACACGATCAATCCAATCTGCAATAAGACCCATCTCTTCATTTTTCAATCCTCGAGTGGTAACGGCTGGTGTGCCTATTCGTATGCCAGAGGTAACAAAGCGAGCTTCCTTGTCAAACGGTATGGCATTCTTGTTAGTAGTGAGCCCAGCCTGCTCAAGGAGTTTCTCAGCCTCTTTTCCTGTTATATCTTTACTGCATAAATCGACCAAAATAAGATGATTATCAGTTCCACCTGATACAAGCCTGAATCCTTTCCCAACAAGATTTTTTCCAAGCGCTGCAGCATTGTCAACAACCTGTTGCTGATAGGTTTTAAATGAATCATCAAGGGCTTCTTTGAAACTAACAGCTTTGGCTGAAATCACGTGTACCAATGGCCCACCTTGGATACCAGGGAAGATTTTGGAATCGATACTTTTCCCCCACTTTTCCTTAGCAAGGATGAGTCCTCCTCGAGGCCCTCGCATGGTTTTATGAGTGGTGGTTGTTACAAAATCAGCATGTGGTACTGGTGAAGGATGAACACCTGCTGCAACAAGCCCTGCAATATGTGCCATATCAACCATAAACAGAGCACCTATCTGATTTGCAATCTTGCTGAAACCTTCAAAATCAATAAAACGCGAATAAGCAGATGCACCTGCAACAATCATTTTGGGACGATTTTCAAAGGCGATACGTTCAACTTCTTCCATGTCTATTTGTTCAGTTACCTTATCCACACCATATGAGATAAAGTTAAACAGTTGACCAGAAAAACTAACTCTACTGCCGTGGGTAAGATGTCCTCCGTGGGAGAGATCCATCCCTAAAACTTTGTCTCCTGGCTTCAAGGTGGCAAAATAGACTGCCATATTCGCCTGAGATCCTGAATGGGGTTGCACATTGGCATAATCTGCCCCAAAAATTTCTTTTGCCCGATCAATCGCTAACGTTTCAACTTCATCAGCATGGGTGCATCCACCGTAATAACGTTTCTTTGGATAGCCTTCGGCATATTTATTAGTAAATATAGATCCTTGAGCTTCAAGTACTGCAGCAGATACTATGTTTTCTGATGCAATAAGCTCCAATTGACTATTTTGTCGATCATATTCCTGATTAATACAATTATAGATATCCGGATCGGTATTTTGCAAGGAAGCCATATACAGTTCTCTCGTAGTATTCGAATGACATCCATTCCACATAAACTTGTATAGAACAGACGAAAAAACCGGCAAAACCAAAAAAAAAGGCATGCCGGTTTTACTATTAATACATAATAAAAACCCTTAACTAAACAACCCTATTCGTCTTTGGTGCCTTCCACCTTCAAAAGATGTATTCAACCATATACGAACTATTTCTTCAGCAACTCCAGGGCCGATAACTCTTTCCCCCATGCAGAGGATATTTGCATCATTATGTTCACGACTCATGCTGGCAGTATAGTGGCCATTACAAAGTGCAGCCCTTATACCATGATGCTTATTGGCGGCCATTGACATCCCAATTCCGGTGCCACAGATCAGTATTCCTTTTTCGGCATCACCTTTCACAACCTGTTCAGCGACCATATCTGCAAAGTCAGGATAATCGACAGAGTTAAGGCTGTAACAACCCACGTCATTAATTTCATGACCAAGCTCCTGTAACAGTGAAAGTATGACTTCTTTCAATGCGAATCCGCCGTGGTCAGAACCTATTGCTATTTTCACTTAATCCTCTGTATCCGTAATTTAGGAATCAAAACGCTTCAAAACCACAACGCCATTAGTTCCGCCAAAGCCAAAAGAGCTTGAAATGGCATGGTTTATTTTCATTTTTCTGGCTACATGTGGAATATAATCAAGATCACATTCAACACTGGGTGTTTCCAGGTTAATGGTTGGCGGAGCGATTTGCTCTTTAATTGTCATTGCAAGAAAAGCTGCTTCCAATCCGCCAGCAGCACCTAGTGCATGACCAGTCATGGATTTTGTGGAACTGATCGCAAGTTTTTTAGCATGCTCGCCAAAAACTGTTTTTATGGCAGCAGTTTCACAGCGATCATTTAATGGCGTTGAGGTCCCATGAGCATTGATATAATCAATTTCATCAGGTTTAATCCCAGCATCTTCCAATGCCGCCTGCATACACCTGACAGCACCATTTCCATCCTCAGGAGGTGCTGCTATATGGTGGGCATCACTTGATGCACCAGACCCTATGACCTCGGCGTAAATATCAGCGCCCCTTGCAAGTGCATGTTCCAGCTCTTCAAGAACAAGCATACCAGCACCTTCAGCGATAATAAAACCGTCTCTATCTTTATCAAACGGACGAGATGCCTTTGCAGGATCATCATTTCTGGTGGACAAAGCCTTCATGGAAGCAAACCCACCAACACCCAGTGGACAAATTACAGATTCAGTGCCACCAGTGATCACCACATCGCTGTATCCAAAAGCTATGGAGCGCATAGCATCACCGACAGCGTGAGTTCCTGCAGCACAAGCGGTAGAAAGAGCCAAGTTAGGTCCCTTTGCACCAATCTGCATGGAGATATGTCCTGATGCCATATTTGGAATGGCCATGGGTATAAAGAATGGCGAAATCCTCTTTGATCCACGTCCAAGAAAAACGCTGTGGTTTTTTTCAATGGTCGGTAAACCTCCCATTCCACAACCAGTGATGACACCTACTCTCTCACGATTCTGATCCGTGACAGAGAGCCCACTGTCTTCCACTGCAAACCTGGCAGCAACAATTCCATACTGAACAAAAAGATCGAGATGCTTTGCACTCTTTTTGTCAAAATGATCAAGTGGCTCAAAATCCGTGACTTCAGCTGCAATCTGAGATCGCATCTCCGAAGCATCAAATCGTGTGATTGGGCCTACACCACTGTTACCGTTTATAAGATTGTTCCAGGATTTTTCTTTTCCTGTTCCCAATGGGCTTACCAAACCAATCCCGGTAACCACAACTCTACGTTTAAGCATTGAAATCCTCTACCAATAATAGTGCCTTACTCCATGATTCCTGCAATAACAAACAAGAATATGTGAGAGTAAAAAATATCAAAACGTTATGAATAGCAACAGATAGCGAACGAAGAGAGACCTTCGAGGCACTTACTTGCAGTTTATCTGCATTAGAAACTTAAAAAAGTTCCCAAAGGATATTTATTTCAAGTTATTCACGTAATCGATGGCATTCTGAACAGTGGCAATCTTTTCAGCTTCCTCATCTGGAATCTCAACATCAAATTCCTCTTCCATGGCCATAATGAGCTCAACAAGATCAAGTGAATCAGCTCCAAGATCATCAACAAAAGATGCACCAGAAACGACTTTATCTTTATCTACACTCAACTGCTCAACAATAATATCAACCATCTGTTGTTCAATTGCCATTTTAAACTCCTGTTTTTTTATAATATTTTAATAATCACGGGTTGCACCCGAGTATTCGTTAATAGACATGAGAAGTATTCATACCAAACTCATGCCAAACTGTAAATCACATATACATACCACCATTCACATGAATGGTTTGCCCAGTAATGTAACTTCCATCCTCACTAACCAGATATGCAACAGCTGCTGCAACATCATCCGGATTGCCAAGGCGGGCAAGTGGAATTTCTGCCTTTATCATTTCTTGTATATCTTCAGAAAGATCCCGGGTCATATCAGTTTCAATATACCCAGGGGCCACACTGTTCACATTAATATTGCGTGTTGCAAATTCACGTGCCATGGATTTTGTAAGTCCCTGTATTCCAGCTTTAGCAGATGCATAATTGACTTGACCTGCATTTCCAGCAAAACCGATGACAGAGGAAATATTCACAATACGGCCCCATTTCTTTTTCATCATGGAACGTACTGCGGCTTTTGAACAAATAAAAGAACCTTTTAAATTCGTATCAAGCACTGCATCCCAATCGTCTTCTTTCATTCTAGCCATTAAAGCATCTCGAGTGATTCCCGCATTGTTTACAAGAATATCAAGAGATCCTTTGTCGTTGATTAGTTGTTTGATGGCAGCCTGAACTTCACTTGCAATACTCACGTTAAAAGCTAATATTTCGGCAGTCCCACCGGCGTTTGTAATTATTTCCTCTGTGGCCCTTGCAGCATCAGGGTTACTCACGTAATTAATTATCACATGTGCTCCCATGGCGGCCAATCGAATGGATACAGCACGGCCTATTCCTCTGCTGCCACCGGTAACTAAGGCGTTCTTTCCTTCTAAACTCATTACTATCGCTGTTCCTCTATTTGTTTAATTAATTTTGGCAGTACCTCAAATAAATCACCCACTATACCAAAGTCTGCCACATCAAAAATGGGAGCATTTTTATCACGATTAATTGCAACAATTGTCTCAGAAGACTGCATTCCTGCGACATGCTGAATGGCGCCGGAAATACCACAAGCAATATATAGTTTCGGGGCAACAGTCTTTCCTGTCTGCCCAACCTGGTGTGGATACCCTATCCATCCAGCATCAACCACAGCACGACTGGCTGAGACAGAACCTTTTAAACTTGTGGCGAGTTCACGAATGAGCTCAAAACCCTTCTCATTATCAAGCCCACGTCCTCCCCCAACAAGAATGTCAGATTCCTGAATATTAACATCATCCTGTTCAGCAATAACAGACTCAAGCACACGAACCCTTGATTTCAACATGGCAGGATCAAGCGTAACATCAATGATGTCACCGCTTCGACTGGCATCAAACTCCAGTTCCTTCATAACATTTGGACGAACTGTCGACATCTGTGGCCGTGAATTAGGGCACTCAATGGTTGCCATGATATTGCCACCAAAAGCAGGTCTGGTTTGCAGTAAGGCTCCATCTGTTTCACGTATTCCAAGTTGAGTACAATCAGCGGTAAGTCCTGCCCCAAGAGTATTCGCAACACCGGGAATAAAAGAACGCCCAATTGCAGTGGCGCCAGCTAATACTATCTCAGGCTTATGTTCCTGTATAAGTTTTGTCAGCACAGCACCATAGGTTTCATCGGTAAAATAGGTGAGAGCCTCATCATCTGCACGGTATACAATATCTGCACCATGGGCAATTAATTTTTCCGCACTGTTATCAGTTCCACTACCAATTAAAACTGCGGAAAGCTTAACTCCTCTTGCATCAGCCAGCTTTCGGCCAATTCCAAGAAGTTCAAGTGCAACAGTGGCTAGCGTACCCGCTCTAAATTCACAATAAACCCAGACACCATTCCAGCTGGCAAGGTCCATCTGAACACTTTTTTCGGCACCTTCAATTGTTAAAGCGTCAACTTCACAACAATCGACACAAGCACCACATAGCGTACAGGCATCCCCCACAACAGCAATTCCATCGACTACTTCAATAGCCGCAAAAGCACAATTTTCTTCACAGGCACCGCATCCGATACACAGTTCATTATCTACAATCAGCATGATTCTTTATTTCTCCTGTCTACCTAGATTGTCCAAGAATAGGCGTTTTGGTTAAAATCGAAGAATTTTTCAAAAACACACACAGCCATACATTTAATATTGCGAGCATTATTTTTTGATAATTCTGAAGAGTTTGGATAAAGGACATTCTCGGACGAGCTCCTAGATATACGCAGCAAGTTTTTTCACTAGCTGTTCAACCTGTTCATCAATTGTACCGGTTAAAAGGGATCTCTCTCCACGAGGTGGTGGAGGAAAGACATCTACAACCTGAGTTGGAGATCCAGCCAACCCAATCTTTGTTGAATCGGCTCCCACATCTTCGGCAGACAGAACTTGAATCTGAACTTTTTTTGCCTTCATCTTTCCTTTAAGGGAAGGGACACGGGGCTGATTGATATCTTTGACTACAGTTAAAAGAACCGGATAATTGGCGGCAATCACATCATAGCCGTCATCCATCATACGTTCCATAACAAGCTCTGTATCATTTGCCTCACGTATTTTCTGAATACAGGTAACAAAGGGAATCTCCAGCTGAATGGCAAGCCCAGGGCCAACCTGTGCTGTATCACCATCAATTGCCTGTTTTCCGCAAAGGATTAGATCAAATTTCCCGATTTTCTGAACAGCCTTGGCAAGGGTATAGGATGTCGCCCAGGTGTCGGCACCGGCAAAAGCGCGATCAGAGATAAGTACCGCATTATCAGCACCACAGGAAATCGCCTGTTTCAGAACCTCTTCAGCCTGAGGTGGGCCCATGCTGAGCACTGTGACTTCTCCACCAAGCTGTTCTTTGAGACTGACAGCCTCTTCAACTGCATGCTGGTCGTAAGGGTTCATAATGGATTGTACACCCTCTCGAGCCAGAGTATTGGTTTCCGGATCAAGACGTACATCTTTGGCATCAGGAACCTGTTTTATACAGACAATGATTTTCATATTGATAAAATATATTATTTGCGGGAGTATTCTTTGTTTAATTCCTGGCCAATTACATTTCGCTGAACTTGATTGGTTCCTTCGTAGATCTGGAGAATCTTAGCATCACGCATCATTTTTTCAACAGGATATTCACGCATATAACCATATCCACCCATCACTTGGACAGCGTCGGTGCTAACCTTCATTGCCATATCAGTCGCCATTACTTTGCACATGGAAGACACTTTAGACATATCCTTGGGGTGCGCATCAATATGTTTGGCAGATGCGTAAACAAGAGCCCTGGAAGCTTCTAACTGAATCGCCATATCAGCAAGAATATGCTGAATTGCCTGAAACCCTATAATGGGTTTGTCAAACTGAACCCTCTGCTTGGCATATGTTGTTGCTTCATCAATACACGCCTGACCAATACCAAGCCCTAATGCTGCAATGCCAGGTCTTGAGGAATCGAGGGTTTTCATAACAGTAATAAACCCTGTCCCCTGTCTTCCGATAAGCCGGTCTTTTGGAATCCGACAGTCCTTAAAAATCAGTTCCGTTGTGGACGATGCACGGATTCCCATTTTCTTCTCTTTGGGACCACACGAAAACCCTGGATCACCTTCTTCCACTACAAACATGGAAGCACCACGTGCCCCCCTTGATCTGTCTGTTATGGCAACCACTGTATAAATCTGGGCTTCACCTCCATTGGTAATCCACTGTTTGGTGCCGTTCAATACATACTCGTCACCATCAAGCACTGCCGTTGTCTGAATTCCCGAGGCATCAGATCCGGCATTGGCTTCGGTGAGTCCAAATGCTGCAAAGTGTTTACCAGCTGCAACATCGGGCAAATACTTTTGCTTCATCTCTTCAGAACCTGAAATCATGATGGGATAAATACCAAGTGAACTTGCAGCAAAAGCAGTGGCAACACCGATACAGCCACGGCCAAGTTGTTCAAGGGCTAAAACGATATCGAAGCATCCGCCTCCAAAACCACCATACTCTTCCGGAATAGGTACACCAAAGAGGTCCGCCTGGCCCATGCTCTCAAGAATCTCTCGGGGAAATTCGTCTTTTTCATCCAACTCTGCACGATTAGGTATGATCTGCTCGTCAGTAATCTGCTTCGCAATTTCCACTATCATGCTCTGTTCTTCTGTAAGAAAATAATCCATCGTCTCTCCTGTTACCACCTAAGCAAAGATGCCCCCCAGGTAAACCCTCCACCAAAGGAACAAACCAAAAGTAAATCACCACGAGTAAGCTTGCCCTCACGGTTTGCTTCATCAAGGGCAATGGGGATAGAAGCCGCTGATGTATTACCATATTTCTGTACATTTATGAACACTTTTTCTTGATCAATACCAAGACGGGAAACGAGTTTTTTAAGTATGCGAATGTTCGCCTGATGAGGAATCATCAGATCTATTGAGTCAATTCCGATGTTTTCCCGAACGAGTAGAGCCCGGATTGCTCCTTCCATCGCCTTAACGGCATATTTAAAAACCTCTCTTCCTTCCATCATAATATGAGCCCCTGGGTAATCAGGTTGTTCAAGTTCCGGATTATACGATGGCGCATTGTGCATATAGAGAAGATTCCAAAGACTGCCATCTGAAAAAAGCTCGGATGCAACAACACCTCTCGTATCTTCTTGATACTCCAGCACCACGGCTCCCGCACCATCACCAAAAAGAATACATGTATTCCTATCCTGCCAGTTTGTCCTGCTGGAAAGTGTTTCAGCGCCAATTACAAGAATTTTCTTATTCTGTTCAACACGAAGATATTTATCCCCATTATCAAGGGCGAACAAAAAACCTGAACAGGCTGCATTAATATCATAGGCAAATGCTTTTTTTGCACCAAGCTCTTTTTGAACAAAACAGGCGCAGGAGGGCATGATCATATGTGCACTCATGGAAGCAACAATTATAAGATCAATATCATCAGCCGTAAGTTGTGCCATTTCCAGAGCGTTACCTGCAGCAGTTGCAGCGAGAATATATGTTTCCTCACCTTTTCCACTAATACGGCGGGTTTCAATACCGGTACGGCTAACAATCCATTCGTCGCTTGTGTCAACCAGTTTTTCAAGATCATGATTAGACATTTCCCTCTCAGGAAGACACGAGCCTGTTCCAAGGATAATCGAGCCCATTATTGCTTCACCTCCGATACAGCGATATTTTCGACAAGGCTTTCTGTTATTCTTTCGTTTACCTTTTTTTCCACAATCTTTCCAGCTTCAATAATTGCATTTTTAATTGCAAAAGAACTGGATTTACCGTGGCAAATAATCCCTGTTCCATTTATTCCAAGCAACGGTGCCCCACCATACTCTGCATAATCTACGCGTTTTTTAAACTTCCTGAACACTGGTCTTGCCAAAAAATATCCGATTTTCGCTTTCAACGAACCCATAATTCCCGCGCGTATCATCTCAGTTGCAGCTTCAACCAGACCTTCACTTACTTTCAAACAGATATTCCCGACAAAGCCATCACAGACAATAACATCAACATTGCCTTGAAAAATATCTCTGCCTTCAACATTACCAATAAAGTTCAACGAACTGTCCGCAAGCATGGCATAGGTCTCTTTAACCAGAAGATTTCCTTTCCCACTTTCCTCACCAATACTCAGTAATCCTACCTTGGGGGATTGAATATCAAAGACATGGGAAAGAGCAGAAGCCATAAGTGCAAACTGAAAAAGATGCTGAGGCCGACAATCTACATTGGCTCCAACATCCATCATAACTACAGGTTTTTTCAAAGTGGGGAAAGCGTTGGCAATACCAGGACGAATTACATTCTGTAACCGCCCTAGTTTCCGAAGAGCTGCGGCCAAGGTGGCACCGGAATTACCGGCACTGACGGCAGCCTGAGCCTCACCTTTTTTGACAAGACCAAAGGCAAGCATTACTGATGAGTTTTTTTTCTTTCGAATGGCGTCAACGGGGGACTCCCCCATTTCAACCATTTCGGAGGTATGAACTATCTGCAGCCTGGAAAGAATACCCGGATCAGGACTAAGCCTGTTAAGGCAGGATTGAATGGCAGACTCATCCCCTACCAGGGTCACTTGCAGATCAGTCTCCTCTAGAGCCTGTATTGCCCCGGCTATCTGTTCATCGGGCCCATGGTCTCCTCCCATGGCATCCAAGGCAACACGCACGGTAAACGACCTACTCTATTTCTGCGTCCAAACTGTAGACAGAGCGTCCTTTATACATACCGCAGTTTGGACAGATACGATGAGGCATTTTAGGTTCGCCACATTCAGCACAAGTGGAAATCCCTGGTGCTGATAAGGCATCGTGGGATCTTCTTTTACGGGTACGAGAGCGGGAATGTCTTCTTTTAGGTAAAGCCATGATTATATCCTCCAATAAATACAATGCCGCTGTCGCGACATGAATTGTCTAATTTTTCTGTAATTTTTTTAATATTGCAAATGGAGAGTTTTCGTTACTCTCCCTGCAGGTACACTGTTCATTATTTAAATCAACGCCACACCGATCACACAAGCCTTTACAGTCATCAGTACATATTATGTGTAACGGTAAGGCCAGCAAAAGCTGTTCCGACAGGATCTCGCTGCTGTCAATTTCCGGTTCAGCAAGATACAGCATCTCATAATCTTCATCACTGCAATGATACTCACTGGCGAGTTGTGGTTCTTCCTGCAACAAAAGCTGGTACTGAAAATCTTCATCAATATAATATTGAACTGCTTTTCCACATCTGTCGCAGCTTTTGAGTACTTGTGTTTTCAGGTTACCACAAAGACCATACATATCTTCTTTGTTTTGCCTGACAAGAAACTCTGCCTGTACATCTGCGGTCTGTTCCACACCTTCATCGAGAAACACAACTGGTTCTACAATGTTAAAACGATGATTCTTTGCAGTTATGTCAACAAGTACAATTTTCATTTCCCCCCACAACTGAAACCATCAAATAAGAAAACGAAACTGACAAAAATACCCAATTTTCAGAAGAATGGCTAGAAAAAAATAATAAATACCCAAATCATAGTAAAACCAACGAAATACATGCACCTAAAAATGCATTAAAGGATGCGGGCAAGCCGCTCTGAGGTCTTTTCAAGCCGCAAGGCAATGGTAGAAAACAGGTATTCTAAAAACACAAAACCGCTTTGGGGGTACTTTTTACAAAACACTTCAAAATCATTGTTCTTAAGACACAAAAGCATACTGTCCTTAATGGCGGTGACACGTGTCTTCCGTATATGCCCATCCAAAAGAGCTGCCTCACCGACCACTGTACCAGGATCAAGCAAGGCAATTACCTGCATTTTTTCTAGAAAACCAGTATATTTATGTACTGCCAGATTTCCTTCCTGCAAAAAATAGAGTGCTTCAGCAACATCAGCATACTCAAACAGAACATCACCTGCACGCAGTTCTTTATTCGAAAGCAGTGAAACAAACACTCTCTTCTCAGCATCTGGAATGCCTAATCTCGACAGGAGTGTATCCACTACTTGGTCGCCTCTCCATCAAAATAAGTATTCTTATCTTCAAGCACTTTGATAAGGCCATCAAATTTTTCTTTTCTAAGTATGGATTTAAACTGTTCCCGGTAATTTCTGAGTAAACTCACCCCTTCAATATTTATGTCATATACCTGCCACCCTGAAGAAGTCTTAGTCATCACATAAGTCACGGGAAGAGGTGGTGTTCCAACGCTTTGTACGACCGTTGAAACAGCTGCTTTTTTACCTTTTATCCGCTCATCCTTATAAATTATCTCCTGCCCGGTATACTTTTCGAGTTTACCGATGTACGCATTTTCAAGAAGCCTGGTAAAGAGTTGTTCGAAATATTCACGTTGCTGGCTGTCAATTTTTCTCCATGTCCGGCCTAATACCAGTTTTGACATTTCTCTAAAATCAAAACCTCTGCTAACAACATCCATTATTTTTTCTCTTCTCACATCTCTCTTCTCATTTCCGGAGAAAGCAGGATCACAAAGTATATCAATCATTCCCTGAAGAGTTGGCTTCAAATCTTCGGTAGGCCCTGGAGATGCAATGCCTGGCGTTCCTCCAAGGAAAAATAAAAAAAGAACCAAATAAAAAAAACGGGATATCTTCATTACGATTTTCTCACTTTTGAAGTTCACTGGACAACTCATTATCACTCCTGACGCGTGATCTCGTATCATGGATTTTAGCCCGCCGATAATCCAGATACACCTGACGCATGGAAATATAGGGATCAAGAGAGTATTTTTTCAATTCTTCATACACATCCGGGTTCAGGGAAAGGAGATTCACCCTGCTTCCTGAATAGTAGCCAGCGCTCAACAATATATCATCAACAAAATACACCATTGGATGCGTATAAGCATCCACTGCAAAGCCACCAGCATCACGTAAATTTGAGGGGCCAAGTATCGGCAGACAGAGATATATTCCTTCACCAACTCCCCAGACACCAAGAGTTTGTCCAAAGTCTTCTGGCTTTGGCTCAAGATTGAATTCTACCCATGCCGGATCACCAAAGCCATAGACGCCCAATGTGGAATTTATCAGGAACCGTGACAAAACAATTCCCGCGTCCTTTATTTTCCACTGTAAAACATTATTCACTAAACGAATGGGAGCTGATAGATTATTTACAAAATTACCGATGGAATAACGTATGTCAAATGGAACAACGGCACTGTATGCATTACTGACAGGATTCAGAACCCAATAATAGAGTTTATCGTTAAATTCGAAAAATATTCGATTAACAGGTTCCAGCGGATCATAATACTTGTCATCTGAAACAGAATCGTTCTCGAAAAAATCATCGCTTAGCAGCATATCCATCTCATCGACCCTTTCATCGACCACTGTAGCTGTATTAATTTCAGAACCATCTGTATTCTGCATTTCATGAGTACTGGTGTCTTGTTTGGCGCATCCAAAACAAGTAAGTCCAGTTAGAACCAACAAGAGCAGCAAAGTGTGTCTATTGTATGTTTTCATAAGAGTTGAAAAAGTATTAAGCATCTGACCGCTATTTCACGCCGCCAAAGGCAAATTTACTGATAAGAGACTCTATATCCACTGACGATTCGGTATCAGTTAAAACACCGCCATCTTTAAAAAGCTCGTCATCTCCACCAAGACTCAATGCGATAAACTTGTCGCCAATTAAGCCCTGAGACTTCACCGAGGCCATGGTATCAATGGACAGTTCAAGATCCTTATCAACCTGCAATGCCACATTTGCAACACCATCATCATCAAGCCATATCTTAGAAACCGTACCAACAACGACTCCCGACACCTGAACGGAGGAACCTTTTTTAACTCCTGCGATATTATCAAACTGAGCAATTATAGTATAGGTTTTACTGCCACTGAAAAGGGATACCTCGCCAAGTTGCAGCGCCAGATAAGCAAAAGCTACAAAACCTGCAATCATAAACAGGCCGACTAAAAATTCCATACCGTTTTTCATTGTTCCACCAAATGACTCTGATAAATTTCACCCATAGTAGTTTTCACAAACTCACGAATATGGGGTTTCTGCGACCATTGAATAGCTTCAGGGGAAGGAAAGACATCGACAACCCCTTTATGAAGAACAATCACCTGATCAGCCAGATTAAAAATCTTAGGTATATCATGGCTGACTATTATTGAGGTGTAACCAACCTGTTCCTGGGTACGGGCAAACAACTGATAAATTTCCTGGGTCATCACCGGATCAAGGCCGGTGGTTGGCTCGTCAAACAGCATTATTTCAGGTTTTAACTGTAATGCCCTTGCAAGTCCTGCTCTTTTTTTCATTCCACCACTGAGCTGTGCCGGAAACTTATTTTCATGCCCCAAAAGCTCAAGTTGCTCAAGGCTTGACAATACCTGAGCTTTAATGTCTGCTTCTGTTTTTTTGGTTCTCTCACGAAGCGGCAAGGCAACATTATCAAACACAGACATTGAATCAAAAAGTGCAGCCCCCTGAAAAAGAACTCCAAACCTGGTCCGTAATTCTTTAAGTTTTCTGCCCCTGGCCATCGTAATGTCTTCTCCACCCACAAATATCTGCCCGCCATCAGCTCGCAGAAGAGCAAGTATGAGTTTTAAGGTCACACTCTTACCAGTCCCGCTGCCTCCTGCAATAACGGTGGTTTTCCCTGCAGGAATAGTAAAATTCACCTTATCAAGGATGATTTGCCTGCTGCCATCATCTTTGACAAAAGATTTCTCAACATCTTTAAACTCTATTCCTATGGTATTCATATGAGAATCGCCGTAATCAAATAATCAAGAACCAGAACAGAAATGGAAGACAATACAACAGCCTGGGTTGTTACTTTTGAAACACTGCGGGCACCATAGCCAACGCCTTTGATCATATGTACAAAATATCCTCGTCCTGTGCATATCCAGACAATGATTAAAGCGAACACAAAGGACTTAACAGTACCAAGCCAGATATCATGATTGGTTACACTGTTTTGCATTCCATCAATGAAACTGCCAGGGTTCACCCCCATAAGTTGCACGCCTGCAACATAGCCTCCTGCAATCCCCACAACATCAAAAAGAGCCGTGAGCAATGGAACGGAGATAATTGCTGCCACAAGTTTTGGAGAGATAAGATAGCGAAAAGGATCAACAGCCATGCAATCGAGTGCATCAATCTGTTCAGAAATTCGCATGATTCCCAGTTCTGCACACATTGCAGATCCGGCACGGCCTGCAACCATCAAAGCTGTAAGTACAGGCCCGAGTTCCATGATAAGGGTGAGGGACACGGCCGAACCAAGCATTCCCTCGGCACCAAACTTATGCAAAGAATAATAGCCCTGCAGTCCCAGTACCATACCAGTGGAAGCAGCCGTAAAAAAGATTACAACAAGTGAACCTGCGCCAATAAAATGCATTTGACGCATAAACTCGGAAAAACGAAAAGGGAAACGAAAACATCCCTGAATCATCTGTAATAAATATAAGCCCATACGACCAAGATCAGAGACCGTAGAGAGTCCTGTGTTTCCTAATCGGGCTATGGAATTTTGCTGCATGTACTTAATATAAAGATCCTTTCGGGTTCAAGAGAACACATAAACAATTAAAGTGTTTTCCGATTAATACAATCACAAGCCATTAAGATAGAAGCTGAAATAAGGAATGTCAATGCTTGAGAACAATTCAGACAGAACAAAACTAGTTTTTCCTTGGGTCAAAAGTTTCCCGAAGCGCCTCGCCAATAAAAATCAGAAGAACCAAAGTGCCAACAAGAACAAGAAAAGTGGAAAGCGACAACCACCAGGCATCTATATTTGCCTTCCCCTGAGCCAGGAGTTCTCCAAGACTTGGGGTGGATGGTGGCACTCCAAGACCGAGGAAATCAAGACTTGTGAGGGCAAGAATGGAAGCTGACATTCTAAATGGTAAGAAGGTAATAACAGGGGTCATCCCGTTGGGGAGAAGATGCCTGTACATTATTGTTACATTCCTTACCCCAAGAGCTCTTGCAGCCTTCACATATTCCATATTCCTGCCTTTTAAAAATTCTGCCCGCACATAGTCGGATAATCCCATCCAGCTGAAAAGTGATAATAGTATAAGAAGCAACAGAACACTTGGTTTGAAGATGGAGGCAAAAATGATAAGAAGATAGAGTTCTGGCATGGCTCCCCAAATCTCAATAAACCTCTGAAAAAACAGATCGGTTCGCCCACCAAAATAGCCCTGAACTGCCCCGGCAACTATACCCACAAAAGTACCCACGGCAGTGAGAGCAAAACCAAACAGTACACTCAATCGAAAGCCATAAAGTAGGCGGGCAAAGACATCGCGTCCACGATCATCGGTGCCGAGGATGTTATCTTTTGTGGGAGGGGAAGGAACAGGGCCATCAATGGTAAAATTTATGGATTGATAGCTGTGCTTATTTAATGGAAAGTAGACCTTGTTTCCATTACTACTAAGGATTTCATCTATATATGGGTCAAGATAATCTGCTTCTGTCTCAAAATCTCCGCCAAATGTGGTTTCAGGATATTCGACAAATAATGGAAAATAGGGCCTTCCGTCATATATTATCAATAAGGGTTTATCATTTGATATACATTCTGCAAACAAACTTGTAATAAAAAAGAATGCAAAAATAATGAGGCTGTAGAATCCTCTGCGATTCCGGCAGAATCTATGCCACCTCCTCCTCGCAAGACTAATGGATTTTTCCCGATTCTGTTTTTCAATTGCTGCTGTCAAAACTAATCCTTGGGTCAACCACCACATAACTCAAATCTGAGAGCAGACGGGAAAACAGACCAATAATAGTGAAAAAATATAAGGTTCCGAGCACCACAGGGTAATCTCGATTCAGTACCGATTGATAGGCAAGAAGTCCCATCCCATCGAGTGAAAAAATTGTTTCAATGAGGAGGCTTCCTGTGAAGAATGCCCCAATAAAGTACCCCGGAAATCCCGTTATAATGGGAATAATCCCATTACGAAACACATGTTTATACAAAACCTGCTGCTCACTTAAGCCCTTGGCCCTTGCGGTGAGAACATACTGTTTACGTATCTCCTCAAGGAAAGAGTTTTTGGTGAGCATGGTCATCACGGCAAGACTTCCAACAGCACCGGAAGTTATCGGGAGCACCATATGCCAGAGATAATCAAGAATCTGATTCATCATGGTCATTTCAGACCAACCGTCTGATACAATTCCCCGCAGAGGAAAGATATTCCAGAACGAGCCCCCACCAAACAGAACAATAAGGACAATGGCCAGTACAAAGCCAGGTATCGCATAACCAATTAAAATTGCAGTGGAACTCAAAACATCAAACCGGGAACCGTCACGAACAGCTTTGCTGATCCCCAGGGGGATACAGACCCCATACACAATAATAAAACTCCATAAGCCAAGAGACATGGAGACAGGCATCCTCGAGATAACCAGGTCCACAACAGATTGATGGTAATAATAAGATGTACCAAAATCAAAAACCAGATAACTTTTCATCATATCAAAAAAACGTGTCACTGGCGGTTTATCAAAACCATACAGCACTTTCAACTGCTCCACACGATCCGCATCCAGTCCGGAGTCCCCGCGGTACATGGAACTCCCCATGGAGGATACCTCCCCGCCCTTACCAAGCCCTTCCATCTGGGACATCAACTGTTCCACAGGCCCCCCGGGTACAAACTGAGTCACAATAAAAGTGAGCAGCATTACTCCGAACAGGGTGGGAACCATCAATCCAATGCGTTTTAAAATATAAAAAATCAAATCAAGCGTTTAATCCTTGTATTTTTTGTAAATCATAGTTTTAGTTGGGTCTATGTATTAAAGCGTTTACCTAAAACAAAATCTCAACTGGCAGAATCAGATGATTACAACAGCAAAAGATCTTCAAGCCCTCATAGACAGAGCACGTAAAGCAGATGCAATAGCCCTGGACACAGAATTCATATGGGAACGAACCTACTATCCCAAACTTGGCCTGATCCAGCTAGGTCTATCCGATGAAGAGTGTTTCCTCATCGACCCCTGTGCCCTGGATGATCTTTCACCACTAGGACAATTACTCGCTGATCCTGCAGTTGTCAAAATATTTCATGATGCCCCTCAAGATCTTAGCATTTTACGTATGGCAACTGAACACAATCCTAAAAATATCTTTGACACCAGACTTGCAGCCGGATTTGGAGGCTTGAGTTCCACACTTTCTCTTGCTGATCTTTTACAGTTCCTGCTCGACATAAAACTTGAAAAAAACGAAACTCGTACCAACTGGCTCAAGCGCCCACTGAGCAGAGCCCAAGAGGAATATGCCAAAAACGATGTTCGCTATTTACGTGCCATGAGGGTTCTATTGCAGGCACGGGTCCTACCGGAAGCACAACCATGGCTCGCGGCAGAACTTGCAAGATTTGATTCTCCCGACAACTATATCGGTATTGATGACACAAAACGGTACACAAAAATAAAGGGCAGCAGCGGACTTAACTGCAGGTCACTTTCCGTTCTTCAGGAGCTCTGCACCTGGCGTGAAACAGAAGCCAGAAAACAGAATAAGCCACGCGGACACATCATAAAAGACAACGTGCTCTTGAACATTGCAAAAGATCTTCTGCGTGATCCGCAGGCGATTCAGAATTGTGGCGAGATTTCAGCGAAAAGCGTCAACTCATATGGTAAGAAAATCATTCAACTGGTGAATTTGGGCATGGAGAAACCGGAAGAAGAATGCCCTCCACTCCTTCGCAGGGTCACGCTTAATAAAAAAGAAAAAGCGGCCTTCACAAATCTCCTTAATTATATACGGCTAAAAAGTGATGTGAATGGCATCCATCCGCCCCTCATTGGCAACAAGAATGAGCTTATGAGATTTGTTAAAAACAGTTCTCCTTCAACATCACGACAGAAAAAAGGTTGGAGGAATGAATTTCTTGCTGAAATGAAAGCAAAAAGTACAAGCACTCACGACCTAAACGATTGAATTTAAAGAACCTTTGAATCAGTGCCGTACTCCATAATTCCTGCAGTAAAAAACAGGTAGTGAACGAAGAGAGACCTTCGAGGCACTTACTTGCAGTTTACTTACGTTAATCTTATGAATACATGAACATATATTTTGCCGGTGCTATTCGGGGAGGCCGTGACGATGCCGGGATATATCAGCAACTCATACAGTTGCTAAGCATTTACGGGACAGTTCTCACCGAACATGTTGGGAACGAGACACTCCTCAAAGAAGAACAATTTCTTTCAGAAAATGCAATCTATGAAAGAGATATGCAATGGTTAGAAAAAACCGATGTATTCATTGCTGAAGTTTCCACTCCTTCCCTTGGAGTGGGATACGAATTGGCTGCTGCTGAAAGATTGGACATCCCATGCCTCTGCCTCTTTCGGAAACAACAGTACAAAACGCTGTCAGCCATGATCTCCGGAAATTCTTTTTTCCAGAAACAATTCTATGAAGAAAGCTCCGAACTCCTGGTAATCGTAGAAAGATTCATGAAAAAATTCTTGCTATAATCCTCTGTTCCCAAATAAAGTGCGAAAAATAAATATTGATGGCATGTAACTGCTCACAGAGCACCGCATTTTTCCGCGGTCACACCGACTTACGTATGACTTATACGCTGCACCAGCCTGCCTGTGAAAAGTTTTAGCACCCTGTAAGCAGTTACAAAAACAGTGGTTCGCGAAAGTAAGTCGCTTACCCCGTGAGTAGTTACGATGGTATTTTTCTTTCATAAACACCCTTCGTTGATGGCGTCGTAAAAACTCTTCACCTGCTTCGTTGCTGCATTTTTTGTTTAATTACGACGTACCCTAGTACGCCGAAATCAAACAAAAAATACGCGCCTCGCATCTGAAGTTTTTTACTTAGCCATCTCTCAATTGACCTTTTTACGA